>JAHIQI010000060.1 GCA_018902755.1 Pseudomonadota bacterium | reverse complement strand
GCAGCGCCGCGGCCGGGCAGCGCCGCGGCCGGGCAGCGCCGCGGCCGGGCAGCGCCATGCCGCTTAGCCGCCGGGCCTTCATGGAACCATGCGAACTATGCGAACTAAATGATGATAGCTGGGCGGCCGTCCTTGGGGGGTGGGTCCGGAGCGGGGCGGTCTTTGTGGCCCATGCGGTCCAGGGCCTCGCTAACCTGTTGCTGGAGCTTGGGGATGGCGCTCAGGGCCTTGAGCGGCAGCACCGCCTGGCACACCGCCTCGTTGACCAGGTCCGCGGCCCCGCGCTTTTCCTGGGCGCAGACGTAGCCGGCGAGTTCAAAAATCTCGTCCAGGGCCTTGGCCGCGTGGCCGGCATGCTCCGGGTCATCGGGGTCGAACGCCTCGACCTCAAAGGGAGCTTTCACCGGCTGGGCACCTGCGTCGTCCCCTTGCTCCCGCGCGGCGCTATAGCAGTCGCGGGCCGTTTTGCCGTGCAACTCACTCTGGGGCATCTCTCCCAGGCGCTTGCCCATAACCCGTTTGTATTGCGCATCAATCCAGTCGGTGTATAGGGCGCCCATGGAGTCGGCGTCGCGCCGGGCCTGGTTTAGGTCTCCCCAGCGCTCGTCCACCCAACGGGGGCAGAAGGAGGGGAAGGCGGGCCCCAGCACCCCCAGGCGCCGCCGCCGCAGGTTGTCCCACTCCACGGTGAACTGGGTGGTCTTGTCCCACCAGGACATGCCCCGGTAGGCCGCGTGACAGCGGTTGAGCAGCCGGTTTTCCAGGTGCTGCTCTTGGTCTCCCAACTCCGGCCGGGGCGGAGGGTCGGCGCAGGGGCTCCAGCGATCGTCAATGCCCTCGTAGAAATGGTGATGGTGCGGCAAAAGTGGAGGGGCGGGCGTGGGGTCCAAAATGGTGGCCAGCGGCCCCAGGTCTTGCAGGGCCTGGTTGGCCATCTGGGGGCTCACTAGTTCTTGCCCCTGTTGGTCGGCGCTTTTCAGGCATTTTAGGCACAACGCGTTGATCAGGCGGGGCACTCCCTGGGTGTGGGCGTGGATTACCTCAAGGGTTTCCGGGGGAAAGATGGCCGGGTCGCCACCCGCCGCCCGCAGTCGCTCCCGCACGTATTGGGCGGTATCCTCCTTGGTCAAGGGCTCCAGGCGCCGTTGCCGGTGCAGGAGTTGGCGCAGGTCTTCCTCTCTGGCCTGTTGTAAAAGGTGTTTGATGAGCGGGCGCGAGGACAGGAACACGTTGAGCACCCTGGGCTCTTCCCTGTCGGCGGAGGCTATGAGGCGCAATTGGGTCAGTTGCTCCGGGGTCAGGGAATGGGCGTTGTCGATGACCAAAAGCACCTTGTCGCCTTTGGCCCGGAACTGTTTCATGAGCTTGCGCAGGCCTATGAAAAAATTCCCCTCGGTTTGGAACGGCCCTTCCATACACACGGCCAGGGCGATCTGGTTGCACAGGTCCACGACGCCCGGCGAAGGGCTGGTGACCACCGCCGCCATGGTGGTCTGGTCCAATTCCATCATAAGAGCCTTGAGCAGGGTGGTCTTGCCCAGGCCCGCGTCGCCGTAGAGCAGGGCCCAGCCCTCCCGCTGTTCCATGGCGTAGACCAGGGTGGCCAGGGCCTCGCGGTGGGTGGGGGTAAGCACAATGAGCCGGGAGTCGGGCTCCGGATCAAAGGGAGGCAGTTCCAAACGGAAAAATTTTTGATACATAACCTGGCTCGGCGGACGGGCCGTCCGATAAACAAAGCCGTGTCAAGTTTAGCCGTAATTAAAAACCTGTGATCAAAATAATATAATATTCCCAGGGGGCCAACAACCAACCATCCTAGTCCATTAGCTAATTTGCCATGACGCTTCCGCTTGGCTCGGCAGGGCCACGGCGCTATATTGAGCTATGTCTTACTTGAACGCCTTGATAATGGCCTTGGTTCTGTGGTTTTCGTTCATGGCCGGGGCGGCCTCGGCGGGGCATGCACCGACGCAGGTGGTGATCGCCTCGGCCCAGGCCGACCTGGACGGCGACGGCCGCAGCGAGACCCTGGAGGTGGTGCTGGTCCAGGGGAGGCGCTTCCTGGACCCCGAGCCCTGGTGCGGCGCGGGGGACAAATGGGAGGGAACCTTCGCCCTCCGGGTGCGCCGGGGCGAGGCCCTGCTGGATCAGCGCGCCTGGGGTGAGCTGTTTTATCCCTCTGGAAACGCAGAGGAACTCGCCTTTTTCTGGGTCCCGCTCACCCTGGTCCTGGCCGACTACAACGGCGACGGCCGCCCGGACTTCAATTTGGGGGCCTATGGCTCCTGCAACGCCAACCTTTACCGCCTGTTCACCCTGACCCCCCAGGGCCGCCTGGCCGAGCTGCCGGTGCAGGGGGGCCGCGCCCTGGCCGTGTCCGGGGCCGGGCGCAACAACTCCACCCCCTTGATACGGGCGGAGGACGGGGTGCTCAGCCACACCTACTACGACAACACCCGGGGCCGGGAGATAACCGCCCGTTATCGCTGGCAAGAAGGGCGCTTTATTCTTCTAGCCCCCAAGCCCTGATTTTGCTTGAAAGAGTCGGCAGTTTCAGCGGGGAAGCAGCCCCAGGTTCTTGAGGGCGTGCACCAGCAGAAAGCTCTTGAACTCGCGGTCAGTGCGCCCCCACCAGCCGTCGCGGGCCTGAGCCGCGGCCAGGCCTGGCAGCAGGGGCCGCAGCAGGCCTGAGGCCCGGCGGCCGGGGAGGTGGGCCAAGGCGTTGACCACCTGGTGAAAAGGCAGGCCTCTGGGCCAGGGGCCTTGTTCGGGGATGACTTCGAGCAATTGCTCTAAGAAGGCCTTCACCCCCCGGCCCCGGCAAAACTCCGGGTGCACCGCCAGGGCGCGGAGCAGGTTGGAGCGCGCGGCCCAACCCAGGTCGTCGCCGCCCATCAGGCACTTTTCCAGATGCCGCAACCCCTCGATCACCCTGGGCTCTTGTTCGCGCCCGAAGATGGTGGCCAGGAACAGCGCCGCCGCGGGCCACAGGGCGTCACCCCGGCTGGGAGTGAAGGGTAGGCCGTGCAGCTCGCGCGCCGTGGGGGCGGCGGGGGCGGCGGGAGCCATGGCCCACCCCCAAAGCCGGTCCAGGCCCCGCTCCACCGCCGGGTCGGGATCGCGTTGGGTGAGGTGCAGGCCGAAGAGGCGGCCCAGGGTGATCAGAGGCGATCCGCCCCAGGAGCCGTCGGCCCGCTGCCCCTTCCCGAGGGCGGCCACGGCGCGGGCCATGTCCCGCCCCAGGCGGGGGTCGCCGCCCAGCCAGCGGGAGCGGGCGTAGAGCCCGGCCGGGGTGCGGCTGGCCGCGAAGGGGGCCAGGGGATCGTGGGCCAGCTTGAAAACGGCCTGCCTCCTGGTGCTGTGGGGTGGCGTCGACACGCTTGTCAGCAAAGCAAACCATGAAAAAAAGGGCGATGTCAATTAACTGTCAAAAACTATGGATAATATTTTGTACAATAATAAATACTACAACGCGCTGCAAAGTTTTGGTGGCAACCGCCGTGGCGAGCCGACCTTTCGCGCCTGTTCGCATCGCGGGAGGCGGAGCGGGGTTGATCGAATCGACGTGGGCCTAACGGAGGCAAGAGAATGAAGAAGAGCCGCCATGTCATGTTTGCCGTGGTCATGGGACTGGTGTTGGGGTTGACCATGGCGGCGGGCTCCGCCCTGGCCGCGAGCAAAAAAGACGTGGCCGAGGCGCGGGCGGAACTCCGCAAAATGGCTCAAGAAACCTTGGATCGTTTATACAAAATGCGTCCTTCGGCCAAAACTTTGATAGGCAAAGCGGACGGGTACGCGGTTTTCAGCAACTTCGGCACCAAGATCCTGCTGTTCGGCGGCGGCGCGGGCAAGGGGATCGTGTTCGACAAAAAAGCCAAGCAGGAAATCTACATGAAGATGGTCGAGGCCCAGGCGGGGTGGGGCTTTGGCGTAAAGAAGTTCCGCCTGGTCCTGGTGTTCGAGAACCAAAAGGACCTTAAGCGGTTTGTGGATACCGGCTGGGAGATTGGCGGACAGGGCTCAGCGGCCAAGAAGATAGGCGAGGAAGGCGGCGCCTACGCCGGGGCCGTCTCGGTTTCCCCGGGGGTGTGGCTGTATCAGCTCACCGACAAAGGGCTGGCCATGGAGCTTACCGGCAAGGCCACCAGGTACTACAAGGACAGCGATCTTAATTGAGCCTGTTTTCCGGTATGTTGGGGAAGGACCGCCCCTGACGCGGCTTTTGCCGGGTAGGCGGGAAGACCGAAAAGAAAAAGTAACCAAAAAAGCGCCGGGTGCGAAGGCCCCGGCAAAAAGGGGATGGATGTTGCCGATGATCTTCCAGCACTGCCCTAGAAACCAGGATAAAACCGCGGGCAAGGCCATGGAAAAAGCGTGGCTGTTGGCGGTGATCGTTTTTGTGCTGATTGGTTGTTGGGTGATGCCCGTGGCGGCGCAGGCCAGCCAAGCGGCCGCCGAACTAAGCTGGGAGCCGGTGGTGGCCTTGGATAGGCAACTATTCCCATCCCTTATCGTATCCACCGCCACCATGGCCGCGTCCGAGGAGGACGAGGACACGGAATATTTCATTGGCGACCCCGACGGGTTTATCGGGGCGATGGTGGCGGACGCGCCGGCCGGCAGCAAGGTCAAGCTGGTGGTGAAGGCCAACCGCTTGATGAGCCAAAGCTCGGTGCAGGGGACGATCGGCGTACCTGAAGAAGCATACGATATCTTTCCCAAAATCAACTGGAATTATTCCGCCCTGCTAAAGTCCCGCCAGGTCCGGCCCATGTCGGTGGTGATGGAGTTGTTCATAAACGGCAAGTCCCAGGGCATCAAGTCGGAGACGGTCACCGTTCGCTCTCTCAACGACTGCCCCATCTATCTCATGCCAACCGACAAGGACGGCAACCCCGTGGAGGACGAGAGCCAGGCCGTCGAACCCGGGGTGGACATGAGCTGGATGTTCGCCGCGTATGTCAACGAGAACCACCCCTGGGTAGACCAAATTCTCAAGGAGGCCTTGCAATCCGGGGAGATCGACGCCTTCACCGGCTACCAGAGCGGCGACCCCAATGTGGTGATCCGCCAGGTGTTCGCCATCTGGAACGTGATGCAGCGCCGGGGGATGAAATACAGCAGCATCACCACCCCCTCGGCGGTTTCACCGGCCATTTACGCCCAACACGTGCGTTTGTTCGGTGATTCTCTCAACGCGCAACAGACCAACTGCATCGACGGCACGGTTTTGTTCGCCAGTATTTGTCGCAAGATAGACATCCTGTCCTATCTGGTGCTGATCCCGGGCCACGCCTTCTTCGCCTTCAGCCTCGATCCGGACCAAAACCGCGTCGTGGGCCTGGAAACCACCATGATGGGCGATGTCGATCTGGCCCAGTACAAATCCAAGAAGCTCACCTCCGAACAACTCGGCAAGAAAATACACAACGCCTCTTGGAACAGCTTCGTCAAGGCCCTGAAGGCCGGCACCGCGGAGCTTGAGAACTCGGTCAACAGGTTCCAATCGGAGAAGCCCGCCGATGCGCAGTACCAACTGATTTCGGTGGATCAGGCCCGCAACATGGGCATCCTTCCCTTGGCGTCGGATTAAAAAACAGGCGGGTGATGTCCGGCGGGCGCCGGGGACGCATAAATTTTGGGCCCCGCCCCGGCCGGGGCGGGGGCCAAGACCACGGCGGCCGCCAACCCCAATAGGATTTT
>JAHIQI010000059.1 GCA_018902755.1 Pseudomonadota bacterium | reverse complement strand
GGGCCGGTCCCATGGACCGGCCCTCTCTTATTGTTTAAGCACTCTCAGCCGTCGGCATACAAGACGGTCGGTGACCACCGGCCACAAGTTTAGTCCAGCTACGTCGAGGCCCGAGCGCAGCCGGCAACGCAGTATGCCGGTGGCAGGATTAAGTATGGCGTCCTCAGGCGACGGCAGACAAGGCGCCCGGCGAGCACCGGCCGCAGGCGTAGGCATACCTACGTCGAGGACCGGGCGCAGCCGGCAACGCAGCATGCCGTCGCCTGAGGACGCCAGGGCATAAAAAACCGGGTCCCGACCTACTGGCCGGGACCCGGTTGAAACATTCAGCTAGCGTAGGGCGCTTAGACCTCGGTCACGGTAATGGCGTCCTGCTCGCACACCTCGATACAGCTCTCGCAGCCCAGGCACTCTTCGGCGTTAACCGGAACGGCCTTGCCATCCTGCATCTCGTACACGTCTACCGGGCAGACTTCCACGCATTCCTCGTCGCCGATGCACTTGTCAGCGTCAACCACCACCTCGAACATAATGTCCTCCTTGATTGGCAAAGTTGTTCGGGGAGCCCCCGAAATCTCTCAAAAAACTATGATGATGCCGTCCCCATGGGGAACGGTGTCCTAGCCTTTACCCAACCGCCTGTGGTCCGCTATGCGCGGGGCTGATCAGCCGCCCGTAGGCCGCCGGGGGTGAAAATCACTTCTTGTCAATAACGGTCCGAAGCCGTTTGGTCAAGTGAATAATTTCTTCTCTTTTTCCCCGGCGTCTTGCCTAGGACAAACCCAGCTGCTCGGCTAGCTGGGGATGCACCTCGTAACCCAGCTCCCTGGCCCGCACCGCGTGGAAGCGCGCCTGCTCCTCGTCGCCCTTTTCGCTGAGGATCACCGCCAGGTTGTTGTGGGCCATGGCAAAGTTGCCGTTTAGCTCCAGGGCCTGGCGGGCGGCCTTCTCGGCCTTCTCAGTCTCTCCGGTGCGCAGGAAAATGGTGCTCAGGTTGGTCAGGGCGTCGGGCATGTTGGGCGCGCCGTTCAAGGCCTCCTTGAGGTGATAGGCCGCCTCTTCCAGGCGGTCCATCTGCAGATAGGCCACGCCCAGGTTGGCCCGCACCATGGGGATGTCCCACACCTTCAGGGCAGCGCTAAGCACCCGAAGCGCCTCTTCCGGCTGGCCCTTGCCCAGATGGATGGCCGCCACGTTGACCATGCTCTCCAGATGCTTGGGAGACTCGGCCATGACCTGGCGGAACTGCATGAGGGCCTCGTCCACCTGGCCCTGCTGCATCAGGGCCACCCCCAGGTTGTAACGCACGTGCCAGGCCTTGGGCTCTGCCTCCAGATACTGGGTCAGCCGGTCCACCAGGCCTTCCCGCAAAAAGTCGTCTTCCGGGATGCCGCTAGGGTCTTCAATCTTGCTCATGGGTCCATCGCCTTCAGGGGACGCACCCCTAAAAAACAACCCTCCGCCAGGGAACGAACCTGCCGGCCCGGTCTATGGCGGAGGAGAAAAAAGGCCCCGCAATGGGGCCGGAGCTGGCGCAGGTTTAGTCCTCGCCCTCGGCGTGCTTGCCGCCGGGCAGGGCGAAGTAGGTGGTGGAGCCGCTGGACCAGTACTGAAGGCTCTGGTCCTGAATCATGGTGGTGGTCGCCTTCTTCAGGGAGCGCTTTTCCACGCTTTCGTCCAGCTTTTGGACCTCTTTGAGCAGGTCCTTCATCATCATGCGTTTTTGTTTCTTTTCCATGACCTGGATGACGAGGTCGCGGATTTCTTGCTCGGTAGCCATCAGGTATTCCTCCCAGGATTGGAGCTTTTTTCACAACACAGGACACCATAGCCAGCACTGGCCGTGGTGTCAAGTTTTTCCTAGACTTTGGCCGCCTCCACCAGGCCCGGAGCCCAGCCCGGCGAGCCCAAAACGTGCACGTGGTGGTAGGTTCCCAAAACTTTTTTCAGCACCAGGCCGCCCATGTCGCCGAGGAGTCCCTTTCCCCGGATCACCCGGTAGACCAACTCCAGCTCGGCCCCGGGCAGGGGATGGGGTTCGGAATAGTGGAACTCATGGGCCTTGAACTCATAACCCACCGGCCAGAAAGGGTTGAGCTTTTCCACCCGGCACTGGGTGTAGCCGTGGCCCTGGGGGCGGCGCTTCATGGCGAAGTCCACCGGCAGCACCCCGGCCATGTCCCAGGCTCGGCCCTCCACGATGAGGCGGCGGCCCAGGTACATGAGCCCCCCGCACTCGGCGTAGATGGGCAGGCCGCCCTCGGCGGCGGTGGCCAGCGAGGCCCGGAAGGAGGCGTTGGCCGCCAGGGCCGGGGCGTGGGTCTCGGGAAAGCCGCCACCCAGGTACAGGGCGTCCACCGGGGGCAGTTCCGGGTCGGCCAAAGCCGAGCAAAACACCAGGTCCGCCCCGAAGTTGGTCAGCGCCTCCAGGTTCTCGGGATAGTAGAAGCCGAAGGCCGCGTCGCGCACCACCCCGATGCGGGGCCGGGGGCCCGTGGGCGGGCTGGAGGGCATGAGCCCCTCGGGGATCGCATCCTCGTTCCAGGCCGGGGCCAGGGCCATGATGGCCCGCACCCGCTCCAGATCCACGTGGGCGGCCACGCTGCGGGCCGCGTTGTGCAGGGCATCGGCCACCCTCTCGTGCTCCTGGGGGGGGACCAGGCCCATGTGCCGCTGGGGCATGTCCAGCTTCAGGCGGGGCACCGCGCCCAGCACCGGCAGGCCGGTGGCGTCCTCCACCGCCCGGCGCACCACCCCCTCCTGGCGGGCGGTGCCCACCGGGTTGAGAATGAAACCGGCCAAGTTGAGCGCGGGGTCGTACTTTTGGCAGCCCAGGGCCACGGCGGCCACGCTGCGGCTGGCCATGGTGCAGTCCAGGGCCAGGATCACCGGCGCGTCCAGGATCTTGGCCAGCTCGGCGGTGGAGTAGGAGCCAGCCGCGTCCATGCCGTCAAAAAGGCCCCGGTTGCCCTCGATCACCGCCGCCTGGAACCCGCGGGAAAAATAGGCGAAGGAGCGGCGCACCTGGTCCGGGCCCATGAGGAAGGGGTCCAGGTTGCGGCAGGGCGACCCGGCGGCCTCGGAGAGCCAAAACGGGTCGATGTAGTCCGGGCCCTTCTTGAAGGGAGCCACGGCCAGGCCCAGGTCGGCCAGGGCCTGAATCAGGCCGAGGGTGAGGGTGGTCTTGCCGCTGCCGCCCCTGAGGGCGGCCACCACCATGCGGGGGGGTACCGGGGGCATCTGGGGTAATCCAAATCGGGTTTTGTACAAAACTTAGCTATGCATACATAACCCTTAAGCGCGCCGGTGGCAAGCGGCGCGGCCAAGTTTCGGCAGGGATGTTTCACTGTGGTCGGGCGGCTTTTTGCCTCCGGCCCCGGCATAGCCGGTCCCACCTACCAGGAGAAATGATAGGTGCGGTGGCAGGAGTCCCGCTGAAGCTTGAGGCACCCCTCGAAGGCAGGCTCGGCCTCATAGTCCACCCCCAGGGTTTTCAGCCAGACGTCCACCCTTAGATAGATGCCGCAGCGGTACTGGTCCAGCACCCCCAGGCGCTGCATGCCCTGGTGGGCGAAGCACTCCCCCATGTTCATGCGCAGGGAGCCGCCCTGCATAAACTCGTAGGTGAAGTCCATGAAGTCGGCCTTGACCACCGCGAAGGCCCCTTCCACGAAACGCTTGAGATCCTCCAGCGAGTCGATGGAGGCGATGCCCAGGGCCTGGGCCAGGCGCCCCGCCTCGATCTGGGCCATGGAGCGGATCGCCGCCTGGTTTAGCTGGTTGGTGTCTTCCATGCCGTACTTTCGCAGGCAATGGAAAAACCACATGGCGTCGTGGGTCATCCAGTTTTTGTTGAGCAGTTCCTTGACCTGGGAAGGCTCCAGCGCGGTCATGGCACACCCCCTGGTGGCCGCCGTGCGGGCGTCGGGCCGATTAGGGCGGAAGGATGGCCTACAATGTAACCTGAATCACCATTCAGGCACAACCCCGGATAGCGGGGTGGGCCCTTGGCGCAACCATCACCTGGGTCTTCGGCATAGAGACCAAGGGGGTGAACCTGGAGACCGTGGGGCGGGAGGGGGATTAGGGTGAACCAAGGATTTCGAAATGGATATAGAATAACTCGCACTCATCCCCGATAAAACAAAACTGTTATTCAAATGGCTGCCTAAGACTGGCCCTAATATGTTTCCTTAGCCCCTCCTCCAACTTCCTTTTTCCCCCAATTGAATTTTCGTAAAATAGAGTTCTAAAAGGAGAGACATCAAAAGGAAGGCTGGTGCCTTTTTCGGCTATAAGAATAGTTGGCTTATTGAGAGCGTGAGCAAAGCCAACCTCATAAAACACATTCGCATTTACGGGACTAATGTCCGCAATTATTAGCTTGGACTCCCTAATAACTTTGGAAATGTCATCTATAATTAATCCCGGACCACTTGCCTCATCTATCCTCACCACATCTATCTTTTCTTCCTCACATATATTCTTTATTACATCTAGATATACTTCGTTATATGGAGAGCTAAACTGCATAACAACAAATGCTTTTGGTTTAACAATCTCTATCAAATAATTGTCGATTTTTATATCACTTTTATTTATACAAAACAGCCCCACTTGGCTTTGAAGCAGAGGAATTGGAATTATGGTTCTAATTACCTCTACGTCATTTACTCGCATAATTACCAGAGAACCATACAGACAAACTTCGAGGTGATACGCAATGCATTCCTCTATTGCATTTGGAGGTCCGGCATGAGCAACAGAGGTCCATTTATCGCTTCCCTGATGTCTAACCGCGTACATAGGCCCAGAACCTAATGCCGCTAAGAATAAGTTTTGAGTTTGGGAATCATAGTTGAATATTATCCCTGCGGAAGTATTTTGTGAAACGCCATTAAAGGTAATATCGGCAGAGATTGAACCTCCGGAAAAATATTGATCACAGATAAAAAGACCTACTTCAGCGTTAGGTGCTGTATTCCCGGGAAGGGATATTTCGCCTCCCTTAAAGACAATACTTCCCCCTTCCTTACTCATCCTCCCCATAATAGGCATCCATCTATAACTCATCTTCCCCTCCGCATTAGCTAAAGCTTATCATCGACAATACGTCTTTTATGTTTCAACATTCAAGTGCTTTTAATAAAGAGACTAGCTAGTTCATTCTTCCTCCCCCGGCCCGATCAGCGGCAGGACCTTGTCGATCTTGAAGAACACCAGGTAGCGCTCGGTGGCCTCGCGGCCGTGGCGGCCCCGGCGAAGCTGGGCCAAGAGCTCGCTGTCTTTCTCCTCGCGCAGCTTGGTGAGGAACAGCCGCCGCCCCCGGGTGTTGAAGCCCTCCTCGGCGAAAAGATAGGCGGCGTGGGGGTTGGTCTGGAGGTTTTGGTGGGTCAGGCGGTCGGGCATGATAAAGGCCACGGTGTCCTGATCCATGAAATGGGGTCTGGAATACACCGCCGCGTCCACCCGGCCCTTGTCGTCGGCGGTGGAGAGCACTCCCAATCCCTTGGCGTTTTCAAAATAGTCTTTGAGTTCCATGACGCTCCATCCCATTTGGTTATGCGGCCCGGGGCCGGCGGTTTGCGGTGACTTGACTCAGGGTAGCACATTGCGCTTTTGCGGCGCGCCGACGGTCTGTTCGCCCCATCAACCCGTCGATTATGCTTGCCTATACCGGCCGGATCATTCTAGGGTATTTGCACTCGCGCCTGTGCTGCCCGCAATGCAAAAAAATTATTGCCGCCAAAAGGATGGGGGGAATCCATGTGGTTTCGCAAGGGGGTTGTCTGGCTGCTGACGGCCTGTTTCTGGTTGGCGGCCCCGGCGTCCACGGCCATGGCCTACCATGTGACCCCAGCCCAGATAGAAGCCCTGCGCGAGCAGGCCCGCCGCGACATGCAAACATCTTCCAGCTTTGCCAACACCATCGCCGGCATCATCAACCTCACCGTTTCCCCGGACCTGTCCTCGGCCTTTTACAACGTGGAGTTCCCCGGCGAGCCGGATGTGGACTTCTCCACCACCAAGTTGCCGATCTACTACAGCTTCGAGGACAAGGGCCGTAGCTGGTCGCCCTATGTGGGGGTGGTCCTGGGCTATCTGGACGCCAAGACCAAGGTGGACGCCATATCCCAGGCCTTTGGCGAACAAATGCGCTGGGATTCCAACTGGAAGGGCTATTCCGGCATGTTGGAGGGCGGGTGCAAGTTCACCTTCGCCAACGGCCTTTTCGTGGCCCCCGGCATCAGCGCGGGCCTGGCCAGGCTGCGCAACAGCGTGACCTACCTGAACGATTTCAGTCGAGACGTGGCCGCGCCGGTGTTCGACGGGCTGACCGCCAATTTCTCCGTCACCGCCATGATGCTCTCGGGCATCCTGAGCGGCGGCTACGACGGCAAGCTGGGCGCCCTGGACCTCAAGGTGCTGGCCAAATACACCCACTCCTACGTGGAGAGCGTCGAGACCGACGACCCGGCCCAGGAGTTCAACGACGACATCGACTCGCTGGCCGGGCGGGTCACCCTGGGCGGCCCCCTGGGCGTGTCCCTGGCGGGCAACCCCATGCTGTGGCAGGTGTTCCTGGGCGGGATGCACTTCGTGGGCCAGGACCAGGAGATCATGGGCTGGACCTATTACGGCGAGTTGGGGGCCACCATCGGCCTGGACATCAGGCGCTTCGGCCTGCCCCTGTCGGCCCTGCGCGTGGGCGCATCGATCATCAGGGGCGACAACATCAGCGGCTGGTCCATCGTGGTGGGCTATACGTTCTAGACCAACGCGGCAGGCCCACAAAAGAACCGCCCGGGGACGAATCCCCGGGCGGTGTGCTTTTCAGCGTAGCGCCGAAGCGCTAAGCGGCTACCACTTGAACTGGGTCGAGGTCCGCCAGGTGGTGGCGGCGAAGCGGTAGTCGTCGATGTGGTGGTGGCTGAACTCGATACCGGTCTTCTCGAAGAACTTTTCCCAACCGATACGCTGAGCCCACTCGCCAACACGCTCGTACTTCATGGCGTCGCCCGCGTAGACCTCCACGATCTTCTTGATGGTCTGCACGGTGGAGGGCCAACGAGGAGGCTCGTTGGGGATGAAGGGCACGGCCAACTTGGAGAACATGGGCATGCTCTTGGCGTTGGACACCTTGCCGCCCACCCACAGGGCGATGCCGTCACCCGCGGCGTCGGCCAAAGGCATGGCGGGGCACATGGTGTAGCAGTTGCCGCAGAACATGCAGCGGTCGGCGTTCACCGCCACCGATTTGTAGTCATCAATCTTGGCGGGCTTGATGGCCGCGGTGGGGCAAGCGGCGATGGTGGTCGGGATTTCGCACATCTTGTCCAGGTGGCTGTGCTCGATCACCGGGGGTTTGCGGTGCACGCCCAGGATGGAAATATCCGAGCAGTGCACGGCGCCGCACATGTTCAGGCAGCAGGCCAGGGAAATACGCACCTGGGCCGGCAGCTTGTGGGAGCCGAAGTAGTCGAACAGCTCGTCCATGACCGCCTTGACCACGCCGGAGGCGTCGATGGCGGGGGTGTGGCAATGGACCCAACCCTGGGTGTGGACGATGTTGGTGATGCCGGCGCCGGTGCCGCCCAGGGGCAGCGCGCCGTTGGCAGCCAGGGCCTTCTTCAGGGGCTCCAGCTTGGACTCGTCGCCGACGATGAACTCGACGTTGTTACGAGTGGTGAAGCGGAAGAAACCGCCGCAGTACTCGTCGGCCAGCTTGCAGATCTGCTCCAGGAACAGAGTGGTCATGAGCCGGGTAGCGCCGCAGCGCAGGGACCAGACCTTGGCTCCGGTCTCGGACACATGCACCAGCACGCCGGGCTCGAGGATGTCGTGATACAGCCACTTGCCGTAGTTGTCCTTGATCACCTGGGGCCACATCTCGTCGTATTTAGGCGGCCCAATGTCGGTGATTTTGTTGGCTTGAAATTCTGCCATTTTTCAAATCCTCCTTTGAGCCTTTAGCGGGCGTGCTTCTTGCGGTAATCTGAGATGTCGCGCTCGAAGCCACCTTCCACCTCATCCTCTTTATAGAAGATGTAGGGGTTGGAGCGGGGCTCCTTGACCATCTGCGGAATCGGCTTCAGGTCAACGGCGGTGATGAACGCGGACAGACCCACGCGCTGAATCAGCTCACCGATGCGCTCGCGGTTCTTACCGTTCTCATCCCACCAGTCCCACATCTTCTCGACGAATTCCTTGAACTCGTCGTAGGGCTCTTCCATCTTGATGAAGGGGATGATCAGCGAACCCATCTGGGCGCCTTCGAGGATGGGGGCCTTGGCGCCCACCAGGATGCTGGCGCCGGTGTCCAGGCCGGGGCGCAGGGCGCGAGGCATCACGTTGATGCAGTGCATGCAGCGGGTGCACTCTGCATTGTTGATGCTCAGCTTGCCGTCCTCGTAGAACATGCAGCCGGTCGGGCACAGATCGATGACGTCGGCCTTGATGTCCAGCTTGGCATCGGGGCCGTTGGCGCCGCCGTGGGCCACGATCTCGCCGCCGACGTAGGCGGCCACGGCCTCCTGGTCGATGCGGATGTCATCGCGCCAGGTACCGATAATGGCACAGTCGGAGCGGGCCAGGGAGGCCACGCAGCAGTTGGGGCAACCGTCGATCTTGAACTTGAACTTGTAAGGCCAAGCCGGACGGTGCATCTCGTCCTGGTACTCCTGGGTCAAGGAGTAGCAGATGTCCTGGGTGTCGATGCAAGCAAACTCGCAACGAGCCTTGCCCACGCAGCAGGCCGGGGTCCGCAGAGCGGAACCGGAGCCGCCCAGGTCCCAACCCTTTTGGGTCAGCTCGGCGAAGATGGGCTCCAGTTGCTCGGTGAAGGCGCCCAAGAGCACCATGTCGCCGGTGGAGCCGTGCATGTTGAGCATGCCCGAACCACGCTGGTTCCAGATGTCCAGGACCTCGCGCAGGCGCTCGGTCTTGTAGAACTTCGACGCGGGCTGGTTCACACGCAGGGTGTGGAAGTGCTCAACGCCGGGGAACAGGTCGGGTACGTCGGAGTAACGGCCGATGACGCCGCCGCCATAGCCCAGGACGCCCACGATACCGCCGTGCTTCCAGTGGCCCTCCTTGTCTTTGTAGGAGAGCTCGAGTTGCCCCAAGAGGTCGGCACAGGCTTCATTACCGGCTTCCGCCGCTTTCTTGATGTCCGTAACGAAGCTTGGCCAAGGACCCTTAGTCAACTCGTCGAGCAGCGGAGTGTCATGCATTTTAGCCATGAGAAAAAACCTCCGTGATTCTTTGCTGAGAGTTTGGACTTGCCTTGGTTCTGTGTTCGGGGGCGACCGCAACCTGGCGGCCCAGCCCCATATATACTAAACCCGCTTCCTGGGGGACCCAATGGCCCTCTACCCGGGACGCGGAAAACTGCCGCCGAGACTAGCTTGGCTAACTTTATGTTTTTCCAAGACGGAACCGTAAGTCCCTATATTCACAATGGCGCGATTATAGGAAGGCCCACCAGCCGTGTCAACCAAAAAACACCTCGCTTGCCCGGGGGGCTGGGGGCGGTTATTATTTCAACTCACTAGTTTAGGCCAGGAGAGCATCCCATGTTGAGCCCGGACCACCCGGATATAGCCAGCCGTCACCAGCAGTTGCGGGCCAGCATCGTGGCCCAGGGCGTGGAGGGCTGGCTCTCGGACATAGCCGACGAGCCGTCTCGGGAATCGCTCATCTACCTTTGCAAGTTCGCCTTTTTCACCGGCATCCTCACCAAGTCCCAGATCAGCGAGCTGCTGGGAGCCGACCGCGCGGAACTCAAGGGCCTGGTCAGAAGCTGGTACGACGACCACCGCCGCAAGGGCTGCGGCACCTGTTAGCCCGCGCCCCTATTTGAACTGGTTAAGCGTTTCCACCAGGGCCTTGGCGCTGGGGGGAAGCTCCACCTTGCCCTCGAAGATATCGGCCACGGTCACCGGCCTGCCGTAGTAGGCCGCGCTGGAGGCCTTGTCGAACTGGATGCCCGCCCCGCTCACCGAGGCCCCCAGGAAGGCCCCCGCGCTGCGCGAGTAGGAGTACAGGTCGGCCTGGGTGCTGGCCCCGGCGATGGCCGCCTGGGCGTCGCGCCCCACCGGCCCGGCCACGGCCGAGGCGTCCACCCCGAACTTGGCCTGGTTTCTGAGCACCGCGTCCAGGCCCACCTTGGTCATGATCACCATGAACAGATCCGACGACTGGGCCCCGATCTGGAAGCCGATGGAGGCCCCGCCCATGATGAAAAAGGCCGGGCCGGACCAAGTGCCGTCCGGGCGGCGGCTCATGATCACCCCGGTGCCGTAGTTGCCGCCCACGATGAAGCCGGCCTTGATCATGCCCGGGAACAGGGCCACGCCCTTGCAGCGGGCCAGCAGCCAGCGGGGGGTGCTGTTGTCCGGGGAGTTGGTGAACTGCATCAGGCTGATGCGGGCCTCTTGCACTTTGATGTCGGCCTCGGCCTTGTCCATGGCCGCCGCCGGGAGGGCCAGGGACAGGGACAGGGACAGAGTCAACAGCAAAGCCACCAGGCAGGCAAACGACTTAGCTCTAAAACTCATAGTAATAACCTCTGGGGCCGCGGAGCGGCGGTTTTTAGAATTGGAGTGAATCAGCGGCCAGTCAGGCGGCGGCGCTCGGCGGCCACCACCTCGGCCTGCTTGGGTTGTCCCAAGCGGCGGAACACCTCCTCGGCGCCCTTGAAGGCCCGCTCGGCCTCGTCGGCCTGGCCTTCCCCGGCCAGGAGGGTGCCGACCCCCACCAGGGCCAGGGCCTCGCGCTGGGGTTCGTTGTTCTTCTGGCTCAACGCCCCCAGGCGGCGGTAGGCGTCCAGGGCCTTTTGGTTCTCCCCCTGCTGCCGGTGCAGGGGGCCCAGGTACTGGTTCAGAAGCATCTGGCTGAGCTCGTCCCCGGCCTCCAGGGCCAAGGACAGGGCCGCCTCCAGGGAGGCGGTGGCTCCGGCCAAGTCTCCGGTTTCCTGCTGCAACCCGGCCCGGCGCTCCAGGGCGGCGGCCCGGCCGGGGGCGTCCTGGGCCTGGTCGAAACAAGCCAAGGCCCGGTTCAGCAGATCCAGGGCCTGGGCGGCCTCTCCGGCCTGTTTGCCCAACTCGGCCAGGCGCAGCAGCACCTGCCCCTGGCCCGAAAGGTTGCCCAGCTGGGTGCAAAGCTCCAGGGCCTCGTCCAGGGCCACCTTGGCGGGGGCGGCCCGGCCCTTTTGCATCTGGGCCATGGCCACCACGAACAGGGCGTTGGCCACCGCTTCCCTGCTGCCTTCCGCCCGCATTTGCTGCAAATTGTCCAGGGCCTGGCCCAAGTCTATCTTCACCGGCGCTCCTTTTGCGTCCTGGGGCTCGAATTATGGTAGACCGGCCCGCCCGGCTTGTCCAGGCGCTTGCGGCGAAAGGCCGGGAGCGCCTCAATTATCATCCTCGCGTCGCCGTTCCGTCATGAAACTTCGGCAACATCACTTTAGGTTTTAAACCTGACCCTTGTTATGTTATTTTCGCCTTAGCGGCATTTAGATAATTGTTGCGCCGTTTCCCTGCCCCAAGCGGCTAATAAAAATCCTTTAATATTTCATTTTTGAAATATTGCACGCTTGCGGGAAACACACTTCAAATGACCCCCCGAAAATCGGCCGTCCAACCCGGCAGAGCTTTTTCCATGCGCACTCCCCGGGCCCTTTGGCTGGCCATGACCTTTGTGGTGGGGGTGCTGCTGCTGGCCCTGGGCTGGATGACCTACCTGCACCACCGGGATCATCTGGCCACCGCCGAACGGGGCACGGCCAGTTCGGCCAACGCCCTGGCCGAGCACATGCTGCGCACCATGGAAGGGGCGGAGCAGGTCCTCTACCGCGCCGCCGACCTGGCCAAGGACCAGAGCTGGGAGCGGATAGCCGCTTCCAGGAAACTCTGGGAAGAGCTGCGGGCCGCGGCCGCCTCCTCCCCCCAGATCCAGGCCATCTGGCTGGCCGACCTCACCGGCCGAGTGCGCCTTATCAGCTCCATCTATCCCACCCCGGACATCGACATCTCCACGCGGGGTTACTTCCAGCAGGCCCTCGCCCAGGGCAAGGGCTACCACGTGGGCAACCCCCGCCGCAGCCCCCGCACCGGCAAGCCTTATTTTTCCATGGCCGTGCCCCTGATCGGACCCGGCGGCAAGATGCGCGGAGTGGTGGCCGGGGCGCTCACCCCACCCTATCTCGACGATTTCGCCGACTCCCTGCGCCTGGGCCGCCGGGGCAGCGCCGAGCTTATCACCCTGGAGGGGGTAATCCTGGCCCAGGCCCCGGCCGAGGGCTGGCAACCCGGCAACACCATAAGCCATACCCGGGTCAAGCAGTGGCTGCATGAGCAGATATCCTGGGGCACCTACATCAGCCGCCCCCAGCCCGGACGGGGGGAGCGCCCGCCAGCCAAAAGCCGGTTCAGGACGCCCACGAAGAAACGCCCGAGGAAGGGCACCTGGCCCACACCATCCATGTGCTCTTGGTTGACGACGACGAGATGGTGCGCGGGGTCACCCGCATGTCCCTGGAGAAGATGGGCTGCCGGGTGCTGACCGCCAAGGACGGAGTGGACGGCCTGAACCTGTTCCGCCAGCATCTGGAAAAAGTGGATCTGGTGCTCCTGGACATGACCATGCCCCGCATGTCCGGCGAGGAGACCTTCCACCAGATGCGCCGCCTCAAGTCCAGCGTCAAGGTGCTACTCACCAGCGGCTACAACGAGCAGGAGTCCACCAACCGCTTCACCGGCAAGGGGCTGGCCGGGTTCATCCAGAAGCCCTTCACCCCCTCGGAGCTTGCGCCGCAAGCTGCAAGCCATCCTGCCGGACAAGTTCTAGCCTCTGCGGGGCGGCGGGAAATGGTGTTGAGGGGGCAGCCAGATGTGAATATTTTCACTGGATATTTCGCCGGCGATTGCCCATAGTAGGACTGCGCCTATATTGGGAGGTCCTTTTGTTCAGGGTGCTGCTAGCCGAGTCCGAGCCTGCCCATTACCATTCCCTGGAGCGCCTGCTCATCGAGCAGGGGCTCAGGGTCAGCCAGGCCGGCAACATGACCCAAGCCTTGGCCGAGGTGGTGGCCAACCCGCCTGACTTGGCCATCGTGGCCGCGGCCCTGCCCCCTTCGGGCGGCCTGGAGCTGCTCAAGCATCTCAAGCAAGACGACCCCCGCCTGCCGGTGATCGTCACCGCCGCCAGCGGGGTGACCGCAGAGACCATAGAGGCCACCAAGCTGGGGGCCTTCGACTACGTGACCCATCCCCTGATCCCCGCTGATTTCGCCAAGCTGGTGCAACAGGCCCTGGACGCCGGGCGCTTCATGCGCTCCCCGGTGCAGATGAACCAGGGCCAGGAGATCACCGCCGGGGACGCCCTGCTGGGCCATTCGAAGCCCATGCAGGAGCTGTACAAAGCCATCGGCCGGGCGGCGGGCACCGGGGCTACGGTGCTCATCCAGGGCGAGAGCGGCACCGGCAAGGAGCTGGTGGCCCGGGCCCTGTTCCAGCACTCGGCCCGGGCGGACAAGCCCTTCGTGGTGGTCAACTGCGTGGCCATCCCCGAGACCCTTCTGGAGAGCGAGTTGTTCGGCTACGAAAAGGGGGCCTTCACCGGGGCGGCCTCCCGGCGCATCGGCAAGATCGAGCAGGCCGACGGCGGCACGGTGTTCCTGGACGAGATCGGGGACATGCCCCTGGCCATCCAGGCCAAGATGCTGCGCCTGCTGGCCGAGCGCAGCGTGGAGCGCATCGGCGGCCGGATGCCCATCCAGGTGGACGCGCGCATCATCGCGGCCACCAACCGGGACCTGGTGCAGGCGGTCAAGGAGGAGCGCTTCCGGGAAGACCTCTACTACCGCCTCAACGTGGTGGCCATCAGCCTGCCCCCGCTCAGGGAGCGGCGCGAGGACGTGCCCCTGTTGGCCGACTACTTCCTGGCCAAGGTGACCCGCGAGCTGGGGGTGCGTAATCCGGGCATCACCCCCGAGGCCTACGAGCTTCTGGGGGCCCACTCCTGGCCGGGCAACGTGCGCGAGCTGGCCAACGCCATGGAGAAGTGCCTCATCTTCGGCCGGGGCCATCCGGTGGGGGCCGAGGAGGTGGCCTCGCTGGTGCTGGAGCCCGGCGAGGGGCCGGGCGGCTCGCTGAGCCCGGAGATGGACCAGGCCATCCGGGCATGGTGCCGCCAGGGCATCGCCGCCGGGCGCAGCCGCCTGCTGGGCGCGCTCCTGAACCGGGTGGAGGAGATCATCGTCAGCGAGGCCCTGGAGACCACCAAGGGCAACCGCAGCCGGGCTGCCCGCCTGCTGGGGGTGTCGCGGCCTTCCCTCTTGGCGCGGCTCAAAAAATACGGCCTGAGCTGAGCCCCTTATAATTCCCCGCCCGTAGTATCTCTTTACAGCCTGTAAAGCTTTCCGACAGTTAAAAGCCCCTTTGCCGGGCCGCCCGGCCTGGGCGCGGCGGGCCCCCGTCCGGATGTCGTGGCGTAACTGCCTGTTTTTCATTTCCATTTCAAACCAAACATAAATTTTAGAAGCGCTGGTGAATTTTGGCACATCAATTGCCATTAAAGGGGCAGCAACCTGAAGGGAAGTAAGCCCATGCAAACCGCCCGCGTAAGACCCGCCACCTACTACCGCACCCTGACCCGCAACCTGGTGCTGTTCGTGGTGGTCATCTCCCTGCTGCCCCTGTTCCTGACGGGCGCCATCATCCTCTATCAGTTCAAACAGGCCTACCAGACCAAGGTGGAGGAAAACCTGGAGGTGCTGCTCAACAAGCACCGCCGCACCATAGACGCCTTTTTGGTGGACCGCCTGGCCGACATCCGGGTCCTGGCCCGCTCCTACACCGTGCCCGAACTGGAGAACCCGGCCCTACTCAAGGCCAAGCTCAACCTGCTGCGCGAGGAATACAACGGGGTCTACGTGGACCTGGGCCTGGTGGACGACAAGGGGGCCCAGGTGGCCTACGCCGGCCCCTACAACCTCACCGGGGCCAACTACTCCACCGCCCAGTGGTTCAAGCAGGCCACCGGGAGCGAGCATTTCGTCTCCAACGTCTTCGCGGGCCTTCGGGGCAGCCCCCACTTCATCGTGGCGGCCAAGAAGCGTTTTGAGGGCCGCGACTGGCTACTCAAGGCCACCATCGACTTCGAGGCCTTCAACGCCCTGGTGGAGAACATCCGCATCGGCGAGACCGGCTTCGCCTTCATCTTGAACCGCCAGAGCGAGTTCCAGACCAAGCCCCGCCAGGAGGTGATCCTGGCCTCCGGGGCCTGGCGGGAGCTTTTGCAGGATCCCCTTGACCAGGGCAAGGTCACCATCGTGGAGCGGCCCGACTCCCTGGACCGGGAAATGATCTATGCCGCCGCGCCGCTCAAGAATGGCCAGTGGATCATCTGCGCCCAGCAGGTGGTGGCCGACGCCTTCGTGCACCTGGTGCAGGCCCAGCGGGCGGCCATCGCCATCTTCGTATTGGGCGGACTGGCCATCGTGGTAGCCACCCTCATCCTGGCCCGCCGCCTGGTGCGGCGCATCGCCGAGGCAGACGAGCAAAAGGAAGCCATGAACGAAAAGATGATCGAAGCGGGCCGTCTGGCCTCCATCGGCGAGCTGGCCGCGGGCATCGCCCACGAGATCAACAACCCGGTGGCCATCATGGTGGAAGAGGCGGGCTGGATCGAGGACCTGATGAGTGACGAGGGCCCCCTGAGCGAGGAGACCCTCAGCGAGATCCAGCGGGCGGTGCAGCAGATCCAGGAGCAGGGCGACCGCTGCAAGCAGATCACCCACAAGCTCTTGTCCTTCGCCCGCAAGACCGACCCCACCATCAAGCAGGTGGACATCAACGGCCTGGTGGGCGAGGTGCTGGGCCTGGTGGGGCAGAAGTCGCGCTACGCCGGGGTGAAGCTGGAGACGACCCTGGACAAGAACCTGCCCCGGGTGGCGGCCAGCCCCAGCGAGTTGCAGCAGGTGCTGCTCAACCTGGTGAACAACGCGGTGGACGCCATCAACGCCGAGGGCGGCACGGTGAGCGTGACCACCAGCCAAGAAAACGGCCGGGTCAGGCTCAGCGTGTCCGACACCGGCATCGGCATCGCCGACGCCAACCTGGCCCGCATCTTCGACCCCTTCTACACCACCAAGCCGGTGGGGCAGGGGACCGGCCTGGGCCTGTCCATCTGCTACGGCATCATCAATAAGCTCGGCGGGGAGATCAAGGTGACCAGCGCCAAGGGCAAGGGCTCCACCTTCACCGTGATCCTGCCCGCCCGCCAAGATTCCGCTCCGGCCCCCACGGGCGCGCCCCAAGCCGGACAAAGTTAGAACACAAGGCTGTCATTTGGAGGATGAAAATGGTGTTAGTCAACCCCTCGGTGCTCCTGGTGGACGACGAAGTCCCCTTTGTGGAGACCATGGCCAAGCGGTTGGCCAAGCGGGACTTGACCGTGGAGACGGCGTTCAGCGGCAAAGAGGCCTTGGAAAAGCTGCACAGCGGCGGGCCCAGCCGTATCGACGTGGTCATCCTGGACGTGAAGATGCCGGGCATGGACGGCCTGGAGACCCTGGCCGCCATCAAGGCCAAGCATCCCAACGTGGAGGTGATCATGCTCACCGGCCACGCCACGGTTGAAAGCGCCATAGAGGGCATGAAGGGCGGGGCTTACGACTACCTCATGAAGCCCTGCGAGATGGACCTTTTGATGGCCAAGGTCGGCGAGGCCGTGGCCAAGAAGCGGGCCCACGAGGCCAAGATATTGGACGCCAGGGTGCGCGTGCACGCGCTAAGGCGCGAATCGTAGCCCCCGCGTTCGCGGGCGAAGGGAGAAGGTCATGAGCGGCCAAGGCGCCCAACGGCTAAAGGTCCTCTTGGTTGACGACGAGCTGGGCTACCTGGAGGTGCTCCAGAAGCGCATGAGCAAGCGCAACCTGGAGGTCACTCCGGTCAGTTCGGGAACCGAGGCCGTGCGCCAGGCCCGGCAACAGAGCTTCGACGTGGCGGTGGTGGACTTGAAGATGGAGGACATGGACGGCATCGAGGTGCTCAAGGTCCTCAAGATGATGGACCCCAAGATGGCGGTCATCATCCTCACCGGACACGGCTCGGAGCAGGCGGCCCGCGAGGGCATGGCCCTGGGCGCTTTCGACTACCTGACCAAACCCTGCGAACTTAGCGACCTGCTTACGCGCATCTATGCCTCGCAAGAACGCTGACACTCGAGTTGGAAACCGATTTTAACTGAACCGAATCATCGGAAGGCATATGACCATGAGTTTCTTTAAAGGACTGGGACAGTTCATGATGGCCGGCGCCCAGGCCCACGCCAGGTGGGAGATCGCCACGGCCCGGACCATCCTGGGCGATAGAAAACGGCTTATAATCCTGGGACTGATGCTGGTGCCCGCCATTCTGGGCGGCATCGCCTTCGCCGACCAGATCGGCTCGGCCCTGCCCGACGTCTTGGGCGGCAAGAAGGCCTACAGCCCGGCCTTCTACTCCACCGGCATCTTCATCGCCTCCATCCTCATCGGCCTGTGCGCCGGGCTCATCACCGGCTGCATCGGCGCGGGCGGCGGCTTCATCATCGCCCCCGCCCTGATGAGCGCGGGCATCAAGGGCATCCTGGCGGTGGGCACCGACCTGTTCCACATCTTCGCCAAGGCCATCATGGGCAGCGTGATCCACCGCAAGCTGGGCAACGTGTCGGTGGCCCTGGCGGCGACCTTCCTCATCGGGGCCATCGGCGGCGCCACCTGCGGCGGGCTCATCAACCGGGTGCTCTACGAGATCAACCCGGTTCTAAGTGACGCCTTCATCACCACCATCTACGCGGTGATGCTGGGCGGCCTGGGCTTCTACGCCCTGGGCGACTTCCTAAAGTGCCGCAAGAACGACGCCGCCTGCGAGCTGCCCCACGGCGTCAAGGTGGAGGGCGCGGAGCTGGGCAACCTGCCCCAAAAGCTTCAGGGCATGAACCTGCGCCCCATGGTGCGCTTCGACCAGAGCCTGGTGCCCGGCGGCCGGGCCATCAGCGCCTGGTTCCTCATCGTCAGCGGCTTCATCGTGGGCCTGGCGGCGGGCATCATGGGCGTGGGCGGCGGCTTCCTCACCTTCCCCATCTTCGTCTACACCCTGGGCGTCAGCTCCATGACCACGGTGGGCACCGACATCTTCCAGATCGTGTTCACCGCCGGTTACGCGGCCATCAGCCAATACGCCATCTACGGCTTCATCTTCTACACCCTGGCCATGGGCATGCTCATCGGCTCGCTGTTGGGCATCCAGATCGGGGCCATGGTCACCAAGGTGGTGCCGGGCACCACCATCCGCGGCTTCTACGCCATGGCGGTCTTGGCCGGGTTCATGAACCGGATCTTCGCCCTGCCGGGCAAGCTGAGCGACATGGAGATCATCTCCCTTAACAAGACCACGGTCTTGGTGCTGGACCAGATCGGCATCTGGGGATTCTTCGTGGTCATCGGCGGCTTCGCGGTGTGGGTGATCGGCACCTTCTTCAAGAACACCAAAAACCTTCGCTCGGGACACCCCGCGGGGCCGGCCCTGAGCGAGGAGGTTAGATAATGAGCACGCACGGCAAGAACAAAAAGGGCAAGATGGCGGTAGGCTCGGTGATGGTGCTGGTCTTCTTGGCGGTGCTCATCGCCTTCTTCTCCCCCATCTTCAACGGGCACAACGGGCTGGACTATTTGGACAGCCTGTACAACTCCATCTCCAAGAACTCGGCCTACTACATTCCCGACCTGAACAAGCAGGCCGCCAAGTACGACGGAACCAAGCTGGACACCACCATCACCCTGGCCGACGCGGAGACGGCGGCGCGGGCGGCCCTGCTCTTTGCCGGGGCCGGGGCCCAGGCCACGGCCAGCGGCGACAAGCTCAAGGTCAGCGGCGACCTGGGCAAGCTTTTGGCCTCCACCCTGGCCGACACCGAGTCCATGTATCACAACCAGGGGAAAAAGCTCAGCGCCCGCTACCAGGGCAAGGACGGCAAGCTGATGCTCTACACCTGGTGGAGCAGCTACACCGCCCTGGAAAAGGCCCTCAACCGGCAGAAGAACTTCGCCCAGGCCAAGTTCGTCAAGCTGGTGCAGGCCAAGGCGGTGGAGATGACCTACAACTACTACGGCATCCAGCCGCAAAGCATCGGCGAACGCTGGCTGATCGTTGCCATCTCGCTACTGTTCTACGTGGTCTACACCCTGTGGTACGGCTTCGGGGTGATGTACATGTTCGAAGGAGCCGGGTATCAGCTGGAGCACTAATAGCCGAGTCGGCATCCTGGGGCCGTCCTCTTCGGGGGCGGCCCCTTTTTGCTTCGCCTCGGTTATAATTAACCCCATGACAGCCAAGCCAGAAATAAGCGTCCTGTTGGTGGACGATGAGGAAAGCTACCGCGAGGCCCTGGCCCGGCGCCTGAGCCGGCGGGGCCTAAACGTGGCCCAGGAGGCCGACGGCGAAGCCGCCCTGGCGCGCC
The DNA here is from genome assembly GCA_018902755.1 of Pseudomonadota bacterium. Taxonomy (GTDB): domain Bacteria; phylum Desulfobacterota; class Desulfarculia; order Desulfarculales; family Desulfarculaceae; genus Desulfoferula. Next base: position 27,597 of record JAHIQI010000059.1, on the reverse strand, counting down.
TGGGCGCCGAGGCGCCGGACGTAGTGCTCTTGGACGTGAAGATGCCGGGGCTGGACGGCTTGGAGGTGCTCAGGCGCATCAAGAAGGCCCGGCCACTCACCGAGGTGATCCTGCTCACCGGCCACGCCCACCTGGAGACCTCCATAACCGGCCTAGAGCGGGGGGCCTTTGACTACCTGCTCAAGCCGGTGCCCCTGGAGGAGCTGGTGGAAAAGATTCACGACGCCTGGGAGAAGAAGTCGGTGCAGGAGCGCAAGATCAGGGCGGTCCAGGCCGACGGGGTCAAGCCTTAAGGCGGGAACATGGCCGGCCTGCTTGAAAAACTTAAAGGTTTGCTGGGCCGGGAACAAGAGCCGGTGGTGGAGCAGGCCGGGCTGGCCGAGGAATTCAAGGCCCGCTACCTGAGCTTCCGCCAGCTTTTGGCCGCCAACAACAAGGCCCTGGAGCTGATGAGCGAGTTGGAGGCCGCCGCCGGGGGGGGCCGGGTCTTCGGCATGAGTTTTTTGCGCTCGCGCATCACCGCCCTGGGGGTCAGCGTCTTTCAGATGACCGACCTCCTGGGCCGCCTGGGGCCGGGCAAGTACCCCGCCCTGGCCCCCCGCCTCAAGCAGATCCAATCGCAACTGGAAACCATAGCGGCCCCCGCCGAGGCGGGCGGCGGCGACGAATTAGTCTTGCCCCTGGCGGCCATCGACCAGCGCCGGGCCGAAGAGGCCGGGGCCAAGATGGCCAACCTGGGGGAAATGATGAACCGCCTGGGGCTCAAGGTGCCGCCGGGCTTCGTCATAACCGCCGCCGCCTGGCGCCTGCTCCTGGGCGGGGGCGGCCTGGAGCAGGAGATCAGCCGCCGCCAGCAGGCGGCGGACCTGGAGAACGCGGCCGAGCTGTTCACCCTGAGCAGCCAGCTTCGCCAGCTCATCGTGGACACCCCCATCCCGCCGGAGCTTAGCCAGACCCTGGCCAAGGCCTACGCCGAGCTGGCCGCCGAGGCCGGGGGGCAGGTCAGGGTGTCGCTGCGCTCCAGCGCCCTGGGCGAGGACAGCGCCGAGGCCTCCTTCGCCGGGCAGTACTCCACCCAGCTCAACGTGCACCCCGAGTTCCTCGAGCAGACCTACAAGGAGGTGGCGGCCAGCTTCTACAGCCCCCAGGCCATGCACTACCGCCTGGTCAGGGGCCTGCGCGACGACCAGCTGGCCATGGCCGTGGGCTGCCTGGCCATGGTGGGTGGGGTGAGCGGGGGGGTGGCCTACACCGTGAGCCCCCTGGACCCGGCCGACCGCCGGGTGCAGCTCACAGCGGCCTGGGGTCTGCCCCGGGTGGTGGTGGACGGCGAGGCCGTGGGGGACCATTTCGTCATCAGCCGCGAGGAGCCCCTGCGGGTGGTCTCGCGCACCGTGGAGAACAAGCAGAGCGAGCTGGTGTGCCACGACGACGACGGCATCTGCCGGCTGGAGCTGACCGGCGAGCGGGCCACCCAGCCGTGCCTGAGCCAGGAGCAGGCCCTGGAGGTGGCCCGGGCCGCCCTGAAGCTGGAGGAGTACTACGGCGGGCCCCAGGACGTGGAGTGGGCCTATGACCGCCAGCAGCGCCTGGTGATGCTCCAGTGCCGCCCCCTGCGCCCCGCCGAGGCCAAGGCCGCCGCGCCCGCCCCCCAGGGCGAGCCGGGGAGCCCCGAGCCCCTGATCCACGGCGGGGTCACCGCCAGCCCCGGAGCCGGGGCGGGCCCGGTGCACTGGGTGCGGCGGGACTCAGACGCGCTGACCTTTGCCCCCGGCGCGGTCCTGGCCCTGCCGCGGCCGGCCCCCCGCTGGGCGGCCCTGGTGGGCAAGGCGGCGGCGGTGGTTTCCTCGCGAGGCGGGGCGGCGGGGCATTTGGCCACGGTGTGCCGGGAGTACGGGGTGCCCGCCCTGTTCGGCCTTGGCCCGGAGCTGGAGGCCCTGGAGCAGGGCCACGAGGTCACGGTGGACGCCGGGGCCAGGGCGGTGTACGCGGGACGCCTGGACGAGTTGCTGCAACGGCAGGGCAAGCGCCCGGCCTTCATGAACGGCAGCCCGGTGCACCAGCTACTCAGCCGCTCCCTGGAGCTGATCTCTCCTCTCACCCTGCTGGACCCCGACTCCAACGAGTTCCAGCCCGACAACGCCCGCACTCTGCACGACATCACCCGCTTTTGCCACGAGAAGAGCGTCAAGGAGATGTTCTCTTTCGGCAAGGAGCACCACTTCCCCCAGCGCTCCTCCAAGCAGCTCTTCTACAAGGTGCCCATGCAGTGGTGGGTGCTCAACCTGGACGACGGCTTCACCCAGGAGATAAAGGGCAAGTACGTCAAGCTGGAGGAGATCGCCTGCCTGCCCATGCTGGCCGTGTGGGAGGGCATGGTGGCCATCCCCTGGGCGGGGCCCCCGGCCGCCGGGGGCCGGGGCCTGGCCTCGGTGCTCTTCGAGGCCACGGCCAACCCCTCGCTGACCACCGGGGTGAAGACCCGCTACGCGCAGCGCAACTACTTCATGGTGGCCCGCCACTTCATGAACCTGCAATCGCGCTTCGGCTTCCACTTTTGCGCGGTGGAGGCCCTGGCCGGGGAGCGCCGGAGGGAAAACTACATCAGCTTCTCCTTCAAGGGCGGGGCGGCCGATGCGGCCCGCCGCCTGGGCCGGGTGCGCTTCATCGGCGGGATCATGGAGGACCAGGGCTTCCGGGTGGAGAGCACCGAGGACAACCTGAACGCCCGCCTGGAGCGCAACGAGCAGGAGACCACCCTTGAGGCCCTCAAGGCGGTGGGCTATTTGCTCATGCACACCCGCCAGCTGGACATCATCATGGACAACCCCCGGGCGGTGGCCCTTTACCAGGACAAGATACGCGCCGACCTGGAGCTGGTGCGCAGCGGCCAAGCCCCCGGCCAAAAGGCCGCCCAGCCCTCCTGAGCCCCTCCCCCGCCTCTTTGTCCCTTTGTGCGGTAGCCATGCTTGGCTTATGATAAAGTTTGATGTCTCCGGGGCAGCCCGGACGGTGCAAACGCCATTTTTCGCGCCCCCCCAGGGCGGGCGGGGCCTATAAGCAATCAAGGGAGCAAACATGGACGAACTCAAACCACCACAAAGACTGCTCTTGGGCCCCGGCCCTTGCAACGTCCCCTACCGGGTGCTCAGGGCCATGTCCACCCCCCTGGTGGGCCACCTGGACCCCTTGTTCATGAAGATGATGGACGAGGTCTGCCAGATGCTGCGCCAGGTCTTCAAGACCGAGAACCAGATGACCTTCCCGGTCAGCGGCACCGGCAGCGCGGGCATGGAGGCCACCTTCGTGAACCTGCTGGAGCCCGGCGACACCGCAGTGGTCTGCCAAAACGGCGTGTTCGGCACCCGCATGATCGACGTGGCCGGGCGCTGCGGGGCCAAGGTGATCAAGGTGGAGGCCGAGTGGAGCCAGCCCCTGGACCAGCAGAAGATCATCGAGACCCTGAAGGCCCATCCCGAGGCCAAGCTCTGCGCCATCGTCTTCGCCGAGACCTCCACCGGCGTGCTCCAGCCCATCCAGGAGATCGGCGAATACCTTAAGGGCAAGGACACCATGTTCCTGGTGGACACCGTGACCGCCCTGGGCGGGGTGAACCTGGAAGTGGACGCCTGGGGCATCGACGCCAGCTACAGCGGCACCCAGAAGTGCCTGGCCGTGCCTCCGGGCCTGGCCCCCGTGACCTTCGGCCCCAAGGCCATGGAGGCCATCAAGAACCGCAAGACCAAGGTGCAGAGCTGGTATCTGGACCTGTCCATGCTGGCCAAGTACTGGAGCAGCGACGAGCGCCTGTACCACCACACCGCGCCCATCACCATGATCTACGGCCTGCGCGAGGGCCTGCGCATCGTGGTGGAGGAGGGTCTGGACAATCGCATCGAGCGCCACGCCGCGGCGGCCGGCCACCTGGCCAAGGGCCTGGGCGAGATGGGCTTCGGCTTCTGGGCCGCGGAGGGCTACCGCCTGCCGCCGTTGACCTGCGCCATCCCGCCCCAGGGCTGGGACGTGGAAGGCATCCGCAAGCAGCTGCTCAAGGACTACGACATCGAGGTGGGCGGCGGTCTGGGCCCGGCGGCGGGCAAGATCTGGCGCATCGGCCTGATGGGCGAAAACGCCTGCGTGCAGAAGGTGGCCATCCTGCTCCGGGCCCTGCAGGACTTCGCCTAAACTTTGTGTTTATGCGCCCCTCGTGAAAAAGCCTCGGCTTTGACGAGGGGCGCTTTGTACTAGCACCCGGCACAGCCAGACGCCGCAGGGCAAGGCGACCCAAGGCTTGGGTTCCCAAGGAGCTTCAACGGGAGCATTTACCGTATGTGGGAGCACCTTGGCAACTCGACCCGATCCGCCTCCAGCGGCGCGCTGGGCGAACGAGGGACGCAGGCGTAGTCCACCTACGCCGAGGGCCGAGTGAAGCCAACAACGCAGCCATGCGGAGTCTGGCGCAGCCGGGCAAGGAGAAGAGCATGAAGCATAAGTTGCAGGGGGTACTCCCCCCCATGGCCACTCCCTTCACCGCCGACGAAGAGCTGGACCTGGCCGCCCTCAAGGCCAACATCGCCAAATGGAACGCCACCGGGCTCGCGGGCTACCTGGCCGTGGGCAGCAACGGCGAGTCGGCGTACCTGTCCGAGGACGAGCAGCAGGCGGTGATCGCGGCCACGGTGGAGGCGGCGGCGGAAGACAAGTTCGTCATGGCCGGGGCGGGGCGCGAGTCCAGCCGCGAGACCATAGGGGCCATCAAGCGCGCGGCTTCGGTGGGCGCCGACTGCGCCCTCATCGTGACCCCCTGCTACTTCAAGGGCCAGATGAAGCCCGCCAACCTGGAGGCCCACTACCTCCGGGTGGCCGAGGCCTCGCCCCTGCCCGTGTTGCTCTACAACGTGCCCCAGGCCACGGCGGTGAACATGACCCCCGACCTGGTGGCCCGCCTGGCCCCCCATCCCAACATCGCGGGCATCAAGGACTCCTCAGGCAACATCGCCCAGCTCAGCGAGATTCTGCGCCTGACCAAGGACCAGGACTTCGCGGTGTTCGTGGGCAACGCCGAGGTGCTTTACTCGGCCACCCAGCTGGGGGCCGACGGGGCCATCCTGGCGGTGGCCAACGTGTTGCCCCAGCGGTGCGTGGACCTCATGGAGGCGGTGCGCTCCGGCGACCTGGCCAAGGGCAAGGCCCTGCAATGGTCCATGAGCCGCATGGCCGCCCTGGTCACCAGCGTCTACGGGGTGGGCGGGCTCAAGGCCACCATGGACATGGTGGGCTACCACGGCGGGCCGGTGCGCCTGCCGCTCATGATGCCAGACCAGGCCGCCCTGGAGGCCTTGGCCGCCGAGCTGAAAATAGTCACCAGCCAGGCCTAGCCGCCATGCGGTTCACCTATCCGGGCAAGCGCTTCTGGGACACTCCGGCCCAGCGTTCGGTGGTCATGGCCCCCCAGGGCATGGCCGCCTCCAGCCACCCCCTGGCCACCCAGGCCGGGGTGCGCATTTTGCAGGACGGGGGCAACGCGGTGGACGCGGCGGTGGCCATGGTGGCGGTGCTCACCGTGGTGGAGCCCTACTCCGTGGCCATGGGCGGGGACGCCTTCGCCCTGCTGGCCCTGGAGGGCGGGCGCAAGGTGGCCGGGCTCAACGCCAGCGGCCGGGCCCCGGCGGCGGCGAGCATCGAGTCCTACCGCGCCCAGGGACACGCGACGGTGCCCCTGACCGGCGCCTTCAGCGTCACCGTGCCCGGAGCCCTGGCGGGCTGGGCCGAGGCCCTGGAGCGCCACGGCACCATGGGCCTGGACACCGTGTTGCAACCGGCCATCACCTACGCCGAAAAGGGCTTCCCGGTGAGCCCGGTGATCGCCGGGGAGTGGGCCCAGGCCGAGAAGCTCTTGAGCCGCGACGAGGCGGCGGCGGCCACTTATCTCATCGACGGCAAGGCTCCCAAGGCCGGGCAGGTGTTCAGCAACCCGGACCTGGCCCGCACCTACCGGCGCATCGCCGACCAGGGGCCGGAGCTTTTCTACCAGGGCGAGTTGGCCGAGGCCGTGGCCGCCTGCGTGCAAGCGGGCGGCGGCCTGATGACCCCCGAGGACCTGGCCGCCCACGTCAACCAGTGGGTGGAGCCGGTGGCCCTGGACTACCGGGGCCACACCTTATTGGAGCTGCCCCCCAACGGCCAGGGCATCACCGCCCTGGAGGTGCTGAACATCCTCTCGGGCTACGACCTGGCGGGCCTGGAGCCCGGCGGGGCCGATTACCTGCACCTGCTGGCCGAGGCCATCAAGATCGCCTTTGGCGACCGCGACCGCTACATCACCGACCAGATATTCTCCCCGGTGCCGGTGGAGCGCCTGCTCTCCAAAGACTACGGCGCGGCCTGCCGCCAGATGATCCGCCCCGGCCAAGCCCTGGAGCCGGGGGCCGCCCCGCCCCTGAACGGCGACACGGTCTACCTGGCCGTGGGCGACGCCCAGGGCAACGCGGCCAGCTTCATCAGCAGCATCTTCACCGCCTTCGGCTCCGGCCTGGTGGTGCCGGGCACCGGGGTGCTCCTGCACTGCCGGGGCCGCTCCTTCTCCCTGGACCCCGCCCACGCCAACCGGCTGGAGGGGGGCAAGCGGCCCATGCACACCATCATTCCGGGCATGCTCATGAAGGACGGCCTGCTCACCGCGGCCTTCGGGGTTATGGGCGGGGACATGCAGCCCCAGGGTCACGCCCAGTTTTTGGTGAACCTCTTGGACTTCGGCCTGGACCTGCAAGCGGCCATGGACGCGCCGCGCCTGCGCTACATGGGTGGCATGTCCATGTACCTGGAGGAGGGCATCAGCCAGACGGCGACCGACAGCATGGCCGCCTGGGGCCACTCGGTGGACCAAGGGCCCTACCCGGTCAACGAGGTGGGCGGGGGCCAGGTGGTGTGGCGCGACCAGGAGCAGGGCATGTGGTTGGGAGCCAGCGACCGCCGCAAGGACGGCTGCGCCATGGGCTACTAGCCCGGCGTCAGGCCGTTATCGGCCATTAGAAAGCAAACGAAGCCTTGCCCTTGGTCACAGGGGCAAGGCCTCTTTTTTTGCGAGTAATTCGAGGCATGGTTGGCGGTTACGTGGGCTCTCGGGCGGGGATAAACCCCGCCCCTACACCCGGAAAAAGCCTCTTTGTGTAGGGGCGGGGTTTATCCCCGCCCTCTTTTCCGGCCTGCGGCGAGAGCATTTCCTGGCGAACCGAGATTGCTTCGTCGCGGCGTGCGCCGCTTCTCGCAACGACAGAGGAAACGATCTTCATCCCCGCGGCACAGCCAGGTGGTGCTAGGCAAGGCGTCGGGCAAGCGAGACCCGCAGGCGTATTGCTAATACGCCGAGGAGGCGAGCGCCACCCGCAACGCAGCATAGCGCCGCCTGGCGCAGCCGCGCAGCGAAGCCGCCTACTTGCCTTTGGCCTTGCTGCGCAAGTAATGCTCGCGTTGCAGATAGGTGTCATCGTTGGGTTGCAACTCGGCCGCCTTGGCCCCGTCGGCCAGGGCCTTGTCCCACTGCTTGAGCTTTTCGTAGGTGTAGCTGCGGTTGTAGTAGACCTCGGCGTAGGCGGGGTCGATGGCCAGGGCCTGGGCGTAGTCGGCCAGGGCGGCCTTGGTGCGGCCCAGGTCGTCGCGGGCGGAGCCCCGGTTGTTGTAGGCCACGGCCAGGTTGGCGGGGGTCAGATCCTTGGAGGCGATGGCCTTGCTGTAGAGGGCCTCGGCCTTCTTGAACTGCCCGGCCTGGGCGGCCTGGTTGCCGGCCATTATGTCGTCCTTGCCTCCGGCCAGGGCCACGGCGGCCATAATGAACACGCTCAAAAGGGCTACGAGAAAGCTGCGGGCGGCCATGGACGGCATGGGGTCTCCTCCTGGGGTGGCTGGTGGTTGATCCTGGCCACCTATTATAACGCGATGATTGCCTAAGCGAAGGGCTGAACGGCGGATGGTGCTAGAAGATGCGCCGCTTGTCAAAGGCGGTGGTGAATTTGCGCCCCAGCATGTAGAGCACCCCCGCCCCGGCGATCTGGATGACCAGGGCCTCCAGGAAGGAGAAAAACAGCAGGGGCAGGATGAACACCGCCAGCAGAGCCAGGATGAGCAGGGGGGTCACTATCTTCCAGTGGGCTTGCAGCCAGGCCTCGCGGGCCTTCTTGGCCTCCAGCTCCGGATCTATCCACTCCGGCTCCTGCTCCTGGTCCTGGTCCGGGGGTGGCGGGGGGGTCTGGCTCATCGGACGTCCACCCAGGCCTTGCGGCTGCGCGGGCCGTCGAACTCCATGAAGAAGATGCCCTGCCAGGTGCCCAGGGCCAGGCGTCCGCCGCTCACCGGCAGGCGCACCGTGGAGCCCAGCAGCACGCTCTTGACGTGGGCCGCCGAGTTGCCCTCAACGTGGCGGTAGCCGCCTTGCCAGGGCACCAGCTTGTCCAGGGCATTTATGATGTCGTGGATCACGTCCGGGTCCGCCGCCTCGTTCACCGCCACCGCGGCGGTGGTGTGGGGCACGAACACCTCGCACCAGCCCTCGGCCACTCCGCTGGCCTCGACCACCTGGGACACCTGGCGGGTGATGTCCACCCCCTGGGAATGGGCGCTGGTTTTGACGTTGATGCCGGTCATGCCTCGCTCCTGGTTCTCGTGTGCCTTTAGAGCATATCAGGCCCTCGCCCACGCACCAAGCCGCCGCAGGGGAGCCGGGCCATGCGGGGCCAAGGGGCGGTTGGGCTACTCGGGCAGGGGTTCGCGGCCTGTGTCGCGCAAGGCGTGGCGCACCGCCTGGGCCAGGTCCTTCCTGGCCAGAGGTTTGTAGAGCACCATCTTGATGCCCTGCCCCCTGGCCCGGTCCTCGCGGAGCTGGTTGTTGAAGCCGGTGCACACGATAACCGGAAGCTCCGGACGCATTCTCAAAAACGCCGCCCCCAACTCCACCCCGGTCATCTTGGGCATGGTGTAGTCGGTGATCAAAATATCGCAGGCCTGGGGATCGGCCAGGAAGGCCCCCAGGGCGTCCTGGGGGTTGTCGAAGGAGCTGACCCGGTAGCCCAGGCCTTCCAGTATGCGCCTGCCCAGCTCGGCCAGGACCGGCTCGTCGTCCACGAAGAACACCTGCTCGCCGCTGCCCAGGTGCTCGCCGGAGACGGAGGAAGGTTCCTGGGCCCACTGGTCGGCCCCGCCGTACACCGGCAGGTAAACGTTGAATTGACTGCCCTTGCCGGGCTCGCTGTAAACGGTGATCATGCCGCCGTGGTTCAGGGCGATGCCGTGGGCCACGGCCAGGCCCATGCCGGTGCCCTGGGAGGCCTGCTTGGTGGTGAAAAACGGCTCGAAAATACGGCCCATCACCTCGCGGCTGATGCCCACTCCGGTGTCGCTCACCGAAAGGCACAGATAGGACCCCGCCTCCAACAGGGCGTAGGCCCCGGCGGTTTCCGAATCCAACTCCACCCGGGCAAGGCCCACCCTGAGCACCCCGCCCTTTTGCTCCATGGCCTGGGCCGCGTTGGTGCACAGGTTCATGATCACCTGCTGGATCTGCACCGGGTCGGCCAACACCTGGTCGTGGGCCAGGGGCTCATCCAGGCGCATCTCCAACGTGGTGGGGATGGAGGCGCGGAGCATGGTGAACACCTCGCCCACCAGGTTGGCCACGTCCAGGGGGGCCTTGTCCGGCTCCTCCCGGCGGCTGAAGGAAAGGATCTGGCGCACCAGGCTTTTGGCCCGCTCGCTGGCCGCGATTACCTGCTCCAGGCTCTCGGCCGAGGGGCTGCCCTGGGGCAGGTCCTCCAGGGCCAGGTCGGCATAGCCCATGATGGCCATGAGGATGTTGTTGAAGTCGTGGGCGATGCCCCCGGCCAGGGTGCCGATGGCCTCCAGCTTCTGGCTCTGCCTCAGCTGGGACTCCAGCTTGACCCGCTCGGCCTCGGCCTGCTTGCGCTTGGTGACGTCCTCGAAGATGGCCACCACCTCGCCCGAGGGCAGGCGGCAGACGTAGTTTTCGACCCACAGTTGAACTTCCTCGTCTTCATAGGCGCTCAGGGGAAGGTGCTCGGCCTCACCGGTGCGCCACACCCGCCGGAACACCTCCAGCAGGCCCAGGCTTTCCACCCCGGGGAACACCTCTTCCACATCCCGCCCGATTACGGCTTCGCGCTCCGCCTCCATGATGGCCAGCCCGGCGTGATTTATTTCCTTGAAGAAAAATTTCTGTCCGTCCGGGCTGGGGGTGTAGACCGCCACCCCGCTGCTCATGTTGTTGAACAGCTCCCGGAAGCGGTCCTCGCTGTCCCTGAGGGCCTTTTCCGCCTCCATGCGCTCGCTGATGTCGCGTTCGATGGCGATACCGAAGGTCTCGCCGTCCAGGGTTACCGCCCCGCCGCGGGCCTCCAGGGGGAATATGGTGCCGTCCTTGCGGCGGTGCTCCAGTTCAAAGACGGCCCAGCCGCCGCGCACCATTTCCCGCAGCCGTTCGGGCGCGTTCTCGGCATGGGCTTCGGCGCACAATTGCCGCACGTTCATGCCCACGATTTCCTCCAGCCGGTAGCCATGCATCCGTGCCGCCGCCTGGTTGGCCTGGATTATGTCCCCTTCGCGCCCCGGTCTGGTGTCCATAAGAAAGATGGCATCGGGGATGCCCTGGAACAGGACGGTGTAAAGGGCATCGCTCTGAGCCCTGGCCTGCTGGTCCTGCTTGGCCGAGGTTATGTCCAGGATCACCCCGTCCAGCCAACGCCCTTCCTTCCCGCAGTTCTGGGCCCGCGAACCCCTTTCGAAGACCCAGGCCACCTTGCCGTCGGCGCGCAACAGGCGGTACTCCAGGCTGAAGGGACGGTCCTCCCCGAGGGCCAGGGACACCTCGCGCCCCACCATCTCCCGGTCGTCGGGATGAATCATGGAGGCGTAGGAGCGCACCCGGTTGCCGATGAAGTCTTCGGCGGGGTAGCCGGTGAGGTCCTCCACCTCGTCACTGAGGTAGATCATGCTCCAGTGGTCATCCACCAGGCAGCGGTAGACCACGCCGGGCACGTTGTTGACCAGGGAGCGGAAACGCTCCTCGCTGGCCTGGATCTGCCCCTCGGCCCGCTTGCGCTCGGTGAGGTCCACGGCCATGGACAGCACCAGATGGCGGCCGTCGGGCAGACGCCCCAGGGGAGCGGTGGAAAATTCCCATATGCGCCGGCCGCCTCCGGCGGTGTGCACCGGGAACTCGCCTTCGTGGGTGGACTTTTCCAGGCCGTAGAGCCTCTGGATGCTCTCCTTGACCTGGGCCGCCCTGCCCGGATAGGCCAGGCTCACCCAATCATCGATTGTCTTTATTTGCTCCGAGGAATAGCCGCTCAGGCCGGTCCAGGCCCGGTTCACCTGGATCACTTGGCCATCCTCGGCGTGGAGCATGATGGGCAGGGGGGCGCTCATGATGGCCCGGCGGAACTGTTCCTCGCTCTCGGCCAGGGCCTGCTCCATCTCCAGGCGGCTGGTGATGTCCAGGCCCACTCCCATGATCCCGGTTATGTTGCCCTCCAGGTCCGCCACCGGGGCCACGACCTGCTGAAGGTGCACGGTTTTACCGTTGGGCCGGAAGCTGACCATGGACTCGAACTGCCTGCCCTGCTCCAGGGCCTGGGCGGCCAAGGCGGCGCTTTGGCCCTCCTGGTCCCGGAGCACCTGCCCCACCTTGAGCCGCCCCAGTATCTCCTCCACCGGACACCCGGCCAGGGCCTGGAGCAAGGGGGCCGCCGCGGGGTTGATCATGGTCAACACCAGATCCCGGTCGGCCATCCAAAGGTGGGCGGGCAGGTTCTGCTTGATGGACAGGCCCTCGCCCACCAACCCGCTGAGCATGCTTTGCAGGTTCGCGGCCAGGCGGCCCAGGGCGTCGGCGGGCATGTCCTCCAGGGCCTGGGGTGGCACGCCCTTGGCCACCAACTCGCTGGCCGCGGCCACCCGGCGCAGGGAGCCCAACACCGAGCGCCCGATATAAAAAGTTAGCAGGATGCCCAGCACCAGGGCCGCCGCCAGGCTTCCGACCAGGGCGTAGCGGTAGTTCTTCTGCGCACGCATGGACTCCTGGGTGAACTCCCCCGCCTTTCCCATGGCGAAGTTGCGCAGCACCCGGCTGGCCCGGCGCAGCTGCCGAGCCAGGTTGGAGCTGTCCAGGCGGGTGAGAGTGACCATCATGGGATAGTCGCCGTTCCGGTCCAGGGCGAAGATGCGATCCTGCAGGGGCGTCCATTGCGCGGCCAGATCCTGGACCCGGCGCACGTCGGCCTTGTCGCCCAGGTAGCGCTCGGCCAGCAGCTTCAGGTCGTTTTCCATCTGGCTGCGGAAGGTCTCCACGGACAAACGGACCTCGGCGGTGGCGGCGAGGCCGGAGGCCAGTTGGTCCAGGGCCATTTGGATGCGGTTGCAGTTGGTGTCGAGGCGTTGGGCGGCGTTGCTCACCGCGAAGGGGTGTAAATACAGGTTCCGGTTGATCTGGCCCAGCTTGTGGAGATGGTAAAAGGCCAGGGCCCCCACCAAGAGCAAAAGGATGAGCACGGCGGCGAAGCCCATGCCCAAGCGGGTGGAGACTTTCAGGCGCGCAAGCATAGTGGAATCATCCCGCCTTTCCCTGGCCTGGCCGGCCCACTCCAAGAGAACCGCGACAGGCGACTCAAACCAACGGAGACATGGTGGCGTCCCGGGGCGTTAGCCGGCACCCACAATGGGAACGCTTTCTAAATAGTAATATTGCGTTACTGCCTCGCGTAACGCAAGGCTCATCCCCAAGCGGGTGGCCTGAACCCACGCCCGGCGCCGCCTTTACTTCACCCTGTCGAACACCCCCCCGGCCTCGTTTTCCAGGCCCGCGACCCGGAAACGCTCGATCTTGCCCTCGGGGCCGCTTTCAAAAGACAGCAGAAACTCCACCAGCACCGGGTCCACGACGTCTTGGGCCAGGAACTGGTCCCGGTCCCATGGGCTTAGCTTCATGCGCACCGGCTTGGGGCCCAGGACCATCTCCAGGCCCGCACCCTTCAGGCTGATGGTGACGGTCTCATAGATCGGGTTATGGAAACGTCCCGCGTAGCGCTCCAGGGCCTGGGGCGGCGAGGGGTTCTTGGGCCGGGACGGCAGTTCGCTCTCGCCGCCGCTCTTCTTGAGCTTGGCCAGGTAGTCGCCGCAATAGTCCTTGGGCTCCAACCCGTTGTAAAGGTCGCAGAAATAGCGGGCCAGGTTGTCCAGCATATCCACCCCGCCCAGGTTGCTCAGCATCACCAGGCCCGCTTTCTTGCCGGGCATGAAGGCGATCATGGCGTGGTTAACCGTGGTGTCGCCGTTGTGCCAGATCATGGTGTAGGGCGCGGCGCTGCGCGCGTAGACCCAGGCCTGGCAATACTGCATCAACTCGCCCTCGGCCAGCCTGCTCCCCGCCGGGGTGGCCGGGGAGTGCATGAAGTCCATGTTCTTGGCGCTGATAAGGCGCTTGCCGTCCACCTCGCCCCGGTTGATGTGCAGGCGCAGCCACTGGGCCATGTCCTTGGCGGTGGAGTTGATCCCACCTGCCGGGCCGAAGAGATAGATCCAGCTCTTGTAGGGCCAGTCCTGGGGCAGCATCACCGTCTTGTCGCCCTCGACGCGGTGCAGGCGGGTGACGTTGTCGCCCGCCGCCAGCCCCTCCTTGGGCAGGCTGGTGCGGCTCATGCCCAGGGGCTGCCATATATTCTTGGCCAGGAACTCGCCGTAGCCCAGCCCGCTATAATGGCGCGCGATCTTGGCCGCCACCAGGAAGGGGACGTTCTGGTAGGCGTAGGCTGAACGGAAGGAGGCGACGGGGGTCATGTGGGCCAGGGAGGCGATCATCTGATCCTGGCTGTAGCCGAAAAAGGCCTGCATCTCCCCGGCGTGGGGGGCCAGGCCGGTGTGCTGGGCCATGAGGTCCTTGATGAGGAACTCCCGGGTGACCCAGGGGTCTTGCATCAAAAAGGAGGGCAGGTGCTCTATCACCCGGTCGTCCCAGGCCAGCTTCTTCTGGTCGGCCAGCAGGGCCACCATGGCCGAGGTGAAGGCCTTGGAGGTGGAGCCGATCTGGAAAATGGTATCGCCGTCCACCGGGCGGCCGCCGCCCAGGGCGGTGGTTCCCAGGCCCTTGAGATAGACCAGCTTGTCGCCGGCCACCACGGCCACGGACATGCCCGGCACCCCGAAGGCCTGACGGTTTTTCTCGGCATAGGCCTCGAAACGGCTCAGGAGCTTGTCCAGGGAGGAGTCCTGGGCCGGCGCAGCCAGGGCCGGAGAAACGCAGAGCGTTATAAACAGCAGCAGGGACAGCAGGGCCATTAAACATTTACGCATAGGGTGAGGCATCGCTAAACCCCCAAATTTTCGGTTTAAAAAGATTTCCGGGACTTTTTCAGTTTAAGCCATCAAGCCCCTGATAGCCATGGGAATTTACGGGCCACTCGCCTGACGGCTTGCCTAAGTCGCGGCAAACAGGACAGAATGGGATTCACTTATTGTTTTTTTGCCGGGAGCCGTTTTTCAAGTCATGGTGCTTACCGCCCTGCGCCTCTCAACCGCGCTCGCCTTCCTGCTGTTGTGCCTCATCCTGAACCCCGCCCCCGTGGCCGCTTCCCCGGACGCCTCCATGGCCGCCCTCTACGCCCGGTTGCGCGGTCTCGCCGGCCAAATGATGGCCATAGCCTCCAGCCGGGAGTGGGATGACCACAAGGAGGCCTTGCAGCGCATGCGGGCCGACCGCGAACAAGGGGCGCAACTAACCACCCAGGTGGTGAGCCAGGCCTGGTTGTTCAACCAGGCATTGGTGCGCGAAAGGGATCTGCTGCCGTTGAGCAAGCAGGTGCAGGCCCAGGCCGCGATGCTCAGCGCCCTGTATTCCCAGGCCGCCCGGCAGGCCAAGACGGCCTGCGCCTCCGAAGACAAGGCCCGCATAACCGCCGAGCAGATGAAACTGCAAAAGGCCCTGGAGCAAGCCGCCTCCCAGCAAAAGGAGCTGGAAGCGGCCATGGGGCGGGCCGACCGGGCCAACGCCTGGTTGCGCGCCAACTGGCCCAAGCTCAAGGCCCTGGCCGACAAGGGCCGGCGGGCCCATGAGCTTTACCTGCGGGCGGATAGGCTCGACCGCAAGTTCTTCGGCATGGACGGCGGGGCCTACTACTACTTCGAAGCCCAACGGGAGCGGATCAAAAGCCTGAGCGAGCAGGTGAGCCGGGTGGTGGGGGACCTGGCCCTGGCGGTGGTGGCCGCCGGGGGGAGCGCCGGCCCAAAGGAGCGGCGCAACGCCGCCATGCTGGTGGAGGCCGTATACGAGGCCGCCGGTCGGGGCAGCGCCCCGCCGCGCACCGGCAACCCGGCCCAGGACGACTTTCTCCGCCAAGGCGTGGCCATCCTGGCCCCGGCCGCCGCCCGGCTGAAAAAGGAGCCCATGCTGTTCAACAACACCGCCAAGTTGCAGCCGCCCGGCATCCCGGAAGAGCACGAGCGCCAATACGTGGCCGATGAGCGGCACACCGAGCTACTAAAGCTGCTGCACATATGGCAGCAGTGCCAGGACGCGCCCGCCCTGTACGGGGGCGCGGCCCAGGCCCTCGGCGCAGTGCGCGAGGCTCGGACCGCGGCCCAGGCCGCCGCCCAGCGGGCGGAGGCCTGTTTCCAGCAGGCCGACCGCAGGCAAAAGGCCCTGTTGGCCGCCCGGTGCCCCGAGCACGCCTTTGCCCAATGGGACCAGGCCCAAGGCCGGGCCGTTTGCGCCTGCGACGCGGGGCGGGGCTGGGTGTGGAACAACGACCGCAGCGCCTGCCTGCCCTTGGCCCTGTGCCGCAAGCTGTGGGCCGCTCACGCCAAGTTCGCCGCCGAGGGCAACCGGGAGCAGGCCGCCTCCACCCTGGCCACCATCAGCCGACGCAAGTGCCCCGGCCAAGCCCAGTTGCAGGCCCAGAGGGTGGTGCCCCGATTAGTGGGAATGAGCGCCAAGCAGGCGGCCCAGACCTTGGCCCAGGCGGGCCTGAGATATGAGATCACCTCCGCGGGCCTGGCCCCCAGGCCCGAGCAGGCCGGGCGGGTGGCCGGCCAGAGCCCCGGCCCCGGCGCCTCGGCCAAGGCGGGAAGCCTGGTCACCTTGAGCGTGCACGACCTGCCCACAAAGGAACCGGCCCAGGCCGCCAAACAACGGCGATGCGAGCAACTGGCCCAGGCCTATAATCAAGCCCTGGAGAAAAACGACCGCCAAGCCGCCTACCAGGCGGTGGGCCAGGCCCAGGGCTGCTCCTGGCAAGCCAAGGCCCAGGCGTTTTTACGCTGCCACGATTTGAGCCGGAGCTATGACGCCGCGTTTATCCAAGCCCAGAAAAGCCAAAACCTGGGCGGGATGAAGAACATCCTGACCCAGGCCAGAGGATGCTACTGGTACGACAAGGGGCGCTCCAAGGCGCTGTGCCTGCGGGCGGGCCTGATCTTCGACCGCAACGTCGCCGCCCGCCAGACCCAGGAGGCGGGCAAGGCCCTGGCCTATGCCCGCCAAAACAACTGCTACTGGCGCGAAGCCGGGGAGAGGATCTACGCTCAGGCGGTGCGCCAGGCCCCGGTCCAGGCCGCGCCCTCTGCCCCCCAAACGGCGCCCACGCCCCAACAAGCGCGGCGGCTTACACCCCAAGAGGAGTGCCGCCGCATGAACGAGACCGCCCTGCGCGCGTGTCAAAGCGGGGGGAGCATGGACCGCCTGAACGCGGTCTTTAATCCCATGGCCCGGCGTTGGCAGCAGCTGGGCTGCAAGATGTCTCCGGCCCTGGACCAATGCGTCGACGCAGTGATGGACAGGGAAATCGGGGGAATTTTCAAGGGATGGAGAACACCTAATTAGCTAGTCCTGCTTTATCTCCGGCCGGGCCTTCACCGCGCGGTTGCCGCCGCCTTTTTTGGCCTCGTACATGGCCAGGTCGGCCCGCATGGTCAGCTTGTCGGGCTTTTCGCCGTCGCCCAGCTGGGCCAGGCCGATGCTCACGGTCACCGGGGGCAGCTTGCCGCCCAGGTAGCCCATCTTGGTAGGCCAGGCCTGGTTGAAGGCGGAGCGGAAGCGCTCCACCGCCATCAGGCCCTGGTCCAGGTCGGTTTCCACCAGCACAAAGGCGAACTCGTCGCCGCCCAGGCGGAAGGCATGGTCCAGTTGGCGCAGGCTGGCCCGCATGGTGTCGCTGACCAGGCGCAAGATGTTGTCGCCCTCGTGGTGGCCGTAGGTGTCGTTGAAGGGCTTGAAGCTGTCCAGGTCCAGCATGGCCAGGGTGAGGGGCCGCCGGTAACGCTGGCTGCGCTGCACCTCGTGGCTCAGGGTTTCGTGGAAATGGCGGCGGTTATAGAGTCCGGTGAGGCTGTCGGTGATGGAGCGGCGCAGCAGCTCCTCCTCCAACTCCTTGCGGGCGGTCATGTCGTGGAAAAAGCCCACGCTGCCAATCTCCTGGCCGTTTTCCACCAGCAGGGCGGCGGACAGGCGGATGGGTACGTTTTGTCCCTCCGCGTTGATCACCTCCACCTCCACCTCGTCCAGGCGGCCCTTGCCGCCGTGCTCCTGGTCGTAGAGCAGCTTCTTGATCTGGCGGGCCACGTCGGGGGGGCGGTAGATGTCGGTGATGTGCAGCTTGCCCAGCACCTCATCGTCGTCCCGCTTGAAGAGCCGTTCGGCCGCTTCGTTGAAGATGACGATGGTCCCTTCGCGGTTGACCCCGATGATGCCGTCCGGACACAACTGCACCAATCTATCGATGAAGGACTGGTCGGCCATAAACTGCGCTCCCTCCCTGTTGCCCATATGCCTCCCCACTGGTCAAAGGCGGTAAGACAGTTATTATAGGCTACAGCCATGCATATTTATTAGTGCTAATTACTAGTTCGATAGCCCCAACACCATTAGTATTTTCAACCACCCCCATCTCGCGCCCCAACTGTCCGCTTTTATAACAAAAAAAGCGGAGCCCCCGGCCCATGCCGGAGGCCCCGCTCTACACGGAGGAATACTGACTGTATTGACGCAGGGCGGACAGGGCCCCTTCTGGTTTCAATTACATCCCGGGCAGCGTCACCTTGGGCAGCTTGCTCAGGGCCTCGTCCACCATGGCCTGGGGATACTCGTAGTTGGACAGCTGACCGGCCAGGTAGGCGTCGTAGGCGCTCATGTCGAAGTGGCCGTGGCCCGAGAGGTTGAACAGGATCACCCGCTCCTTGCCCTCTTCCTTGGCCTTCATGGCCTCGATCACCGCGCCGCGGATGGCGTGGGTGGACTCGGGCGCGGGCACGATGCCCTCGGTGCGCGCGAACAGCAGGCCCGCCTCGAAGCACTCCAGCTGGGGCACCGCGATGGCCTCGATGAGCTTGTCCTCGGCCAGGCGGCTGACCAGGGGGCTCATGCCGTGGTAGCGCAGGCCGCCGGCGTGGATGCCCGGGGGCACGAAGGTGTGGCCCAGGGTGTGCATCAGCACGATGGGGGCCAGGTGGGCGGTGTCGCCGTAGTCGTAGGCGTACAGGCCCTTGGTCACCGTGGGGCAGGAGGCGGGCTCCACCGCCAGGATGCGCACGTCCATGCCCTTGATCTTTTCGCGCACGTAGGGGAAGGAGATGCCCGCGAAGTTGGAGCCGCCGCCGATGCAGCCGATGACCACGTCGGGCTTCTCGCCGATCTTGTTCATCTGGCGGATGGCTTCCTCGCCGATGATGGTCTGGTGCAGGCACACGTGGTTGAGCACCGAGCCCAGGGCGTAGTTGGTGTCGTCGCGGGTGGCCGCGTCTTCCACCGCCTCGCTGATGGCCAGGCCCAGGGAGCCGGGATGGTTGGGATTATCGGCCAGAGCGGCGCGGCCGGAGTTGGTCTGCTCGCTGGGGCTGGCGAAGATCTCCGCCCCCCAGGTGTTGATGATGGACTTGCGGTAGGGCTTTTGGTCAAAGCTCACCCGCACCATGTACACGGTGCAGTCCAGGCCGAACATACCGCAGGCCAGGCTCATGGCGCTGCCCCACTGGCCCGCGCCGGTCTCGGTGGCGATGCGCTTGATGCCCGCCTGCTTGTTGTAATAGGCCTGGGGCACGGCGGTGTTGGGCTTGTGGGAGCCCGCCGGGGAAACCGACTCGTTCTTGAAGTAGATGCGCGCCGGGGTGCCCAGGGCCTTTTCCAAACGCATGGCCCGCTGCAAGGGGGTGGGGCGCCAGAGGGCCAGGACCTGCATCACCTCGTCGGGGATGTCCCAGTACATCTGGGGGCTCATCTCCTGCTCCAGGAGCGACATGGGGAAGATGACGTTCATCTGCTCCGGGGTGGCGATCTCCATGGTGGCCGGGTGGAAGGGCGGGGCCAGGGGCGTGGGCAAGTCCGCCTGGACGTTGTACCACTGGCGAGGCATCTCGCTTTCGTTGAGAAGAACCTTGACCTGCTCCATGATTAAGTCTCTCCTTGCTTAAAGGGCTACCGATTCATATGAAATCATGGCCTAAAAAGAGCCGCGGGCCCTGGGGCCCGCGGCGCGGCTGCAAGCTGATCGCTTCAGAGCGCGGACGGACCCCTGCCCGGCGGCTGCCAGCGCCACCAAGCTAGATTCATGAGGCCGGGGTGAGTCTTATGCATGTTACGCTCCAAAGGATTGTATACCGTATACCAGCGCCCAGGCGGGAGTGTCAACACAAAAATGTAGGGAGGTGGAGTGGGGATTGGGGGGTATGAGGCGAAAAGTTACTTCTAAGGTGCTAAAAGCATTATAAAGAAACCGCGCACGGAACCACGTATATTGTGGCTAGCATGATATATTATCTAAAAATTTACCTAATATCTTGCCCACCAACATTCAAAGCTTTCTCCAGAGCATTATGAATTTTATACCGCGAATGTAGCTTCACTTTTGGAGCAATATTTGACAGCGATCTTTCGCGGTAGCACCAACGGAAAAATTTATCAAAATCTCCGTCTTCAATATAGCATAATATATTTGTATCGTATAAAAATTGCAAAAAGATTTCCTTGCTATCCACAAATTCGGGTATTTCTTGTAAATGCTCGAACACATAATCCATAAATCTTTCATAGGCCAAGCAATACTCTTGATAATCAAACTCTCTTTTGCCTTTAAGAAAGTCAAAAAAGGCAACAAATCCAGAGTAGTCATTTTCATCGTAGTAAAAAGACAACTGATCTTTGATCCCCCCCATTAAGTACTGGGAAAACCTGTTTTTGTAATCATTATTTGTGAAATCTGAGCCAGCAAACGACCTCTTTTTTGTTAGGTTTCTCTCCAGTACAATTGCCTGCATAATTTGCATAGCTGACAAAACATCTCTTGGCCTTGAATAACTATATCTCAAAAAAGAAATAAATGAACTGTGTTCTCCATAGTCATTGACCATATGCGGAGCACGCCAATTAAAATAATAATCCCAAGCTTCTCCAACTTCCATTTCATTGTCTTGTTGTACAGACAATACTTTATCAACAACCTGAAAGAGATTTGAACTTCTGTACTCTGGATAGGTGGTCCTCCAATCTAAGAACACCGAGTTATCTTTAAGCTTATTAGTCGAATTCTGGAGCCCCAAAGAGTTGTAGATATCGGGCCTCAACAACAATACCACCCTTAGTCTTCCTTTTGAATCCTTTATGTTGGCAAAAAAATCATTATTGAGGCTCCAGGTCGCATCAGCCAGTCCTTTAATACAATTAAGATAATCAGGATAAGGAATGCCTTCTGGCCTAACATCTATACCGTCTATAAATAGTATATGATTTTCTTTAAGTCTTATGCTGTTAATCGCTTCTTTAAATTGTTTTTCAATATAAAGAAGGTTTATTTGCAGTCTTGATGCTCCTATTTCTACCGTGGACGACTCTGCCGCTCCTACATGTAAAAATTCTGAAATTAATTTTGCCGATAAGTTTGATTCATCGACAAATCGCATGGCAGAAGAAATCTCAGGGGAAAAGGCATTCATGTAAAATTTGTCAACCGCTTCCCACAGATTTTTTATTTTTGTGCTTTTATTAAAGGGTAACGCATCTACTTCCTTTTTGTCGATTCCCATAGCTAACAATAAAAGAATAATAACCTTCCAAATGCTTGAAAAATCGGAAATATCTAAATGCTTTTCGCGCTTCATCCTGAGAAATTTTTTATATTCAGTTTCCCTAATAAATTTAAGCTGGGCCACTGTATCCATGTAATGGTTATTTGCGAGATATACAGCATAGGCTGTCTTACCTGTTCCCTTTTCTCCTATCAAGAAATGGGTATTATGGGATAATAATTTTTCTAATGAATAGTCTCTTACAAAAATTCTATTAAATAGTTCTTTGTTTGGGCGCAACCTGTAATTCTCTGCATCACTAAATCCTAGCTCTAGCTGGATAACTGGTTTCATGAATTGGCCCCCCATATTTTGCCGCGTATTGAGGCCCCCGGTGGCGCAGGAGCGTATCACTTCAAAAAACAAAAGCGTCTTGGGTGTTTACTTGTGAAGGCACTTTAATTGGTTGCCATGGATTTTATTATATTTTTTACCATCAAATCAAAGGAAATCGTTGGGTTTCGGGCTACGCCCTCTACCCAACCTACGCGATTTTTAGATTTCTGGTGGCAAAGCGGCCGGATCAGCGGGGCGTTAGGCCATCCTGGCCTTGATGACTTCAGCGGCGGCCTGTCCCCACTGCTCGTAGACCTTGGGGCCGGGGTGGAAGCCGTCGGCGGCCATGTCCTCCACCTCCATATCGAAATTGAGGGGCTGGTAGTCGCACACCGGTTGCAGCCCGGCCCAGCGCTCCAGGGCGGCGTCCAGGGCCTGGGCCCGGGCGCCCAGGTACCAGCGCAGGGGCTGGGGCAGGGAGGGGAAGCGGTGCATGGGCGGCAGGCCCGAGAGCACCACCCGCTTGACCGAGAAGCGGTGGCGCAGCAGGGCCACCAGGCTCTTTTGCCGGGCCAGGAAGGCCTTGGGGCGGCAGCCGGAGGTGGCGTCGTTGACCCCGGTGACGCAGAGCGCCACGTCCCAGACCTGGGGGGTGAGCACCTGGAGCTGATGGGTCAGCTCCTTGCTGGTGAGCCCGCTTTGGGCGGCCAAAAGCCAGCTCACCCGGAAGTCGCGGGCCAGGGCGGCGGCGAGTTGGCCGCTAAGGGCCTGTTCCTGATACTCGGCCCCCACTCCGGCGGCCGAGGAGTCGCCCACGATGAGCACCCGAAGCTCCGGGCCCCGGCCCAGCTCGCCCTGGCGCGGCCCCTCGGGCTCGGGCAGTTGGGGCACGCTGCGCCGGAGGTAGAGCCCCTGGGCCAGCATGAGCGGCGACAGGCCCAGGGCCACCAGCCCCCCAGCCAAGCCCAGGCCCGCGCGGCGGCGCTCCGGGGCGTCTTGCGGCTCGGCTTCGGGACTCAGTAGGCCAGTTTGCTGCGGATCTTCCAGGGCAACTTCTCCAGGACCTGCTCGCGGAACTGCTTCTTGAAATAGGAGTCGATGGCGAAGCGCTCCTGCCAGCCACGGGTTATCTGCTTGATCTGCCATGAGGTCTCGGCCTTGATGCCCGGGTCCACCCGGCGTAGTTGCATCACCACGGCCTTGGTCTCCTCCGGCGGGTACTTGGAGGCCCGGCCCCCGCGCTCGGCGCTCAGGCCCTCGAGGATCACCTCCAGCTCCCGCTGGGTCAGGTAGTGGGCGTAGGACTGGGCCATGGCCTCGTAAACCTGATCCTTGATCTGTGACCAGAACACATCGCCCACCACCTGGCAATACTTTTTGGTCTCATTGAGGTCCAGGCGCTTGCCGATCTCGTTGCCGGCCATGCTTTGCAGGCAGTCGATCTCCATGATCTGGGCGATGGTCTTGTAGTCCAGCGGCTTGAGCTCCACCAGCCGCCGGGCCAGGTCCAGGCCCTCGGGGGTGGGCTCCGCCGCCGCGGGCCAGGCGGCCCCCAGGGACAGCACCAGCAGCAGGCTCAGGGCCCGCAGGAAATTTTTGCTTCGCATATTCGCCTCGGTCCTATCCGCCCGGCGCACCGGACGGCCCAAAAGTCCATGGCTCCCATTGTGTATGGCCGGGCCGCGCACCGCAAGAGGCATGAAAAAACCCCGCCGAGGCGGGGCTGTAATGACGCTGGGAAGGCGGCTCAGGCCGGAGGGGCCTTCTTGCGGCGGCGCTTGCGCCAGGCGGCCAGCCCGGCCAGGGGCCCGGCCACCAAGAGCAGGGTGGCCGGTTCGGGGGCTCCGGCCACGGGGCTGCCGCCGCCGCTGATGGTGCCGGACATGGCGGCCCAGGTGGAGTCGTTCTTGGAACTGAGCACCGGGATGAACTTGCCCGAGGTCTTGTCGCTGGCGCTGACCGTGAGCAGGAAGTCCACCGTGTCGCTGCCCTTGAGGTCTTGCAGGATGGCCGAGCCGGTGGAGTCGTTGAAGGCCAGGTTGCTCAGGTAGCCGTTGAGGGTGATCTGGTAGTCGTTGTCAAAGCTTACCGAGGTGATCACCAGGCTGCCCGCCATGTCCCAGGAATCGGGCAGGTGAGTCTTGTCCGGCCCCTGCTTGCGGAAATAGTCCGAGGTCACGTAGAAGTTGGGGTTGAGCACCCCCTTCTGGTCGGAGATGCTGTAGTTAAGGTTGTCGTAGGTGTCGCCCACCATGGGGTTGCTGGTGCCGATGGCGTCGAAAAGGTTGAAGTTGAACAGCCCCACGTAGTAGTTCATGAGCAGGTCGCCGCTGCCCGCCGAGGTGCCGGTGACCGGGGCCAGGTAGGGGTCCACCTTGCCCTTGCTCTGCACCTTGAAGTAGTTGTCTCCCCCAAAGGTGAAGGACGAGGCGGCGGCTCCCACCGGCGCCAGCAACAGCAGGGCCAACAAAAGCGGTGTCACCCAGCGGAGCAGGGTAGGGACGCGTGGCATGAAGTCTTCTCCTTCGCGCATTCGTCTTGGCGGCACCATTTAAATATAGCACTTTTAGTAGTGTTTTCAGCCCGAAAAAGCAACTCCCCCGAATTCGCCGACCCGGCCGGGGGAGATTGCGCATTACGGCACAAAAAAGAGTTGACTTGCCCCGAGATTGCATGTTAGCAAGTTCTGACCGCCAAAGGCTGCGGGAAAGGGGCTTCCCTGCCCGGAGCTGACAGGCGTAAATCTCCACCAGGGCGGCAAAAATTTAAACCAAGCCCTCTGGGGGCGGGTTGGGCGGGAGACCGGTTGGGCCGGTTTATCAGCGAAACGACCCGCGAATACCTGCTTATCCTGGCCAGGGCCAGTTCCATGGGCATCTCCATGGTGTTGGCCACGGTGATGGGCCTGGGGGCGGGTTGGCTGGTCGACAAGTACTTCGACACCCATCCCTGGGGCTTTTTCATAGGCCTGGTGGTGGGCATCGTGGCTGGTTTCCGCAACGTGTACATCCTGTATAAACGGACCGAGCGCTCCCAGGAGCGCATAGACCAGGCCGAGCACAAGAAGAAGGATTGATGGCTCACAAACCCCTGACCATGCAGACCCCGGAAGCGGCCCTGATAAAGGGGCTGTGGTGGGCCAACCTGGTCACTTTCGGCGTATTGAGCGCCGGGGCCTTCATCGTAGCCGACTGGCGCTCGGGTCTTAGCGTGGTGGTGGGGGGACTCATCGCCCTGCTCAACTACCGCCTGTTGCAGCGCACCATCTGCCGCGCCCTGTTGCCGCGCGAAAAAGGTAGTGTGCTGGGCAAGGTTTTGGCAAAGTATTACCTGCGGTTCATCGCCACCGCCGTGGTGCTGTTTTTCCTGGTGCGCCAGGGGTTGGTGGAGCCGCTGGGCCTGTTGGTGGGCCTTTCGGTCGTGGTGGTGACTGTCATCGCCTGGGGTGCGCGCCAGGCTTTCAAGCTTCGTAAGGAGGCGTTCTAAGCATGGAACATCCGCTTTTGCTGCTGGGGCTGTTGTTTGACTCTGTGGGTCTGGGCGGCTTTGTCCATCACTACCCCCACGTGGTCTACTCCTGGCTGATCATCCTGTTCCTGCTGGTGGCGGCCAAGCTGGCGGTGGGTTCGGTTAAGATGATCCCCTCCGGCGGGCAAAACTTCTTCGAGGTGCTGGTCGGCGGCTTCGAGGACTTCGCCATCGACGTCATGG
Organism: Pseudomonadota bacterium; assembly: GCA_018902755.1. Lineage (GTDB taxonomy): Bacteria > Desulfobacterota > Desulfarculia > Desulfarculales > Desulfarculaceae > Desulfoferula. The sequence goes on along the minus strand of JAHIQI010000059.1, from coordinate 2,502 downwards.
GCGAGCACGGGCGGCCCTTCTACCCGCTCATCGCCACCCTGTTCATCTACATCCTGTGCATGAACTGGATCGGCCTGGTGCCGGGCATGCTCTCGCCCACCAGCAACATCAACACCCCGCTGTCCATGGCCCTGGTGGTGTTCCTCTTCTACAACTTCGTGGGCATCAAATCCCACGGTTTCAGCTACATAAAGCACTTCATGGGCCCCATCTGGTGGCTGGCCCCCCTGATGCTGCCCATCGAGCTGATCGGCCACTTCAGCCGCATCCTCTCCCTCACCTTCCGTCTTTTCGGCAACGTGCTGGGCGAGGACCTGGTTCTGGCCATCCTGTTCGTGCTGGCGGGCATGTTCTTCGCGCCCCTGCCCATGATGTTCCTGGCCATCTTCACCAGCTTCGTGCAGGCGTTCATCTTCAGCCTGCTGACCATGCTCTACATCGCCGGTTCGCTGGAAGAGGCCCACTAAGAACGAAAGAAGTTTTCCCTATTGGGAAGAAGGCACCCATATAAGGAAGAAGGCATTAACCGTTAGTTTGAGGAGCTTGTTATGAAGAAGTTTTCTTTGATCGCGGGGCTTACCGGCCTGTTTACCTTGGGCCTGGCCGCCGTGGCGATGGCCGCCGACGCCGGCGCCATGGCTGAGGCCGCCAAGCTGTTCGCCGCCACCGTGACCGCCGCCGGCTTCGGCATCGGCATCGCGGCTTTCGGAACCGGCATCGGCCAGGGCATCGCCATCAAGGGCGCGGTCGAGGGCACCGCCCGCAACCCCGAGGCCAGCGGCAAAATCACCGTGACCATGCTCATCGGCTTGGCCATGGTCGAGTCCCTTTGTATTTATGCGCTGGTTATCAGCCTCATCCTGCTCTACGCCTACCCCATGGCCGCCCCCGTGGCCAAGTTCCTGGGCATGAGCTAGACAGCGTCTGCCGGGCCGGGTCCCCCCGGGGGCCCGGCCTTTTTTAGAAGCACGCATGTGCCTCTAATCACAATAAGATTGGCCTTGCCATGAAGTTCCTGAAGATCCCCGCCGCCACCATCACGCGCCTGTCGCTGTACACCCGCGCCTTGGAGACCCTGATCAAGGAACAGGTGACCGTTGTATCCAGCAAGAGGCTGGCCGAGCTCTGCGGAGTGAACCCCGCGCAAATACGCAAGGACCTTGCCTATTTCGGCCAGTTCGGCGTACGGGGGGTGGGATATTACGTCAAGGAGCTTCTGTTCGACATAAAGAAGATCCTGGGCCTGCACCGGGAATGGAAGCTGGCCATCGTCGGCGTGGGCAACCTGGGTTGCGCCCTGGTGGCCCACGAGAACTTCACCCGCCAAGGCTACCGCTTCGTGGCCGCCTTTGACGCCGACCCCATGAAGATAGGCCGCAAGCTGGTCACCGGCCTGCTGATCAACCCGCCCAACGAGATGCACAACATCTGCCGCGACAAGCAGGTGGAGATGGGGGTCATCTGCACCCCGGCCGAGTTCGCCCAGGACATCGCCAACCGCCTGGTGGACGCAGGGGTCAAGGCAATCCTGAACTTCGCGCCCACCCAGATCCAGGCCCCGGACGGGATCAAGGTGGAGAACGTGGACTTCTCGGTGAAGCTGGACAACCTGGCCTACTACCTGACCACGGGGTAAGTCGGCGGGCCTAGCCCACGAACAGCCTTAAATTAGAGGTAGGAGCCTGTCAGCGCCGTGTAGGGCGTTGGTGTGGTGGTGTGTTTGCGTGGGAGGGAGAAGACAGCCGGACCCGTGGAGCTGCGAGGGGAGTGGTTTGGTGCGGGCCGAGGAGGAGAGGTAGGAGAGGGCAGAGAAGGAATCAAAATCACTTAGCAGGAATTAGGCGTGTCATTTTATAGTGTCTTTCCTCTTCAATTTTTGCTTTATAAACTCTAAAGCCAAGGCCCTCTAATGCACGAACGCTATTTTTAATATTGAGTTTTGAAAAAAACGGCAAATCAAGAGGACCATCAACATCACGTATAATTGCATATACGACACCGTACTTGTTTCTTTCAGGGTGCGCCTCAATGCTGTCCAATTTGAAACGAGATGGTAGTTTTTCATTTAATATAACTCTAAACTCTTTTTCCATTTGAAAGAGTTCTCCCGAAATCTTACCCTGCGCAAACAAATGACTCAGGACAGAAGATCCTGCATAATGCTTAACATGTATAAAGTCTCTTTCAATGCTATACAAATCAGCAATTTCAATACCTGACCGCACGCCACTCAACCGAGCAAGGTCCACGTCCAACAAGTGAAACTGATCCGCAAGCTCTGATGCTACTCTTGTATTATACGCTCCCTCAGAACCGTCCTTGTATTCAGGCAATTCGTGTTGATAGTCTGGTATATTATTATGGTTCTTCGTCGTTAGCTGTGGAATTTGATTAGTTCTCCCAGTGGTGCGGCGATGAAATAGATCATGGTGATGAAGGTGAAAGCGTTGCGGTAGCCACGCGCTCTTGCCCTGGCGGCCTGGAAGATGCCATTGAGGCCCT
>JAHIQI010000007.1 GCA_018902755.1 Pseudomonadota bacterium | reverse complement strand
TGGGGTGGACTAGGGGGCCGCGGTGAACTCGAGCTACAGGTCGATCTATGGCCCGCAGGGCCTATGTGGGGAGGATGGGGAGGACTTTTACCAAAACTTTTTATAAATTTACCTTGAGCCCCGGCGCCATCTAGCCCTGCCAAGACCTAGCACCCGGCATTGATTAAAAAGTTTTGGTAAAAGTCCTCCCCATCCTCCCCACATAGGCCCTGCGGGCCATAGATCGACCTGTAGCTCGAGTTCACCGCGGCCCCCTAGTCCACCCCACTTCTGCCCACGGGGCTGCGAGGCCCGTATCTCCAAAAATTGTGGGCTTGTGGCCTACCTATTGTCCCACACAAGGGCACAATCGTATGACTATCAGCCATTTCGTATATACTCTTTGACCTGCGCTTAAATTTTTTAGGGCCAACACATACCAAACCGCAAAAACTATTTACATTAATAATATAAGTGACATATCGCTCGCAGCTTTGATGCAGAGAGCGTGAATTGCTTTCTCTTGGCGAAAAAATTGCCCAAGTTTGAAGTCAGCCGGAGGAGGTGTGTGAATGCCAGCTAAAATACGACAAAGGCAAGGCATTGGATAGGTATTTTTAGGTGCTAAAGGAGAACCAAAATGTCACAGTGTCATCAATGCTGGATATTGCCCCCAAATAACAAGAAGGTGAAATATCTTGATATAACAAGAGATTTCGTCAACTGGCTTAACGGCTGCGATCTGCCTCAACCAAGGCCCCTGACCTGGGGATATAAAAACTACCCCTACTTCTACGAAATAGCCATGCTCGAACTGCCACGTCTAGGCAAAGCGAAATTTTATGCTCACGCTATTCGTGACGAAATCGGCAGGCTACTGCTGAAAATATTCCCGGACCCACCGCCCGATGCTTGGTATGTGCCCAAGGACAAAGAACTTGCTCAATATCTTTTAGAGGAATCCAGCATGAACCTCCAGGGCAATGGTTATGCCCTGTTAGTTGGCACCGTCAACCGCCACCTTAGGGAGGTTCGCCTTGAGCTGATTGGCTGGCCAGATAATGATTCCCCTGAAATTGAACTACACATCTTACCAACCGCCCATTATCACGACTTTTTGCATTGGCCCTGGCTGCTGCTGGCCCAGTTCGTTGCCAGCAAAGACTTTCGCCGATTGCAACGCTGCCCACATTGCAAGAAGATGTACCTCAGAACGGCCAAAAACCAGCGGTTCTGCTCGAAAGATCACCAAGCTTTATGGCGAGAAGCTAACCGGCGAACCTACCAGGGAGTCAACCAAAACCGACAAGACGTAAAGAATGCCCGGAACAAAGCAAAAGGCAAAAAACACCAAGAACTTTTAGCTTCGCCTGAGGGACAGGCGCTTTTAAAGCGAGGCATGTCGCCAGAGGATGTTATCACTACATTACAATATGCCTCTCGCCGCAAACAATCCAAGCAGTAAGACTCTTTAAACCCAACCCCCAATTTAAAAACCTTAACGCTCACCATGGAAAGCTTTTAGCTGATGTGGTGCAGTGTGTTCATACACAGTGCACGAGGGCAACTTGGGCGACATTGCAGACATTAAAATTACGCTAAAAAAGCCTAAGCATCAACATGATGACGAGCGTGTTTCATTGTTTGTAGAGCTACTTGCCCAGCTTTTATTCGAGCATTTATCTACCAAAAAGAATAATCCGCCTGGAGAACGTGCCAATCATGGATAAACAAAAGCGCCGACGTACTTGGAAGACCTCGATTCCGCCTGGCCTTTTGCATAGTCAGGCCTTCCGCGAATGCAAGCCCCAGGCGGTCAAAGTTTTTTTGCATTTTCTTTTCAAGGTCAACTGGGTGCAAGTCAAACAGCCCAAGTCTAATAAAAAGATATGGAGACAAGATTTCGGACAAGAGCTTGTGTTCACCTATAGCCAGGCAGAGGAACTTGGATTCAGCCGTCAGCAATTCAGCCGGGCTCTGAAGGAGCTGGTGGCGAAAGGCTTTATTGATCGGGTGCACGCCGGCAACGCCTATCAGCAAGGGGGCGGCCACACCAAGGATTATAGCCTTTATGCGATATCCGAACGCTGGCGCGATTACGGAACAGCCAACTTCAAAGAGCAGCACATACCAAAGGACACCCGCAAGCGCGGCTTCGCCCAGACCTGGGAGGAGGATAGGGAGGGCCTGCGCAATAACATCAAAGCCAAAAACCCCAATGCCGCCAACTGGGCAAGCCGAGATTCAGATTAGGAGCAAGTATGCCTTTTGCACCTAACCCATGGACGCAATTACATACTTGCCCAGTACGAAAAAACACCCTGTATGATTTTTTTGCAGGATGGAATTGCATACCCGAATGCCGGGAATCAGACTGTTTTAGCAGTATGGATTGGCATACTATTTATATTAATTTACCATTCCCCCCGGCCTTTCCTGGGGCCTGGGCCCACGGCCGGGCCCAAGGAAAAGCCAGGGGGGAATCCATCATAAAGTCAGACAGGCAGGATGATGGATTTGCATCCATAAACATCTTGTTGGCGGCTTCCGCCTGTACCCCCAAGCCATTTATTCCTAATTGGCATCAGCAACACTATTTTGTTCAGCCAGGCCTACGCCATGGCGTCGGATGATGTGGCTATGGGTGGGGCCATACACGCCCAGCGAGGTGTTCCCCCATGCCCACGTCATTAATAAGCATCGGCAATAAGCATCGGCTCGCATTGTGTTGCTCGCCTGGGAGGCAGCCCGGACGGGGTCAAGGCCTGCACGGGCAAGATACTCTCTGGCCCGAACTGCTCCCTGTACCACTACCGCCTGGGCAAGAACCCCCGTAAGCGGGGTCAGGGCCGGGCCGAGAATTTTTTCAAATTGCCCAATGGCAGGGCCGTAAATGGCCCAGAATCGCATAAGCCCGCCCGGGGGGTAGTCGGGGCATGGGGCGGCCTGAGTTAAGGCCTTGTAGGGGCCGAGTAACGCCGCCATTGGACGGGGTCAGCTCGGGGGGCCCACACACCCTGGCCAACGCCCCCCCGCACCGCCACCAACAGGCGTGAGATCAGCCTGGATCTGTATGACCATGGAGGTGGCGATAAGGTAATTTCGCAACGCCTCAGCCCGGGCCAGCCTGCAACACCGGCTTTGGCCCCATGGAAAGGGCGAAATGTAAATTTAACCACGTGGAGGTCAGCGTGGGCACGCCACAACTAAAAGCCGCCATATACGCCAGGTACAGCTCCGAGCACCAGCGCGAGGCCAGCATCGAAGACCAGGTCCGTAACTGCCGACGGTATGCCAAAGAAATGAAGATGGCCATACTCGAGGACCAGGTCTATGCCGATCATGCCGTGTCCGGCCTTACGGTGGCCGACAGGGCCGAGTTTAACAAAATGCTGGCCACGGCCATGGGCCCAGACTGCCCCTTCAACACCATCCTGGTCGATGATACCTCCCGGCTCAGCCGTGATGGCCTGGTCCCCCTGCAGACCATCCGCCGGCTAAGGGTGCGGGGCATATCCATCGTGTTTGTAAGCCAACACCTCGACGGGGCCAATGAGGACACCGACTTCATGGTGCAGATTCACAGCGCCATGGACAACCGGTATAGCAAAGAGCTCGGCGACAAGACCCGGCGTGACCTGGAGGGTCGGGTGCTGGCCGGGCACCACGCCGGAGGCAGGCTATACGGCTACCACACCAAGGCGGTGGAGGACGTCTCTCGCCTAGACCCTCATGGCAAGCCCAAGGTGACCGGCTACGAGATCTACATCACTCCCGAGGAGGCCCCTACCGTAAGGCGAATATTTGAATCCTACCTGGCGGGCACCAGCCCTCGAGCCATCGCCGCCCAGCTTAACGCAGAGGGTATTCCCAACAGTGCGGCCAAGGGCAGGAAGAATCGGCACGCCTGGTCAGGCTCCACCATAGCCACCATGCTGGACAACCCCAAGTACATGGGAGACTGGACCTGGAACAAAACAAGGTGGGTGAGGGACCCTGACACGGGCAAGAAGCGGCCTTTGCCCCGGCCCGAGAGGGAATGGGTGCACTTCTTCAATGAGCACCTGGCCATAATTGACAAACCCACCTGGGAGGCGGTCCAGGCCAGGCGCAAGCATCTCAAGACCAAGTACACCCACACCAGGGCCACCCAGCCCCAGGGCAAGAAGGGCACCCTACGGGGCCTTAAGGGTCAGCCCGGCTATGGCAAGTATTTGCTCTCCGGTCTGCTGACCTGCGGGGTGTGCGGCCACGCCATGATCGTGGCCGACTCCCCGGTCAGGCGGCTGACATGCGGGGCTCATCGGGACAAGGGCAGCGCGGTCTGCCCCAACGGGGCCTCCATTCGCATGGACTTTGCCGAGAAGGCAATACTCGACCGGGTGGAGGCCGAGGTATTAACCAATGAGGCCATGGACCGCATCGTGGACAAGGTACTGGCCAAGTTTGCCGCCCTGCCCGACCTGGAGCCTAAGCGCCAGGGGGAGCTTCTTCAGCGCAAACGCCAGCTTGAGGGGGAGGTGGCCAACCTGGTGGCCTTCGTGGCTCGGGGCAACGACATGGAGGAGGTGGAGCAGGCCATCAGGCAAGCCAAGGCCCAGGTCAAAGTCATCGACCAGGAGCTTGACCTCCAGCAAGCCCGGGCCCAGCGCAAGGTCAACCCGCCCACCAGGAATGAGATCAAGAAGGCCCTGCGCTCCTACCGCAAGCTGATTCGGGCTGAGGCCCCTCGGGCCAACCTGGCCCTCAAGGCCCTGCTGGGCAAGATTGAGATGCATCCAAAGGGAAAGGGCCGCGCAGTTTCCTACGTGGCCCGTTGCAATATAAAACTAGGAGAAATTCTTCTTCCTAGTGTCAGTACCTATGGTAGCGGGGAGAGGGTTTGAACCTCTGACCTTCGGGCTATGATATGATTAAAGAAACCTGCAATATCAATAATTTATACTGATTGAGGTTGTGGGAAGATGCAGATAAATGCACCCTGTAACCTCAATCCGCACCCTGGGCGCACCCGATCTTGGGGGTTATTTCGAGGCCACGGTTTTCTGTGGACGGCGGAGGAATTAGCTTAGGACTTACAAGGGCAACTACTTGTAGGAAAGGCCCGCTTCAACTTATAGCCGATTATATGAACTGCAAATGGCGGACGATGAATAAAAAGTGCTGGGACAAGGTTAAACAGGGATCGAATCTACTGCCCAGTAGAGGCTGAAATGGGTATCACACTTAAATTGGGGATCAGTTCGCCGGCGGACTCCAGCACCAGACAGCGCGCTTGGCTGTCCCACACTTCCCGCACCAAGAGAAGTGCCGCGCGCTGAGGCAGGCGAATGGTTTTGCCGCTCACCGGGTGGGTGATTTCCCTGTAGGAAACAACCTCCAATCGTTGACCAGGCTTCAAGCCGTTCGCCGCGCCTCGGTCGATGAACACTGTGCCGCGCTCGACGCGCACCACCCGGCCCTGGCCGCCAGGCGCGGGGGCGTCAACTCTCGGCTGTTGCGCAGGTGGCGGAAACGCCTGGCGGTCGGGCGGCGAATCGGTGCGGTGCTGAGTGGCCATGGAGGGCGGGGAGGTTGCCTCCTGCACTACACTGGAAATGATGTTGCCCAGGTTCTGGGGCTTGGCCGGCTCGGCTCGGCCTTGCTGGGCGCCAGTTTCAGAAGGCTTGGCCTGTACTGTCGGGGTTGCCGTGTCGCTTTGGTCGGCGGCGTCCAGCAGCCGCTGGGTTTGGCGGGCCATCATCTGTTCGTTCTGCACTCGCCGGAACACGGTCTCGGGCAGCATCCGCCGCACCTTCCATTGCCCCTCCCGCTTGACCAGCACCGCCACGTAAGCGGTCTGCTTGGCAAAGCTCTCGCCGCTCTCTTTGTTCACCACCAGGGCGCTCACCTTGCAGCGGGCAAGGGCCTGGCCGCCGTCGGGCGACAGGGCTACCTCCACCTTGCCGACCTTCACCTCGCGGGTTTCCACTTTCCCCCATACACCTTGGGCGAACTCGGCGGCCTTTGGCCGCTGGGCCGGGCTCAAATCGCGAGTGGCCAGGTGGGCCTTAATATCCTCGGCTGCGGCGGTGGTGAAATAGGCGGCCACCACTTGGGCGGCCTGGTCCGCCGGGGCGGCCGGGGCGGATGAGGCCGGGAACAGTAGGGCGGCCAAGAGCGCCGCTGTGACCAACCAGCGCCTCATCAGTCCATGGCCTCCACATGGTAATTGATCACCAGGCGTCCCAGGCGGCGGGCGCGGTGGCCCTCGCGGTCGGTCACCTCCACCAGGATGGGCAAGTAGGTGGCCATCTCCTGAGCGTAGGCCACCTTCTGAAACTGGAGGTTCCAGTTGTAGAGCATCTTGGCATTCTCGTAGACCCCCTTGATCAACTCGGTCTTCAAGGACATGGGCGAGTTGGTGATCATGTCCTTGAAAGTAACGATGGTGTCCACGATTCCCACCCCGGCGTGCATGCCGTCCAGGGCGGCGTCCGCGTTGTACACCAGGCCCGTGCCTTTGGCGGCGGTTGCATCGGTGTAGGACTGGCCCGCCGTGTTCATCACCTCGGCGGTGTTCTTGGTCATGGAGATCACCGCGTCGGCGTCACCCATCAACCCGGTGGCCCAGGTGGCCTCGGGTAGGGCGTTTTCAAAGGTGGTCATGATCTTGACCTTGGTGACGATGGTGGTGTCGATGTCGCTGCCCAACCTGCCGCCGATACTGCTCACCTTGCTGGTGCCGCCAATGGTCTTGGTCACCTGACTGGTGTGAGTGACTGTCTTGGCGGTGCCGGTGACCGCGTGCTGCTTGAGCAGCCAGTTGCCGCCCATGAGCAGGGCAATGCGCCCCAGCACCTTGGCGTTGGTGGCCCCAAAGTCCTTGACCATGTCCCAGTTGCTGGGGATGTCGTTCAGGTCCAGCCCCATGGGGCGGCTCTTGAAGCGAAAACGGAATGGGCTGGCGGCATCCAGAACCTCCAGTTTTTCCTGCCGCCCGTGCCCGCCTGAATAGCCGAACTCGCCGGGCCCGTAGATGGTGATGTCAAAGGTCGAGCTGTCGGCGTCGGCCACCACCACGCGGGAATCCTCGCCCTGCCAATGGCCGGCCAAGTCGCCGCCGGGCAGCACCAGCTTGCTTATGCGCGGCCAGGGCGACACCAGTTCCAATTCGGCCGTGGCGTTTTGTTCGCGGTCGGCCACGTCGGATATTTTCAATTGCTCCCAAACCGGGAAGTTGCCCAACGGAGCGCCCTGGGCCGACATGTCCGCCTGGGGCGGTATGTAGAGCACCGTGGCCTGGCCAGCCGCGTCGGTGGTCACCCGCACCGAGGCGCCGCCCTGGTGGTGCAAATAGCCTCCTCGCAGCCAGGTCTCCTTGCGGGCCGGCAACTCCACGTCAAATTGCCGGTTGGCCAGGGGCTTACCGTCCGGGGACTTGATGGTCAAGGTTACCTGGGCCAAGTTTTTGGGATGGGCCGCCACCGGCTTTTCGGTTTGTGCCTCCACCCCGAAGGCCCCGGCCGAAAAGTGATAATAGATGCGCTCGGTGGGGCCGCTTTGCGCCCCCGCGGGCACCAGCTCCAGCCCCACTCCGAATTGGGGCGACCCGGCGGGCTGGCTCACCTTGAAGGCGATCCTGCGCTCGCCCCCCGGGCCGGGCAAGGCCACGCTCTGTTTGTAAAGGAGGCCGTCAGCATGGTCCGCGCTGATCTTCAGGGTGCCGCTGGGAGCGCCGGCCAACTGGTAGCGCAGGCGGATGCGCACCTCGGCCTCGGGGCCGGTCAGGGCGTGGCGTCCCTCGGGGTTGGGCGAGACCACCTCAAAATATGCTCCGGTCCCGGCGTCGGCCTTCTCCTTGGCCGGAGGCGGGCCGGGCCGTAGAATGCCCGAGCGGTCCACCTTGATCTCGCGGCCCTCAGTCGTCACGCTGTAGTTCCAGGGGTAGAGCGTGACCACCTCGTAGCGCTGGGACTGTTTGCGGGTGACCGGATCTATGCGCTTGGCCATGTAGCGCAGCTCGCGATAGGGCCCTTCCCGCAGGTTGAGGGGTTCTTGCAAAGAGCCCCAGCCCATGGAGCTGTCCACCAGATAGTTGTCCCGGTTCAGGGGGGGCAGGCCGGACATGATTTCGGTGCGCTTCACCGACTTCAGAGGCTGGCCTTGGGGGCCGAAGTCAGTGGGGACCATTAATTCCACGGGCCCGGCGTAGGTGAGGCTTATGCCGCCGAAAGTGGCTTTGCCCTTTATCATATCGCCGTAACAAGGCGGCTTGGGCCTGTACCTCTGCCACGCGGCCAGCGACTTGTTGAACCTCTCCATGCACACACGGAGCCTCTCGATACATCCCTTGTCTCCGCGGCACCCGGCTTTGGGTTTGGGGCATGCGTCTTCAGCCTTGGGGGCGGGGCCTTTGTAGAAGTTAGGGTCCACCGGAGGGTCGAGGCACAGGCGGTTGTCATCGTCATGGGCGTTGGGAATGCTTCCGGTGCATGTGGTGCCGGGTATATCTCCCACCACATGGGGCACCGGTCCTTCCACGTCGATGCGGTAGGATTCGGATGCGCTGGTGGTGCGGTTTCCCACCCGCACCGTGCCGGAGACTGAGATGCTATTGCTGCCCACGGCCAGAGGCACCCCGCCTATATTGGGCATGAACCAGCGGCCACCTTTGCCATAGACCTGGCCGTGGAAGCGGAAGTTAGGGTAGACGCAATCCGGCTTGGCCACCCCTACACCTCCGGCTTCAATCCTGTAGCATTGACCATGCTCCTTGCCGTCCGGCCCCTTGGCCCGGCGATATATGTTCACCGCCCCGCCCTCGTCCAGATACAGGCTGGGGGAGCCGACCCTCCGCGCCGCGCTGGAGAGTTTGAGGAGAGTCACCGCGCCCGTCTTTTTCTCAAGGCTGTAGGAGAGCAGGTACCAGCGGTTCTCACGGTCCACGCTAACCCCGCCCAACCACCACAGCACCTTTTTCTCCACGTTGTGCACCGCAGCCTTGGGCACACCCTGGCTTTTATCCGGGTCGCCCCGGTGGTAGGACACCCTGACGAAGTTGATTGCCACCTTGCGGTTGTTCAATCGGCCGGCATGCTCCGGCTTGGGGCGGCGCAGGGCGGCTACCCTGGGTGCGCAGCCCGGCGCGGTTGCGGCCACGGCAGGCCCCTGGCGGTCATCGATTGCGGCGGCGTAATTGGAGAACCGGTAAGGCCACAACTTGAGCAGCTTGTTTTCACCGGGCGCGCCAACCTTCACCTGGGACCAGTCTATGGACTCGTACACCGTGCGGCTGCGCTCCCGGCCGGTCTTGAGATCGGTGTACTTTTCCCGCCGGGAGGGAGGGCGCAGTTCCAACACATGGGTGAAGGGTAACTTGAGCACGGTGGGCAGGCTCCGCGCCTGGAGGCCCTGTTTGGTCTCTTCAACCGAGAATTGGGCCACCGGTATGCCCATGAGTTTGAGGCGGTAGCCACCGGGCCGGAACAAGGACAGCCGAACCAGGCCCTCCTTGTCAGGGGAAAGGCTTTCGCCCGGCTCCGCCTGGTCCTTGGCGCCCGGCCTCTCCAGGCGTAAATCGCCGCTGGAGGCCTGGACAAGTTGCGCGCCATCGGCAAAAACCAGCTTGAGTTCCACGCGAAGGCCCTTGGCCGCGGCCAGAGTTGGAGCGAGGGCCAGGAGCAGGGCCCCAAGCAGCAAGAGCGCAATTTTTCCGGCACGGGCAGGCATTACTTAAGTTTAGTCTCCAACTCTGCGTGGTTAGATGTAGCCCAGCCCCTCGCCCACCAGCCTGGTGACCAGGCGGCCGAAGCGCTTGGATACCTGGTCGGCGTCCACAAGGGACTCCATACTTTTGGGCTCATCCACTTGGCCTCGCCGGAAAACCACTACGAATACGGTGGCGCGTTCGTCGTACTCCTGTTGGCTGACCCCCCATTTGATTATGGCGTCCAGGCCCAGGCGCTCCATGGCCGATTCCAGGGCCGCGCCCTCGGCCTGGTACAGATTCCGGGCCTGCTCGGGGCTCAGGGCAATAGCTGCCAAGGGGCGGTAGACATTCAGCGCCCGGGCCACCGCCTGGGCGGGCAGCCCATCCGAGCTTAGGCCGATCAGGCTGCCCCGGGCTTCCATGATGGCCGGCAGCACCCCTATCTTAAGGCCTCCCTGGGCCGGGGCGGGCGCTGGGGCCGCAACCACCGCTTGCTGGGGTGGCGGTGGAGGCGCGATTGGTTGGCTGCTCGGCTGTGCCGCTGGCATCGCGGCGACGGCGGGCGCGCCGGCCGATGCCCTGGCAACTTGCTGCCCTACGGCCAGCGCGGAGCGCAGTCCCTGGTCCAGGGCCATCAGCGCCACCTGGCCATAGGCCTTGCGCACCGTCAGGGTGGCCAGGCCGCGGCCCTGGGAGTCCAGCACCGTGAAGCGGTCTCCCGCCTTGACCCCGTGCGATGAGCCCTGGTCGATGAAGATGTCCTTGGCCGTAACTTCCACCAAGTAGCCACTGGGCGGGGCCGAAGCGGCGGTAGGGGTTGATGGGGCCCCTGCGGTGTTGATGGCGGGAAGGTGCATGGTCCATTGGCCGACTTGGCGGCCATTGAGGGTGAAAGAGCCTTTGACCTCGCCGGAGTTCACTCTCTGGCCGGTGTAGACTTGGCGGCAGGGCCCTTGGTGTCCCTGACCGCTACAGTCGCGGGTGATGATGAGGAAATCCCCCTGCAGCATGCCCTGCAAGGGATCATTGCGGGGGCCGGGGCAGCACACCCATTTGCTGCTGCCGCCCACTTGATTGCCTTGCACGGACAGGGTCCAGTCGGATCGCCACTCCCGGCCGCCAAAGGTCTGCACGGAGTATGTGCCGCTGGGCAGCCAGGAAGGCCCAGTCCCGGCCGCCGGTGCGCCGCCTGTCTGCATGGCCGTACCGGTGGCCACCGGGAAGGTGGCTCTGAAGCCATCGGCGAAAAATACGGTCACCAGGAATTTGGCGCGCCCCCCCTTGACCGCGCCGTTGTCCTCGACCCGCAGCTCCAAAATTTCCGTGCCCTGCCCCAGGGGGATAAGCACCGAGCCGTCGGGCCGGTTCAGGGGCTGGTTTTCCCGGCTCACCGCCGCCAGCCAGGTCCGGTTGCCGGGGAAGGTGTCCCACACCGCGTAGCGTCCGGCGGGGTCCTTGATTTCTATTCCAGTGATGGTGCGGCCCGGCGCGCTAAGCTCCAGTTGAAACAAGGCGTCGTTTTTGCCGCTGGCTTGCAGGCCTTCACTGGGGCCAACCCAGTCGAAACCTCCGTCCAGGGCCTCCAGCCTGGCGGTCCCGCCGACCCCGCTGGCCGAGGCCGGGCCCGGCAAGGTAAAAAGCATAATCATAATGATCAAAAGGACGGGGGGCAGGCGGACGGCTTTCATCGCGGGGCATCTCCAAAAAGCAGGGCCTTCATCTTAAGCAATTGTGGGGACAGGGGGCAATGGCCTAGGCCAAAAAGTGCGGCGTGCGGACTCACCAATCCAGGGATATGCGCTCCAAATCCGCACCCAGCCGGGCCGGGCCATAATGCCGCAGGGCCGCGACGATCCCGCGCTTGGTGCGTTTCAAGCCTGGCTCGTAAAGATAGATGTCATCTTTCTGAGCCCTAATCACCAGCTTGGTCTGCAATCGCTTGGGCATCACCATGCCCACCCGGGAAACCGCCACGTAGGTGTCGTGAAGCTCCAGCCCCCGCACCTGCTCCCATGGAAGAAAGCGCGAGTCGCCGGGGCCGTGCCAGGTGATTCCTTCCTGAGTCACCTCCAGGCTCTGGACGGCCATGTTTGCCGCGTAAAAGGCCGTGAAAGCGGCGAAGGGGAGCAGCATCCAAGACATGACCACCTGCACCCCCTCATCCAGCAGGGGCGGCGAGGCCAGCCACCCGGCCAGGCAGTATTCCAGCATGCCGAAGGCCATGGCCCCGCAGGCCAGGGTGAACATCACGTCGGCGAACACCACGCCCCATCGCGGGGTGACCACAAAGCCCCGCCGAGAGACGTAACCCTTGGTCATCACCCACACCCCGGCCAGGAGTCCCAAGGCGGCCAAGGCCAGCCCCACAGGCAAGACCGCTCCTGTCAGAGTGTTTTCGGAAGCCCAAATCACCAGGACGGCCAGGGCCAGGGATAGCCCCAGAGCCAGATAGGCGGTTATCCGCGCTGTGAAAGGCCCCATGCAACGCCTCGCGATTGCTTAAGTTATCTTTCGCCACTCAAATGAGACTTTATAACCATAAAGCAATGTATGGACAGAAGGAAGCCTTGGCACAATGAACAAAACTACAGCCCAAACTAGTTAATTATATGCTAATCAATGTCAGCTGCAGGCCAGCCCAGGCAGGCTTCAACTTACAAATCCTACCTTCACCCCTGGCGGGGATGGACTCGGTGGCAGGTATAGCCGACGCCCTTAACTAAGTAGACCAACCGATTTCTTCGGGTAATATTAGCAAGACACATTTTCAAATATACGCCCACTATCGTTGAGTTTCTGACCATTACAAAAATAAGAGCTATAGAAAATTTTGATCTGAACGAGCAAGGGGCGTCCGACCTATCTTGAGTATCCTGGCCCCCTGTAGGAGCTAGACGGTTGGTAGTGTATAGGCTGATTGGCCATTGCGTGGTATTTGAGGTATCTCCGTTAGACGGAGAGACTCATGGGCAAGAAACGGATATCAGTGGATAGCAAGCTGCAAGCGGTGCAGGATCTTCTGCCCGGCAAAGGCAGTCACGCCGAGATTTCCACCCGGTAGAGTCTGCTGATACAACAGAGTGAGTCCCTGGCCTACGTCAGGGACCAGCTTGGCCACCACTCCATTCAGATCACCGCAGATGTCTACGGGCACTTGGTTCCGGGGGCCAACAGAGCCGCCGTCAACCGCCTGGATGACGACTCAACAGCACCTTTCCGCACCCCAGCCGCACCCGGCCACAAGGAAAGGGCTAGCCGTGACGGCTAACCCTTTTATTTTATTGGTAGCGGGGACAGGATTTGAACCTGTGACCTTCGGGTTATGAGCCCGACGAGCTACCGAACTGCTCCACCCCGCGACAAATGTGGATGTGAATATACCCGTTGACCCTATCCCTGTCAACCGAGGGCGCCTTTTAGCGGGGTTGCACCCGCCGCCGGGCTGGGATAGGATTCTAACGCCCGCACGGCACAGATATCATTAACTAAACAAAGGACGTTTTATTATGAATGTTCACGAGTATCAGGCCAAGGAACTGATGGCCCAATTCGGGGTCCCGGTTCCCAAAGGCGGCCTGGCCCAAACCACTGAAGAAGCAGTGGATGTGGCCCGTGGATTGTCGGGCGATGTCTTCGTGGTAAAGGCCCAGATTCACGCCGGGGGGCGTGGCAAGGGCGGCGGCGTCAAGGTATGCCGCAACCTGGATGAAGTAAAAAATGCTGCGGCCTCCATCCTGGGCATGCACCTGGTTACCCACCAAACCGGCCCCGATGGCAAGTTGGTGCACAAGGTGTGGGTCGAGGAAGGCACCGACATCGCCCGCGAGCTCTACGTGGCGGTGGTTTTGGACCGCGGCGCGGAGCGCCTGGCGGTGATGGCCAGCCCCTCGGGCGGCATGGACATCGAGAAGGTGGCCGAGGAAACCCCGGAGCTTATCTTCTTCTCCCGCATGGAGCCGGGGCAGCCCCTGTGGGACTTCCAGTGCCGCCAGCTGCTCTTTGGCTGCGGCCTGGACGCCGGGCAGGTGCGCCAAGGCACCAAGATGCTCCAGGCCCTGGTGACCATGGCCATGGCCAAGGACGCCACCCTGGTGGAGATCAACCCCCTGGCCATCACCGGCGAGGGCAACCTCATCGCCCTGGACGGCAAGATCAACTTCGATGACAGCGCCCTCAGGCGCAACCCGGACATCGCCGAGCTCAAGGACCCCACCGAGACCGATCCCCTGGAGTTGCAGGCCACCGAGCTGGGCCTGAACTACATCCGCCTGGACGGCAACGTGGGCACCATGGTCAACGGCGCGGGCCTAGCCATGGCCACCATGGACGTGGTCAACATGGCCGGAGCCAGGGCGGCCAACTTCCTGGACGTGGGGGGCGGAGCCAACGAGGAGATGATCGGCAAGGGCTTTGAGATCATCCTCACCGACCCCAACGTGCAGGCCATCCTCATCAACATCTTCGGCGGCATCCTGCGCTGCGACGTGTTGGCCGGCGGCGTGGTAAGCGCGGCCAAGAAGATCGACCTCAAGGTACCCTTGGTGGTTCGTCTGGAGGGCACCAACGTGGCCGAGGGCCGCAAGATTCTGGAAGAGAGCGGCTTGGCCTTCGAGGTGGCCGCCTCCATGAGCGAGGCGGCGGCCAAGGTGGCTGCGGTGTTGGGAGGTCAAAAATGAGCATCCTGGTAAACAAAGACACCCGCGTGGTGGTGCAGGGCCTCACCGGCAAGGAAGGCATGTTCCACGCCGAGCAGATGATCGCCTACGGCACCAATGTGGTGGCCGGCGTCACCCCCGGCAAGGGCGGCCAGAGCGTCCTGGGCGTGCCGGTGTTCAACACTGTCTCCGAAGCGGTCAAGCAAACCGGCGCCAACGTTAGCCTGGTGTTCGTGCCCGCCGCCTTCGCGGCCGACTCGGCCTGCGAAGCGGCCGACGCCGGAGTGGATCTGGTGGTGGTCATCTCCGAGCACATCCCGGTGATGGACATGATCCGGGCCAAGGCCTTTCTGAACGAGCGCGGCGTGAAGATGGTGGGCCCCAACTGCCCGGGCATCATCACTCCCGGCGAGTGCAAGATCGGCATCCAGCCCGGCTACATCCACAAGCCCGGCACCGTGGGCCTGGTCAGCCGCTCCGGCACCCTGACCTACGAGGTGGTGCACCAGCTCACCTCCGCCGGCCTGGGCCAGAGCACCTGCATCGGCATCGGCGGCGACCCCATCATCGGCCTCAATTTCGTGCAGCTGCTGGAGCTGTTCCGCAACGATCCCGGCACCGAGGCGGTCTGCCTCATCGGCGAGATCGGCGGCGACGCCGAGGAGAAGGCCGCCGCGGTGGTGGCGGCCGGTTATCCCAAGCCGGTGTTCGGCTTCGTGGCCGGGCTCACCGCCCCTCCGGGCAAGCGCATGGGCCACGCCGGGGCCATCATCAGCGGCTCCAAGGGCCGGGCCCAGGACAAGCTGGCCGCCATGGAAGCCGCGGGCATCACCGTGGTGCGCGCCCTGGGCGAGTTCGGGGCCACCGTGGCCAAGACCCTCAAGTAGCAAGGACTGTAGGCGTGGCCGGCATAGGCATCATCGGTCTGGGGAGAGTGGGGCGCTGCCTCTTGCGCGTTCTCGCCTCCCGGGGGCTGCTGGGCCAGGTGCGGGCCGTCGCCGAGCTCAATCCCGGCGGGCGCGACAACCGCGTGCTCACCGAGAATCTGGCATACCTGTTGGCCGCCGACTCCACCTACGGACCCTTCCCGGTCCAGGTGGAGTCGGCCGGCGTCTCCCTGGTGCTGGACGGCCGGGCCATCCCGGTGCACTACAACCCCCATCCCCAACAGGTGGACTGGGCCGGAGCCGGAGCCCAAATAGTGGTGGAGGCCAGCGGCGACCCGCAGGCCACTGCCGAGGCGCGGGGCCTTCTCAGCCAGGGGGTGAGCAAGGTATTGTTCACCCGCTCGGCGGCCACCGCCGACGCCACTTTGATCCGGGGCCTGAACCTGGACCAATACGACCCCCAGGCCCATCGCCTGGTGTCCTGCTCCACCTGCACCGCCAACGCCCTGGCCCCGGTGATGGGCGTGTTGCACCGGGCCTACCGGGTGCGGCGGGGCTCCATTATCTCGGTGCACCCGGCCCTGTCCGGCGACACCCTGCTGGACGCCCCATCGCGCGAATTCGCCGCCGGGCGCAGCGCCCTGGGAGTGCGGGCGGTGACCAGCCAGGTGGCCCGCACCGTGGGGCAGGTCTTGCCCGATCTGGCCGGACGGCTTACGGCCATGAGCCTCAGGGTGCCCACCCAGGTGGTCAACGCCCTGGTGGCCGACCTGGTCTTGGACGCGCCCCCGCCGGACAAGACCGAGGTGGAAGCCTTGCTGGAGCAGGCGGTGAACCACGGCCCCCTGGCCGGGGTGGCCGCCCTGGAACGTGGAATCATGGGGCGCCCCCGGGCCGCGGCCGACTTCAAGGGCGATCCTCATTCGGCACTTATAGACCTTAATTGGCTGGCCCTCAGCGGCGAGCTTTTGCGCATCCATCTTTGGCACGACAACGAGTACGCTTATTGCTGCCGCGTGGCCGACACCCTGGAGTTAATCCTGAGCCGGCTTTAGTAAGCCGGCACTGGAGGCCCTTGATGCCCTTCAGCAAGCACGGCTACCCGCGACCCCTGATCCTGAAAAGAGGCGAGGAGGTATGGCTGCGCCCGGTGCGCCCGGAGGAAGACGACAAGGAGATATTCGCCTTCCTCTCGCGGCTCAGCGCCGAGGACCGCTGGTACCTGGACTTTGACGCGAGCGACCCGGAGACGGTGCGCTACCACTTCATCAAATACAACCCCAACAAGATCCTGCCCATCGTGGCCACCAACGACAAGGGCCAGGTGGTGGGCCTGGCCACTCTGGAGCGCAGCCATCCCAGCGCCCGGGGGCACATCGGGCGGGTGCGGGTGGTGGTGCAGCCTTTTTACCGCAACCAGCGCCTGGGCACCTATCTGCTGCTGGACCTGATCCAGCTGGCGGTGAACGTGGGCCTCCGGGTGCTCACCGCTTCCTTCATCAAGGGCGTTGAGGACAACGCCATCCGGGCGGCGCGGCGCCTGGACTTTTTCGAGCAGGCGGTGGTGCCGGAATACGCCAAGGACTCGCGGGGTAACCGCTACGATCTGGTCATCATGGTCAAACGCATCCACCGGGGCTACGACGACTTCTAGCCCGGAGCTGAAAAAACCTTGAGCAACACCCCCAGCCAGCGCACCGTGGAAACTCCTCGTGGAGAGGTGCTCTTGCGCGACCGGGTGGGCCCCGCCCAAATGGCCGAGCTGGAGATGGACCAGGGCATCGGGGTGTTCAGCGCCTACCGCTCCATCCTCACCAGCAAGGCCAGCCTGACCACCGTGGCCGCCCAGCCCCAGGCCAACCTGTGCCTGGCCTTGGCCGAGGGCAAACGCATCGTGGGCTACTGCGTGTTGCGGCCCCCGCAAGAGGGGGAGCGCTGGTCCCGGCTCAAGCCGCCGATCCTGTTCGAGCTGTTCGGCGAAACCTCCAGGGGCTGGCGCGACCACAAGCTCATGCGGCCCATGCTGGAAATCCTGGTGGGCGACGAGGCCAACGAGGAGCGTATCCTATATATAGTGGGCTACTCCTGGACCTGGGACCTGGACCACACCAGGAAGTCCCTGCAGGAGTACCGCGACACCCTGATCCACCTGCTCTCGCCCCTGGGTTTCAAGCAGTACCCCACCAACGAGCCCAATATCAGCCTGCGCCCGGAGAACTTGTTCATGGCCAGGGTGGGCGCGGCGGTGACCAAGGAAACGGTCAAGTCCTTCCACAACCTTCTCTTCGGCATGGGCGAAGACTAGCTTCACCTTAATCACCCCTCGGGGAGGCCGGGCTCATGTTTCGCATCAGGCGCATCTACGACGATCTCAGGGCGGTTGACCGCGAGGCGGTGGAGCAGGTGCTGCTCATCCTGGCCGGCCAATTCCCCGACGCTCCGGCCTCGGACACTCAAAAACTAACCGAACGGCTGCGCGACGCCCTCACCCACCGGCTGCGCTACGTGCTCCTGGTGGCCGAGGAGCAGCGGCGCAAGGTGCTGGGTTTTGCCCTTACCGCCTACGCCCCGGACGTGAAGTTCTGCTACCTGGACTACCTGGCCACCTCCCGTAGGCTCACCGGCGGGGGGGTGGGCGGGGCCCTGTACCAGCAGGTGCGGCGCGAGGCCGCCCGCCTGGAGGCGGTGGGCCTGTTCATGGAGTGCCTGCCCGACGACCCGGTCCTGTGCCCGGACCCGGAAATGCTCAAGCAGAACCGCTCCCGCCTCAAGTTTTACGAGCGCTTCGGGGCCCGGCCCATCGCGGGCACCGCTTATGAAACCCCGTTGAGCCCCGATGACGACTGCGCGCCCTACCTGGTCTACGACCCCCTGGACCGACCGCCCGACCTGGGCCGGGAAACCGCCCGCCGGGTGGTGCGGGCCATTTTGGAGCGCAAGTACGGCCAGCTTTGCCCGCCCTCCTACGTAAAAATGGTGGTGGAGTCCATCAACGACGACCCGGTGCGCCTGCGGCCGCCGCGCTATCTTCCGGCCCAGCTTCCGGTCCCCAAGCCGCGAGGGCGCGGCCTGGCGGTCATCCCCCTGGTGGTCAACCGTGACCACGCCATCCACCACGTGCGCGAGCGCGGCTATGTGGAGTCTCCGGTGCGCATCGGGGCCATCCTCAAGGAGCTGGCCCGCACCAATCTTTTCGAGTCCGTCCCGGCCCACCGCTACTCCCGGGATCACATCCTGGCGGTGCACGACCCTCGCTTCTTCAACTACCTGAAGAAGATGTGCGGCCAGCTCAAGCCCGGGGAATCGGTGTACCCCTACGTCTTCCCCATCCGCAACGCGGCCAGGCCCCCCAAGGATATGCCGGTGCGGGCGGGTTATTACTGCATAGACACCTTCACCCCGCTAAACCGCAACGCCTACCACGCCGCCCGCCGGGCGGTGGACTGCGCCCTCACCGCGGCCGAAACCATCTTGAACGGCTACCGGGCGGCCTACGCCCTGGTGCGGCCGCCGGGGCACCACGCCGAGCGCAAGGTGTTCGGCGGGTTCTGCTACTTCAACTCGGCGGCGGTGGCGGCCCATTATCTCAGCGCCCACGGCAAGGTGGCGGTGGTGGACGTGGACTACCACCACGGCAACGGCACCCAGGACATCTTCTATCTGCGCGGCGACGTTTTCACCGCCTCCATCCACGGCCACCCATCCTTCGCCTACCCCTATTTTTCCGGCTTTGCCGAGGAGGTCGGCGAGGGGCCGGGCCAGGGGGCCAACTACAATCTGCCCCTGCCCGAGCAGGTGGACGGCGAAGCCTACCTCAAGGCCCTGGCCAAGGTGCTGGCCAAAGTCAAGCGCTTCAACCCGGATTTCCTGGTGGTGTGCCTGGGCCTGGACCCGGCCAAGGGCGACCCCACCGGCTCCTGGAGCCTGAAGGCCGCCGACTTCGAAGCCAACGGCCTCATGCTGGGGCGCATGGGCGTGCCCACCCTGGTGGTTCAGGAGGGCGGCTATTACATCCGCTCCCTGGGGACCAACGCCCGCAACTTTTTCAACGGCCTGGCCCGGGGAATAGGGCTGATCTAGCTCAAAGGCTTTGGCCCCACGGCCCCATAAGGTACAATCGCTAAGCTATGAGCGATTCCCCACCCAAACCCTGCCGGGTTCTCCGGATCATCACCCGCCTCAACGTGGGCGGACCGGCCCGCCATGTCACCTGGCTGATGCAGGACATGGACCCGGCCCGCTATCACCAGACCCTGGCCGCCGGGCGGGTGCACCCGGGGGAGGACGACCTGGGGCCGGAGCTCTGGGCCCAGGGCCTGCGCTGGCGGGACCTGCCCCGCCTGGGCCGCAGCATCAACCCCAGGGACGACCTGCTCACCCTGGCGGCCATCCTGAAGATGATGGTGGAGCTCAAGCCCCACGTGCTGTGCACCCATGCCTCCAAGGCCGGGCTTTTGGGGCGCACTGCGGCCATGCTCTACCGGCCGGTGGCCGCCCTGGCCGGATGGCCCCGCCTGCGCTGCGTGCACACCTTCCACGGCCACACCTTCCACTCCTACTTCGGCCCCATGAAGACCAGCCTGTTTCTGGCCATGGAGCGCTTCCTGGCCCACTGGGGCACCTGGCGCATCATCACCATCAGCCCAAGGCAATACCGGGAGATCGTGGAGACCTATGGGGTGGGCCGCCCCGGCCAGGCGCTGGTGGTGCCCCTGGGAATAGACCTGGAGCCCTTTGCCGAGACCCAGGCCGGGCGGAAACGCTTCCGGGAAGAGCTGGGCGTGGGGGACGGCGAGTTCCTGGTGGGCGCGGTGGGGCGGGTGGCCCCGGTGAAGAATTACGGCCTGTTTTTGCGCGCCGCCGCCGCCCTGCGGGATCGGGACCCCGAACTTTTCGCCCGTTGCCGCTTCGCCCTGGTCGGCGGAGGCAGCGAGGCCGAGATGAAGGACCTGGGGGAGCAGGCCCGCAAGCTGGGCCTGGAGGGGCGGGTGAGCTTTTTGGGCAGCCGGGGCGACCGGGAGGCCTTTTTCCCGGGGCTGGACCTTTTGCTCCTGACCAGCAACAATGAGGGGACGCCGTTGGCCATCTTGGAGGGGGGAGCCTGCGGCCTGCCGGTGGTGGCCACCGCGGTGGGGGGAGTGCCCGATCTTTTGGGCGCGGCCGCCCAGGACCTGGGTGGGGGGCTCACCTTGCGTGAACGGGGGGTCACCGCCCCGGCCGGAGAGGCCGAGGCCCTGGCCCGCGCCCTGGCCCTGCTTTTGGGCGACGGGGAGCGGGCGGCGCGCCTGGGTGGGGCGCTCAAACAATATGTACGGCAAAATCACGCTAAATCGCGCCTGGTTTCCGATATTGAAAAATTATATGACCAGGCGGAAAGCCGAGGATAGTGGGTGGAGGACAAGCTTAGACAAATCGCCGAGATTCTGGCCACCAGCACCAGCACCGTGGCCCTTACCGGCGCGGGCATCAGCGTGGACAGCGGCATTCCCGCCTTTCGCGGCTCCCAGGGGCTTTGGGGCAAGTACGACCCCATGGAGTACGCCAGCATAGAGGCCTTTCACCGCGATCCGGCCAGGGTCTGGGCCATGCTCAGCGAGTTGGACGAATTGGTGCTCGCAGCCAAACCCAACCGGGCCCACCGGGCCCTGATGCAGTTGGAGGCCCTGGGGGCCCTGGACATAGTGGTGACCCAAAACATCGACGGCCTGCACCAGGTGGCGGGCTCCCGGGCGGTGGTGGAGTTCCACGGCTCCAGCCGCAGGCTGACCTGTTTGGGGTGCGGCCAGGTGTTGGGGCGCAACGAACTGTCCATGGACATCATGCCGCCCCGTTGCGCCTGCGGCGGGCTCATCAAGCCGGACGTGGTGTTCTTCGGCGAGCCCATACCCCAACGGGCCATGCTGGCGGCCATGGCCGCGGCCCAGGCCTGCTCGGCCATGCTGGTGGTGGGCACCAGCGCGGTGGTGGCTCCGGCCAGCCACCTTCCCGTCCTGGCCCAGTCCGCCGGGGCCAAGGTCATCGAGATCAACCTGGAGCCCACCCCCCTCACCGGCCGGGTGGCCGACCTGAGCATCCGGGCCGACGGGTGCGAGGTGTTGCCCACCCTGGTGGAGATGGTCGGCCGGCTCAAGGAACTAAAAGCCCCCCAGACCGGCGGCCTTGCCTGAGCGCCGGGGCTGTGCAACGATGTAGCATCTTGCCCAGGGAGGGGTGATGCCCGCGCCCAAACGCACCCAACATATCTGGTTGCAGATGTTGCTGGGCTTGGCCGCCGGAGTGGCGGCCGGGCTGCTGTTGAACGGCCTGTGGGAGTTGTTCGGCCTGCCCGATCACCCCGGCCCGGCGGCCTGGGGCGACCTGGTGCGTCCGGTGGGCCTCAAGCTGTTCGTATCCATAGCCCTGCCCGCCGTGGCGGTGCTGCCCTCCATGGTCCTGGGGATAATCTCCTACCTGCTCTCCGGGGCAGGTCCCCAGGCGGTGGAGCATTGCCGCCAGGCCCAGCGCCTGGACGCCTACACCTACCTGCTGTTGGCCGCCGGAGTGGTGCTGGTGCTGGTGTGGAACGTGCTGGGCAACGGCACCCTGGCCCTGGGGCTGATCTACCTGGGCCTGGCCACGGCCAAGGCGGCCATTCTCTTGCGCCTGCTGTGGCGAGCCTATCTGGCCCCCTCCCAGGAGCAGGAGCGCCCCCTGGGCCGCCAGGGCCTGTTGGCGGTGTTCCTCACCGCCCTGGTGGCCTTCGGCCTGCCCGCCCCCTGGCTGGCCCAGACCATCAGCGCCGGAGGCGGCGAGAGCGCCTACCTGATGCAGGCCCACGCCGTGTCCGCCGGGCAGCCCCTGTCCCTGGCGCCGGAGCATCCGGGTCCGGAGCAACGCGACTTTTATTGGGACTCCCAGGCCCCGGAAGAGCCTGACCGCCCCGGCGGGGCTCTGGCCCCCTTGTTCGCGCTGGTCATCGCCCCGGCCTACGCCCTGGGAGGCCGCCTGGGGGTGCTGTTGCTGCAAGCGGCCTTCATGGCCCTGGGCGCGCTCACCCTGCTCTCCTGGCTCAGGGCGGTGGGGGTGCGGGCCGGTCCGGCCAGCGTGGCCACGGGCCTGACCCTGGGAGCCGCGCCGGTGTTCATCGCCGGGGGCATGGCCTTGCCCGAGGCCCCGGCCATATTGCTGACCCTTTGCGGCCTGCGCCTGCTGGCCTGGGCCCGCACCCATCCCTGGAGCGCGCTGCCCCTGCTGGTGGCCGCCTGCCTGCTCCTGGTTGGCCTGGAGCTGCGCTACGCCGCCCTGGCCGGGGGCCTGTTGCTCATGGGCGTCTTCGAGCTGCTGCGCCGCCCCCTGGGCCCCTGGCTGGCCGGAGCCGTCGCGGCGGTGCCGGCGGCCGCCCTGGCCCTGGCCCTGTTCGGCCCCTGGCCCGCCTGGCCTCCGGTGTTGAACTCGGCGGTGCAGGAAAACCTGGCCTGGTGGCGCCAGGCCCTGTATTGGTGGACCCCCCTGGCCGCCTTTTCCGGCGGGCTGTTCCTGGATCAGGCCTACGGCCTGCTGCCCGCCGCCCCGGTGCTGGTATTGGCCCTGGGCGGCCTGCCGCTGAGCCTCAGGCGGCACACCGCCCCCAGCCTGCACTACCTGATCCCCGCCGCCCTGCAACTGGCCGCCCTGTGCTTCACCGGCTGGTACCGCTGGCACGGCGGCAGCGCACCGCCCGGCCTTTTGGCCGCGGTGCTTCTGCCCCCGGCGGCCCTGTTCATGGCCCCGGTGCTGGCCGCCCTGAGCCGCCCCTGGTGGCGTCTGGCCTGGTGGCTGCCCGCCGCCATGGGCCTCATCTACACCTGGCTGCTCACCCTGATGCCCTGGCTGCGCCTGGCTCTGCCCGGCACGCCCAACCCCCTGCTGCAAGGCCTGGGCCGCCGCCTGGGCCTTAACCTGGGCCGCGCCCTGCCGTCGGGCTTCGGGGCCTGGCCGGAGGTGCTGCCCGCCACCTGCGTGGCCCTGGCCCTGGCCGCCTTCTACGCGGTGTGCGCCTGGCGGCTCCCCGCCCCCGCATCGGGCGACGCCCCCACGTGGCGGGCCAACGAGGTGCTCATCCTGGCTCTGGCCCTGTGCCTGACCTCCTGGGCCCTGGTGCTGGGAAGCGTCCCTCTGCCCTAGCTCCTATCCGCGCCTGGGATTCGCGGCGCTTTTGCCTTGACTTAAACTAGACCCGCGTATAGTATGAAGCCATCCACAAATGGTGGAGGAGGCTTATGACCCGCGGATTAACTCAACGCCAGGCCCAGGTCCTGGAGTTCATAGAAGAGTTCACCAACGCCAATGGGTATCCCCCCACGGTGCGCGAGGTGGCGGCGAATTTCGGCTTCCGCTCCCCCCGGGCGGCCCACGACCACATGAAGGCCCTGGAGAAAAAGGGCTTCATGCGCTCCCGGGCCGGACGGCCACGGGCCCTGGAGGTGTTGCACAGCCGCCGGGGCATCCCGGTGCTGGGCAAGATTGCCGCCGGCCAGCCCATCCTGGCGGTGGAAGACGCCGAGGAGGTGCTGGGCCTGGAGCCGGGCTTCTTCGGCTCGGGCCGCTTCTTCGCCCTCAGGGTGCGGGGAGATTCCATGGTGGGCGACCACATCGCCGAGGGCGACCTGGTGATCATCCGCGCCCAGGAAGACGCCCGCCCCGGCGAGGTGGCGGCGGTGCTGTTGGGCGACGAGGTCACCCTGAAGCATTTCGTGCCCCGCCCCGACGGCCTGGAACTACGCGCCGCCAACCCGGCGGTCAAGAGCATCATGGTGGGCCCGGAGGACGAGCCGCCCCGGGTGCTGGGCATCATGGTGGGCCTGGTGCGAAAAAACTAACCCGGCGCATACCGCGAAATTATCAGGGACGGGGCCGAGGCCCCGTCCCTTTAATCTTTTTTTGCGGCGCTTTTTCTCCCGGCACAGCCAGGCGGCCAAGAGCAAGGCGACCGACGAGTGCAGGCCGCAGGCGTGGCAGAGTCACGCCGAGGCCTAAGCGATGTCGGCAACGCAGCTATCGGCCGTCTGGCGCAGCCGGCCGGTCAGGCTTGGCCCGAACGGTAGGCGGCCAGGTCCTCCACGGTAAGCACCGGGTAGTCGTTGGCCTGGGCAAACTCCACGATGCGCGGCAAGCGGGCCATGGTGCCGTCGGGGTTGGTCAGCTCGCAGAGCACCCCGCAGGGCTTGAGCCCGGCCAGGCGCATGAGGTCCACCGTGGCCTCGGTGTGGCCCCGCCGCTCCAAGACCCCGCCGTCGCGGGACTGCAAGGGGAACACGTGGCCTGGCCGGTTGAGGTCTGCGGGCCTGGCGTCCTCGGCGATGGCCGCCCGCACCGTGGTGAGCCGGTCCGCGGCCGAGACCCCAGTGGTCACCCCCTGGGCCGCCTCGATGGACACGGTGAAGGCGGTCTGGTAGCGGCTGGAATTTTGGGGGGTCATGGGAGGCAGGTCCAGGCTCTTCACCTTGTCCGAGGACAGGCAAAGGCACACGATGCCGCTGCACTCACGGATCAGGGCGGCCATCTGCCCGGCGGTCAGGGACTGGGCCGCGAAGATGAGGTCCCCTTCGTTTTCCCGGTCCTCGTCGTCGGTGACCAACACCCCCCGGCCCCGGCGCACCGCGTCCAAGGCCCGATTGACCCGCTCCAGGGAACCGCCGAATTGCCGTAACAAAGCTTCGCCCATGGTCATACTCCTGCATGGATTTCGCAGTTGAAGTTATGGGCGGGGGAGACAGAATAGGCACACGCGCGGCACCGGGCGCGCCACGGCGTGGCGGCCAGGCACCACGGGGGATGCTGACTGTCTTATCCTCTCTCATCCGGACTGTCACCGTCGGCTCTGGCCTCTCACCAGATCTGCTGACCTCCTTCCGCTGGAAGGAGCGCTCGCGGGCTCCCCGGTCTCAGCCGGGATACCGCCGGTGGGGAATTGCACCCCGCCCCGAGAATAAGCTTGTATTGGTGTAGACCGCCGGAGCCCGGCTGTCAAGCCACTCTAGGCCTCTTCCCCCCAGGCGCGGGCCGAGCGGGCGATCTTCTTTTTCACCAACTCCCAGGTGGGGGTGGTGAGGAAGCTCTCCGGCCAGCGCTCCAGCATCAGCTTGAACAGGGACAAGGGCGCGGCGAAGCTCAGCTCATCGGTCTTCAAAAACTTACGGCAGGAGGGGTCCCAGCCGCCGATCACCGCCTTGTTCTCGCCCTTGGCCGCGTACTGGCGGGGGAAGGTGACGATGTGGGAACATCCCGCCCCCCAGGGAGTGGTGGTCCCATGGAGGTCGTTGGTGACGAAGGCGGTCAGGAACTGAAGCCCGGAGATCACCTCGGGCCGGGCGAAGAAGATCACCACCTCCGCTTCCTCGTCGCCCTCCAGCAGGTCCAGGGGCTTGAACACGCAGTAGGGGCCAGGCGCGGGCAGCGGGTCTATGGTCTCGAAGAGTTGGCGGCAGGCCACCGGGTCGCTGACGTAGTGCTCCCCTTCCATGTGCCCGGGGATGCCGCTGCTCACGTAGGCGCAGATCATGTCGGTCTGGGGTTTTAAAAAGCCCAGGTAAAAGGCCCCGCCGGGACAGCCGAAGTGCTCGGCGCTCATCCAGGCGATGGAGTGCTTTTTGCGGGCCCGCCAGATGTTGCCCATCACACAGCTGAAGTTGCCGAACACCCCGCCCCAGTCGATGGCGTTCTGCTCCTCCTTGGCCTTGGTGGGCGTGTCCCCGGCCTGGGGGTGGAAGCCCTCGGTGGGCTGGGTTTGGCTGTAAAACAGGGCCATGGGTGGTTCGGAAAGCCCCAGGGCCTCTAGAAATGGCTTAAGCTGGGCCGAGTTGATCGCGCTCACTGATTGCCTCCCAGCCCCGGCGCGGGGCGATAATTTGATATGGTTATGGCCTTCTATTTTACCTCAAAGGCCACCTGGCCCAAGCCGCCGCTGAACACCGCCTTGCTGGTGAGCTCGGCCTTGAAACCGGCCACATGGTCCATGTGGGAGCGGAAAATGGCCAGCAGGGCGGCCTGCACGCCGTAGGCGTGGGCCAGGGTGAGGCCCGGCATCTCCTTGGAGGCCAGGGGCAGGGCCTGGCCCGCCTTGAAGCTCTTGTAGATGGCCAGGGCCAGCTCGCGGTCGCCCCCGGCCAGGGACGGGCAGGTCCACGCCAGCAGAATCAAGGCCGCGATTATCCCCTTCATCGCTTTTTTCATGACATTGCCTCCTAAGGCGTTCCGGGTGATGGACCATTGCTGCTATGGAATATCGTGACATAGCCCAGGGGGCCTAACAAGCGCCACCATGGTCCCTGCTTGCCCGGCCAAAGCTTTTATGGAATATTGAGGCCTCGTTAACCCCGCGCCAGCCCGAGGACAGCCCATGCCTTGCTTCATCCCGCCCCGACAACTAGGCCCCAACCTATGGCTCCTGGGTGAGCATCACCTGTGCCTGTACCTGATCCGGGACCAGGGACAGGCAGCCATTTACGAGGTGGGCATGAGCGGCACCACCCCCCTGGTGCTGGCCCAGTTGGCCCACTTGGGACTGGCCCCCGAGGACGTCTCCTGGGTGATCCTCTCCCATGCCCACAGCGACCACAGCGCCGGGTCCAAGGGCCTTTTGGAGGGCCTGCCCGAGGCGCGCCTGGCGCTCACCGCCAAGTCCCGAGAGCTGCTGGGCCGGGCCAGCACCCTGGGCCGCTTCAGCGCGGACGATAATTTCAGCAGCGCCGAGGTCATCCGGCGCTCGGACCTGGACGGCCCCCGGGCCTGGCCGCCCCTAGAGCCGTTGCCGGATGATCGCCTGCTCTTGATGGAGGCGGGCGAGAGCCTCATGGTGGGCGGCCAACGGGTGGAGCTGTTGCCCGGCAAGGGCCACGCGCCGGGCGGGCTGTTGGCCTGGCTGCCCGGCCAGGGGGCCTTCTTCGCCTCGGACTCGGCCGGTTTCCGCCACCCCGACCGGCCGGGCTTCCCCCTTTACTTTGTCTCCTATCCTGATTACATGGAGGTGCTGGAGGGCATCGCCGCCCGGCGTCCCGAGGTGCTGGGCCTGGGGCATCAGGAGGCCCTAAGCGGTGAGCAGGCCGCCCGCTATCTGGAGGACACCTTGGCCCATCTGCGGGCCTGGCACCAGAAGATCGCCCAACGTTTTAAGCAAAGCGAGGATCAAAAAGAAGTGAGCACCTGGCTGTTCGAGGCCTTTTACCGCGACGAGCTGACCATCTACAGCCCGGCCAACATAGCCTATTGCTGCGGCCTGCTGGTGCGGCGCTCCTTGCAGGCCGAGGGGCTCATCGCCTAGTCGCAGGGCGGGACCGGGCGGGCGGGGTCGTTGGCCAGCCGCCACAAAGAGGCCCGTCCGCCGTCGGGCATGGGGAACTCCTTCACCAGACGGGCCTTGGGCAGCAGCGCCTTTTGGGCCGCTTTTTGGACGCGCCCATAGTCCGGGTCCAGGCCCAGATCGCCGCTCTTGGTCACCAGATAGTCCAGGTCCATGAGGTCGCGCAGCATGTCCCGCTCCACCCGGCCGGGGTGCCAGTGGGTGGGCTCCACGGCGGACACCACGCACACCCGGTTCCCATATGCCGCGGCCCAGGACTCCAAGGCCACCTTGTTGAAGTAGGTGAGAGCGGCCACCACCCCCAGACGGGGCGGGCGGCTCTTGCGCGACCAGTCCCCCTCGGTGGCGGCCAGGATGGCGGGCAGTTGCCAATCGTGGGGGCTGGGGCGGCGGGCGTACACCGCCTTGGGGCCGCTGACCCGCAGGGGCTTGCCCCCCACCCACCACACCCGCTCCGGGGCCAGGGGCCCCCAGCCGTAGCTCACCGCCCCGAAATGCAGGATGGCCAGGGCCAGCACCGCCGCCAGGGCGGCGAGCCTCAGCCAGCGGCGGCCCAGCATCCCGGCCCAGCCCACCGCGAACAGGCAGGCCGGGGCCAGCAGGGGATACAGGTAGCGGGAGTCCTTGTTCCGGAGCAGGGTTATCAGGACCAGGCCGGTCAAAAACCACACCACCAAAAGGGCGGTCCGCTTCCGTTGCCAAACAAGCCCCGCCACCAGGCCAATCACCGCCAGTGCGGCCAGGGGCAGGAACATCTGGTGGTTGACCAGGGACAGAAGGTAGTAGAGCAGCCCGTCCGGGGAAAACACCGCCGGGTCGCCCTCCTTAAGGGCCACCGGCCCGGCGTTGATCAGCATGTTCTTGATAAGGGTGGCCGGCGAATGCAGATACCAGGGCAGGCACACCGCCGCGCCGATTACCAGGGCCCAGGCCACCCCCCGCCAATCCACGGCCAAGCCCCGCCCATGGCCCCAGTACAGGCACCAGGCCAGGGGCCCCAGCAGGTACATGGCAAAGGTCCACTTGGCCAGCATGCCCAGCCCGGCCAAGGCCCCCAACAGCAGCAGCCAGCGGCGGCTGGACAGCCCTTGGCTGCGGGCCAGGGCCCAGACCGCCCAGGCCACCATGGCCGCCAGGCACACCTCCATGAGCACCTCGCGGGCCAGCCCGGCCGAGGCGGGTATCAGGGCCAGCAGCAGCGCCCCGGCCAGCCCGGCGGCCCGGCCGAAGGCCTCCCGGCCCAAAAGCCAGGTGGGCAGCATGAGCATGAGCAGCCAGAAGCTGTTGATCAGCGGGGCGTATTGCAGGCTCACCCCGCCCAGCAGCATCATGGCGGCCAGGGAGGTGTGAAACAGCGGGGGATAGTAGATGGCGTAGGAGCACAGGTCCGGCCAGCGCAGGGGATCGGCCAGGATTTCCCGATAGCCCAGGGACAGCAGAAAGTGGTGGGACTGGTCAAAGGACAGGGGGGCGTGGTTCTGCCCCAGCCAATGGACGGTGATCGCGGTGATCCCTGCCCAGGCCGCCAGCAACACCAACAGTTCCACCCAGGGCGCAGTGACGCGCCCCAGCGGCTGATCGCTGCCCGCCATACGCTGATGCCTCGCTCCCCGTCCAGGCGGCCTATCCGCGGCGGCCAAGGATGGGGGAAGGTGTTTCTTGGGTTTCAGCCGCCGAAAACCGCTAAACGGAGGCTTGAGGGCATCTTGACAAATACGACCGTGGCAAGCAACCAGATTTCTAGGCACTTTTTCGTTCCGGGCCTGACGGTTTGGCCCCGGAGGCAGGCTTTGGTACACTGCCCCCATGGAAACCTTGGATACCATAGAGACCCCGGAGCAAAACGGCGCTCCCCCGCCCGAGCCGCCCCCGCGTCCCTCGCGCCTGGGCCCGGTGGGGCGGGTGGTCCTGAACCTGGTCCTGATGATCGCCGGCAACCTGTGCGCCGCGGTGGCGGTCAACGGCATCCTGGTGCCCCAGGGCCTGTTGTCCGGCGGTTTCACCGGCCTGTCCATCCTGCTCTACTACCTGCCGCCCCATCTGCCGGTGGGCCTGTGGTACCTCATACTCAACATCCCCATCTTCGCCCTGGGCTGGCGCATGGTGGGGCGGCGCTTCTTTTATTGGAGCCTGGTGGGCATGGGCATGCTCACCATGGCCCTGGAAGTGGTCAAGGTGCCGGTGATCTTGGAGGACCCCCTGGCTGGGGCGTTGTTGGCGGGCATCCTCTTCGGGGCGGGCGGCGGCCTGGTGCTCAAGAGCCAGGGCTCGGCCGGGGGCCTGGACATCCTCTCGGTGATTTTGATGCAGCGCTTCAGCGTGCGCCTGGGCACCACCCTGCTGGGCTTCAATGTGGTGGTGCTGGGGCTGGGGGCCCTGCTGTTCCCGCTGACCAAGATCATGTACACCCTGGCCATGATCTTCGTGGCCGCCCAGGTTACCAACCTGGTGTTCAGCGGGCTCAGCCAGCGCAAGGCGGTGACCATCATCAGCCACCGCTGGCAGGACATCGCCAAGGCCATCGTCAGCGACAGCCGGGCCGGGGCCACCCTGATCCCGGCCAAGGGCGCCTTCAGCGGCATGGACGAGCCCATGGTCTACACCGTGGTCAACCTGCGGGAGCTGGGGCGGATCAAGGCCCTGGTCAACTCCCTGGACCCGGACGCCTTCATGGTGGTCAGCGACACCCTGGAGGTGAGCGGCCAGCGCATCGGCCGGGCCACCCACTGGTAGGCCCAGCCTCCCCCGATCGCCCATAAAAAAGGCCGGCCCCCGTTTGGGAGCCGGCCCTGGCGTTTGTGGTCGCTTGTCTGGTGCTCGGTGCTAGATGCTAGTGCCAGATGTGTTGCGCTTGATGTCTAATCTGGTTGTTTGCTTCTTGATGCTTAGTGCTCGGTGAACTCCGCGTCCACAACATCGTCGTCCTTGGGCTTTTGCCCGCCACCCGCCTGACCGCCGGGCTGCCCGCCGCCGGGCTGGCCGCCCGCCTGCTGGCTGCTCTGGTACAGGCTCTGGGCCATGGCGTGGGAGGCCTTCTCCAGGTTCTCGAAGGCGCTTTCCATCTGGGCCCGGTCCTCGCTCTCCAGGGCCTTCTTGGCCTCGGTGATGGCCCCTTCCATGGAGGTCTTGGTGGCTTCGTCCAGCTTGCCCTCATTTTCCTTGAGCAGCTTTTCGGTCTGGTAGATCAGGCTGTCCAGCTTGTTCCTGGCTTCCACCGCCTGGCGACGCTCCTTGTCCTCGTTGCTGAAGCGCTTGGCGTCGGTGACCATCTTGTCGATGTCTTCGTCGTTGAGGCCCGAAGAGGCCTTGATCTCGATGGACTGCTGCTTGCCGGTGGCCAAGTCCTTGGCGCTCACGTTGACCATGCCGTTGGCGTCGATGTCAAAGGTGACCTCGATCTGGGGAACGCCGCGGGGGGCCGGGGGCAGGCCGGTGAGCTGGAAGTTGCCCAGGGTCCGGTTGTCCTTGGCGAAATCACGCTCGCCCTGCAACACGTGGATGTCCACCGCCGGCTGGCTGTCGGCCGCGGTGGAAAACACCTCGCTCTTGCGGGTGGGGATGGTGGTGTTGCGCTCGATGAGCTTGGTCATGACCCCGCCCAGGGTCTCGATGCCCAGGCTGAGCGGAGTGACGTCCAGCAGAAGCACGTCGTTGACCTGGCCGCCCAACACGCCGCCCTGGATGGCCGCGCCCACGGCCACCACCTCGTCGGGGTTCACACCCTTGTGAGGCTCCTTGCCGAAGAAGGCCTTGACCATCTCCTGCACCTTGGGGATGCGGGTGGAGCCGCCCACCAGGACCACCTCGTCGATCTGGTTGGGGCTCAGGCCGGAGTCGGACAGGGCCGCCTTGCAGGGGCCCAGGGTGCGCTGCAACTCGTTGTCCACCAGGGCCTCGAACTTGGCGCGGCTCAGCTTGATGTTCAGGTGCTTGGGGCCGCTGGCGTCGGCGGTGATGAAGGGCAGGTTGACATCGGTCTCCACCGCGCTGGACAGCTCCATCTTGGCCTTTTCCGCCGCCTCCTTGAGGCGCTGCATGGCCATGGGGTCGCCGGACAGGTCCACGCCGGAGTCCTTTTTGAACTCGCCCACCATCCAGTCGATGATCTTCTGGTCCAGGTTGTCGCCGCCCAGGTGGGTGTCGCCGTTGGTGGCCTTTACCTCCACCACGCCGTCACCGACCTCCAACACCGAGATGTCGAAGGTGCCTCCGCCGAAGTCGAACACCGCTATGACCTCGTTGGTCTTCTTGTCCAGGCCGTAGGCCAACGCCGCCGCCGTGGGCTCGTTGATGATGCGCTTGACCTCCAGGCCCGCGATCTTGCCCGCGTCCTTGGTGGCCTGGCGCTGGGAGTCGTTGAAGTAGGCGGGCACGGTGATCACCGCCGCGTGCACCTTCTCGCCCAGGTAGTCCTCAGCCGCCTTTTTGAGCTTGCCCAGGATCATGGCGCTGACCTCGGGGGGCGAGTACTCCTTGCCCTGGGCCTCGATCTTGACCTGGTCCGCGCCGGTGTCCACTATCTTGTAGGGCACCTGCTTGATCTCTTCGGCCACCTCGGAGAAGCGGCGTCCCATGAAGCGCTTGATGCTGTAGACGGTGTTGGTGGGGTTGGTCACCGCTTGGCGCTTGGCAGCGGCACCCACCAGGCGCTCGCCCTTGTCGGTGAAGGCCACCACGCTGGGGGTGGTGCGGTTGCCTTCCTCATTGGTGATAACCTTGGCCTCGCCGCCTTCCATTACCGCCACCACGCTGTTGGTGGTGCCCAGGTCGATTCCGATAATTTTTTCGTTGCCTGCCATGGTTACTCTTTACCTCCTCGAATTGATATCTTGACCGCCCCCCCGGGGCGAGGGCTTAATCTTTTCCTAACTTTGACAAATCGCTGTGAAAAGCGCATTTGATCCAAATCACACCTTTCAAGGTAAGTCGCAATGGGCCATAGTCAAGTCTTACCGGGTGGATAAATGCGTTTAAGGGCTTTTTTCCAACCCCGCCAATTGCTTATAGTGGAACTGTACTTACCTTATTACGTAAATGTAGTCCGCCGGTGCTATGGGGGCTCCAGCGGGCAGGTTGGATATTTAGGAGATTTACAGCCATGACCCGAGACTACTCCCCTCCCGGTGAGGCCTTAAGGGCGCACATGCGCAGGCTTTTGCACAATATGGAGCGGCCCGAGATGAGTGGCGACGACGGGGCCTGGACTCCGGCGGTGGACATCGTGGAAACCACCGATGCGATCATCATCATTGCCGACCTGGCCGGGGTGGAGCGCCAGGGCCTCAAGATCATGGTGGACGATCAGGTGGTGCGCCTGTTCGGCCGCCGCGAACCCACCCTAAGGGTGGCCGGGGCACGCTACCACCGCATGGAGATAGAAACCGGCGAGTTCGTACGATCCTTCAGGATAACGGTGCCCATCGTGCCCAACCGGGTGGAGGCCAGCTTGTCCGACGGACTGCTCCGGATAGTCTTGCCCAAACGCACGCGCGCGGCCAGTGTCGAGGTTCAGGCTGTCTAGTTCTACAAGTGAGTAAATCATGAGCAATGCAAATCTGCTTTTACCCGAAGATTCCGTAAACGTCAGCATCGGCGACGGGGCGGACCTTGCCGAGACCCTGCTGGGCCGCCGGCCTCCCCTGCCCAAGCTGCTGCCCCTGTTGGCGGTCAAGGATATGAGCATGTTCCCCCGCATGGTCCTGCCCATGCTGGTCTCCGACCACCGCCACCAGGGCCTGGTGGACGAGGTCTTGAGCGGGGACAAGATCGTGGGGCTGGTGGCCCTCAAGGGGGACATCAACTCCGAAGAGGTTAAGGGCATCGCCGACATCCACCAGATAGGCGTGGCCGCTCTCATCCTGCAAATGGCCAAGAGCGAAAAGGACGGCCTGCGCCTGGTGGCCCAGGGGCTCACCCGCTTCCGGGTGGTGGAGCTTTTGCGCACCGAACCCTATCTCATGGCCCAGGTGGAGGCGGTGGAGGACATCATCACCGACGACCTGGAGAGCAAGGCCCTTCTTAACAATTTAAGATCCTTGTTCCGCCGGGTGCTGGAGTTGGCTCCCCACCTGCCCGACGAGTTGGGCTCCCTGGTGGCCAGCGTGGACCATCCCGGCGCCCTGTGCGACATGGTGGCCAGCGCCATGAGCATCAGCGCCGAGGAGCGCCAGAGCATCGTGGAGGCCCTGGACGTGAGCGAGCGCCTGCGCAGGGTCACCACCCTCTTGAACCGCGAGATCCAGGTGCTGGAGCTGGGCAGCAAGATTCAGGACCAGGTCAAGGAAGGCCTGGACAAGACCCAGCGCGAGTACTACCTGCGCCAGCAGCTAAAGGCCATCAAGGATGAGCTTGGCGAGGGCGAGAGCGAAGGCGGCGAGACCGACGAACTGCGCCTGCGCCTGGAGGAAAAGGCCCTGCCCGAACAGGTGCGCGCCGAGGCCGAGCGCGAGCTCAAGCGCCTGGACGGCATGCACTCCTCCAGCGCCGAGTACAACGTCATCACCACCTATCTCGACTGGATACTGAACCTGCCCTGGGAAGAGCAGACCGAGGACCACCTGGACATCAAGGCGGCGCGGGCCATCCTGGAGGCGGACCACTACGACCTGGACAAGGTGAAGCGGCGCATCCTGGAATACCTGGCGGTG
Organism: Pseudomonadota bacterium; assembly: GCA_018902755.1. Lineage (GTDB taxonomy): Bacteria > Desulfobacterota > Desulfarculia > Desulfarculales > Desulfarculaceae > Desulfoferula. The sequence goes on along the minus strand of JAHIQI010000007.1, from coordinate 6,851 downwards.
CGCAAGCTCAACCCGGACATGAAGGGCCCCATCCTCTGCTTCGTGGGCCCTCCCGGCGTGGGCAAGACCTCCCTGGGCCGCTCCATCGCCCGGGCCCTGGGGCGCAAGTTCGCCCGCATCAGCCTGGGCGGGGTGCGCGACGAGGCCGAGATTCGCGGCCACCGGCGCACCTACGTGGGGGCCATGCCCGGGCGCATAGTGCAGAGCCTTCGGCGGGCGGGCAGCCGCAACCCGGTGTTCATGCTAGACGAGGTGGACAAGGTGGGGGCCGACTTCCGGGGCGACCCCTCCAGCGCCCTTTTGGAGGTGCTGGACCCGGAGCAGAACTTCAGCTTCAGCGACCACTACCTGGACCTGCCCTTCGACCTGTCCAAGGTGATGTTCGTGACCACGGCCAACGTGCTGGACACCATCCCCGCGCCGCTCAGGGACCGCATGGAGATCATCGAGATCCCCGGCTACACCGCCGAGGACAAGCTCAAGATCGCCAAGCGCTACCTGGTGCCCCGTCAGCGGAGCGAGCACGGCCTGAGCGCCAAGCAACTGAGCATCAGCGACGCGGCCCTGACCCTGCTCATCACCGGCTACACCCGGGAGGCTGGGCTAAGAAACCTGGAGCGGGAGATCGGATCCCTGTGCCGCTGGGCGGCCAGGGCCATCGCCGAGGGCGAGACCAAGGCGGTGAAGATAAACAAGCCCGAGGTGACCGAGGTGTTGGGGCCCCAGCGCATCCTGCCCGACACCGCCCTGCGCACCGCCGTGCCCGGCGTGGCCACCGGCCTGGCCTGGACCCCCTCGGGCGGGGACATCCTGTTCGTGGAGGCCAGCCGCATGCCCGGCAAGGGCTCCCTGGTGCTCACCGGCCAGTTGGGCGAGGTGATGAAGGAGTCGGCCCAGGCGGCGGTGACTTACCTCAGGGCCAACGCCAACGCCTGCGGCCTGGAGGACAGATTCAACGCCGAGAGCGACATCCACATCCACGTGCCCGCCGGGGCCATCCCCAAGGACGGCCCCAGCGCCGGGGTGACCCTGTTCACCGCCCTGCTCTCCCTGTTCAGCGGCCGCCCGGTCAAGAGCGACGTGGCCATGACCGGCGAGATCACCCTCAGGGGCATGGTGCTCCCGGTGGGGGGCATCAAGGAAAAGGTCCTGGCCGCCCACCGCGCGGGCATCAAGATGATCATAATGCCCGCGGCCAACGAGCGCGACCTAGTGGACGTGCCGGAAAACGTGAAGAAAAAGATGACCTTCAAGTTCGCCGAGCGCATCGGCCAGTTGGAGGCCTGGGCCTTGGAGCCGGTGAAGGGCGCCAAGAAGGCCAAGCCCAAGGCGACGCCCAAGGCCGGAGCCAAGAAGCAAGCCAAGGCCAAGCGGACCAAGAAGGCGCAGGCTTCGGGCAGCGAGGCTGCCGCCGAGAAGAAGGCGGCGCGGCAAAAGAAAGCATAGGTGATGAGTCGCTGGGTGGCACTGCTGTTGGCCGCCATTTTGGCCTTGGCCGTGGGATGCGCAGGGCCGCAGGCCCCCCCTTCCGTGGCGGTTTCTTCAGTGGACCTGGATCGCTACCTGGGCCGCTGGTACGAAATCGCCTCATTCCCGGCTTGGTTTCAGGAGGGTTGCACCTGCACCACCGCTCAGTACACCCGGCACGAGGATGAGTTGGTGGTGGTAAACGCCTGCCGTGAGGGCTCACCCGAGGGCGAGCCTCGCAAGGCCCAGGCCAGGGCCTGGGTGGTAGCCGGTTCTGGCGGCGGCAGGCTCAAAGTCCAGTTCCAGTGGCCCTTCACCGGCGACTACTGGATCATCGGCCTGGACCCGTCCTACCGCTGGGCGGTGGTGGGTACGCCGGATCGTGACTATCTGTGGATATTGTCGCGCACTCCCCGCCTGGATAGCGCGCAGTACCAAAAGGCGGTTCAAATAGCCAAGCGTAAGGAATGGCCGGTGCAACGCCTACGCCAAACCTTGCAGGACTGCGCCTGGGGCCGCTGAGCCGACCAATACGAAACCACCCTTCCGCCAGGCGGCGGAACGGCTAAAGCTCATGGGACCGCCCCCAATGGGGGCGGTCTCTTTATTGTTCGAGGGTTAGGACTCCAGGACGAAGATCACTTCCATACGGACCCGGTACTCCAGCACCTTGCCGTCCACCATGGAAATATTCTGATCCTGCACCTTGAAGCCGGTGATGCCTCTCAAGGTGGCGTTGGCCCGGCTGATGCCCGCCGCGACGGCGTCGTCGAAGCTGTTGGGGCTACCGGCGATGATCTCGGTGACTCGGGCGACTCTCTTTTCCGCCATGACTTCCCTCCACCCCCCACGGGGTATAAATGGTTCATGGGTGTGTGAATCAGGATGCCATGTTTTGCTCTCTTCGTATCAGGGTAACACGCTGAAAATTAGGCAAACAAGATTAATAAACCAACGGCGTCCAAAACCCGAGGGCGTATCCGGATCATCCACGGTTGCCAAGCGGGCCCCGTGGCGCTAGCTTTGGGACCATGAAACTCATCGATCTGCACACCCACTCCACGGCCAGCGACGGCACCCTGCCTCCGGCCCAGGTGGCCGAGGCGGCGGCCCAAGCCGGTTTGGCCGCGGTGGCCCTCACCGATCACGACACCACCGAAGGACTGGCCGAGTTCAGGGCGGCGGCGACGCCCGGCGGCCCGGAGCTGGTGCCCGGCGTGGAGTTGAGCGTGGATCGCCCCGGCGGAGGCTCCATGCACCTGGTGGGGCTGTGGGTGGACCCGGCCGAGCCCTGCTTGGCGCAGGGCCTGGAGCGGGTGCAGACCGCCCGGGTTGAGCGCAACCCCAAGATCGTGGCCCGCCTGCAAGAGCTGGGGGTGGACATCACCCTGGACGAGGTCGTCGCGGCTGCCGGGGGCGGCCAGGTGGGGCGGCCTCACTTCGCCCAGGTGCTGGTGGACAAGGGGGTGGTGGCCGGCCCCGGCGAGGCCTTCGGCCGCTTCCTGAAGCGGGGCGCCCCGGCCTACATGGAAAAGGAGCGCCTAACCCCCGGCCAGGCCATGGAGCTTATCCGGGGGGCGGGCGGGGTTAGCGTCCTGGCCCACCCCGGCCTGCTGGAGCTGCACCCGGCGGTGCTGGAGCAGTTGGTCAAGGACCTGAAAGACCAGGGACTGATGGGCCTGGAGGCCTACTACTCCGAGCACAACCCCTCCCAGGAGCGCCGCCTGCTGGACATGGCCGCCCGCCTGGACCTGGTGGTCAGCGGGGGCAGCGACTTCCACGGCCACAACAAGCCCGGCATCCGCCTGGGCGCGGGTCAGGGAACCCTGCGAGTGCCCGCCACGATCCTGACCGGGCTCAAGCAGGCGCGGGACGCCCTGGGCTAAAATCATTTCTTCCAGTTAAAGACGATCTTTTTAACCAGGAACGGATCAATGGTCTGCTCTTGCAGGCTGCCGTCTATGGGGCTCTTGGTTTTATAGTAGATCATGTCCGTGTAGCAGATGCCCATCTGGCCGGTAACGTTGAAGCTCTTGCCCTTGCTGTTCACCAGGGTGACGGTGTTGTCGTTGTTGTAGGTCAGGCTTTTGACGTCGCTCATGGGAACCTTGCTCTCCGAGTCCTCGTACATGAACGGATAGCTGTCCATGAGCTTGTCGAAACGCTCCACCGTGATCCGCTGGCCCTGGTTGTCGATAATCAGGCCGCTGGGGGCCGGGTCTGCGGCCAGACACAGGGCCGCCGGCAGCAACAGGGCCAAGACCAGAGCCAGGGTGATTTTGCGCATCTTTATTTTCCTCCCAGCCCGCCGTAGTGGGGGCTTGGTCATTTTAACCGGGGATGCTCCCCCTTGGTCAATGGCCTCGCCACGCTTGCCCTGATTATGCCGGGTTTTATAAAATCCAGACAAGCAAAGGGAGGGCGTCATGCGTTTAACCGTTTTGGGATCGGGCACCTGCGAGCTGCGGGCCGAGCGCTCCGGCCCGGCCTATTGGCTGCGGGCCGGGGGCCTGGGAATCCTCATGGACTTGGGGCAGGGGGCCTGGCGCCGCCTCCTGGACGGCGGGCGCCGGGCGGCCGAGGTGGACGCGGTGATCATCAGCCACCCCCACCCGGACCACATGGCCGACCTCATCCCCCTGCTGTTCGCCCTGGAGTACGATCCCGAGCTGGCCGCCCAGGCCCGCATAACCCTGCTGGCCCACCAGGGGCTGGAGCCATTGCTCTCCGCCCTGAACCAGGCCTGGGGCGATTGGCTTAACCCGCCGCCCGAGGTGCTGACCCGGCGCTGGCTGGAGCCGGGCGGCCGGGCCCGGTTGGGCGCGGTGGAGATAACCACCGCCCCTGCTGTGCACCACCCCCACAGCCTGGCTTGGCGGTTGGAGGCGGGTGGCCGCAGCCTGGTCTACCTGGGCGACAGCGAGGCCTCCGAGGGCCTGACCCGTTTCGCCCAGGGCGCGGACCTTCTCATCTGCCATTGCGCGGGCACCGACCAGAAGCCCAAGCCGGGGCACCTGCATCCCGCCGCCTGCGGCCGTTTGGCCGCCCAGGCCCAGGTGGGGGCCCTGTTGCTCAGCCACTTCTACCGGGTGGTGGACCCCCGCCAGGCGGCCGCCTCGGCCTCCGGCTACTTCAGCGGCAAGATATGGGCTGCCCACGACGGCCTACAAGTAGCACTGACCGCCGACGGAGTAATTGGGCCACCAGCGGCTTGTACTGATTAGGGCAAGGTTTCCCAGGGATTATAAGGCCTTTTTACCTTGACACTATTAGCGGTGCTTTGATAGCGTCATTTTTGTAAGTAGCTTCAATGTAGCTATGTTGTCCTGGCATCCCTCCCCAAGAAAGGTGATGCATGGTCCCCAGGCGCGATGACGGCACTCCAGAGTGGTTTTTGGCCTTTTTCCCCGCTGCACCGGAGTGGTGATCATGTCCCGCCCGGCGCGGTGTTGTCTTGCCCCGGCCCCTTGCCGGCTGGCCCAAAAGGCGGCAGGGCTTGCATTTGAGGGTCAAAAAAAGGCAGTATTGAATAGTTTCTCTTTGACCTACAGCATTCTTAGAGGGTGACCATGAAAAGCAAGGTCCTTATTCCAGTGGACACCGCCCGCAACTCCATCACCGCCGAGGAGCACGCCATCAAATTGAGTTGGCGCATGCCCCTGGCGGTCACGCTGCTCAATGTGGTCAACACCAAGCGTCTGGAGCAGCACGGCATCAGCCCCGACGACCAGAATCGCATCAAGGATTCCATGCGCAAGCGGGCTGAAAAGGTGTTGCAGGCGGCGGCCGAGCCCTTCCAAAAAGCGGGTGTTGAATATGAAACCCGCATAGAGGAGGGGCAACCGGCGGCGGTTATCTGCCGGGAAGCGGAAGAGGGTGGCTACGAAATGGTCATTCTTCCTCAAAGCGGATTCAGCGAGTTGGAAGAGATTTTAGGCGGTAGTGTTGTTCACAACGTGTTATGGAAATGCAAGACGCCTATCCTTCTGGTCAAACACAGCCAGCAGCAGCTTGAGGACCAACGTAAGAAACTGGCTCAGAGTGAGCTTTTGCCCCGCTAGGCCCCGGCCTGGCGAAGCGGCTTTTCAAAGACTCTCAAGGCAAATAAAGCGCCCACGGAAGGAGGAGGCAAAACACGGGCGCTTACTCCATAGCCTATGGAGGCCCCCAGCGGCGCGGTGCGCCCCGGCTCGCAGGGCCTGCTTTGAGAAATCCATGCGTTGTGTGTACTCGCCAAGCGAATCGAAAAGGGAGGGGTTATGCGTTTTTCCAAAGTATTTGTGGTGCTGGTAGTAGCCTTGGCGGCGATAGCCTTGGTAGCTCCGGCGGCCATGGCCAAGAAGCCGTCCGTGGAGAAGTGGAAGCCGGCCTTCGACTATTCCGGCGCCAAGTATAAGATCAAGGTCTCCAACGTTTCTCACCCGGCCATCAAGGGCGTCTACGCCGGCTTCGCCATCCGCGATGCCCTGTGGAAGGCCACCAACGGCCAGATCTACTTCGAGTACCTGCCCTTCTCCATGTTGGGCGGCGAGGTGGAGGTTCTAAACCAGCTCCAGATGGGCGCTATCCAGGGCATGGCCGTTTCCTCGGTGGCCAGCACCAACCTGGGCCCCCGCATGGGTCTGGTCAACCTGCCTTTCCTGGTCAACACCTATGAGAAGTTGGAGAAGTTCATCTCCAACAAGAAGCTTTACCAGCACTTCCTGGACGGCATGGAGCACCAGGGAATCATGGGTATGAGCGTCACCGGCTACGGCCAGTACGGCTGGGCCACCACCGTCCCGGTGAAGAACATCGCCGACGCCAAGCAGGTGAAGTTCCGCATCGCCGAGGCCGCGGTCAACAAGATGCTCTACAAGTCCTGGGGCTTCAACCCCGTGGTCATGCCCTGGCCGGACGTGCCCACCGCCCTGAAGCAGGGCGTCATCACCGGCCTGGACCACACCCTGCTGGTGTGCTTTTTGACCAAGAAGTTCGAGGTCGCCAAGAACTTCACCCCCGTCAACTACGCCCAGGGCCTGTTCATCTGGATCTTCAACAAAAAGTGGTTCAAGTCTCTTCCCGCCGACCTGCAAACCACCTTCACCAAGGTGGTCAAGGAGCAGGCCGCCATCTACCGCGGCCAGACCAAGGACCAGGAGATGGCGTGCAAGAAGGCGGCCGCGGAAAAGGCCGGCGTCAAGTTCTGGGATCTGTCCGAAAAGGACCTGAAAACCCTGCAGTTCCAGGGCAACGTGGTCCATCAGCAGTTCGCCAAGGAGATCGGCCCCGAGTACCTGGGCCAGGTCCAGGAGTTCCTGGGCTACAAGATCACCAACGACATGGGCGGCAAGCAGTAAACCAGACCGTATGAATGCATCGGGGCGGGGGGGTTTGCCCCCCCC
>JAHIQI010000006.1 GCA_018902755.1 Pseudomonadota bacterium | reverse complement strand
GGCGGGGCGCGCCCCGCCGCCTCGCTGGGGATTAAGGGCAGTCGCGCTTTATCAGCTTGTCCAAGACGGCGATCACATTGTCCAGGCCTTCTTTCATGGGCTCCCAGTCGTCCTTTTTCCAGGAGTCGCCCATGAGATTCACCGCGTTGGCCATCTCCTGGTTCCGCTCGGTGTTGGCCACGTCGGCCAGGGCGTTGATCAGTTGGCCCAGGCTTTTGTCCAATTCGCTGCCCCGTTCGATGTTGCCCACCTTGGCCAGGGCGTCGGCAGCTTGGTCCAGGGTGTTGGCCATTTCCTCCAGGTCCGCGCAACTGGGAAGCTGGTTGGCCGCCAGAGCCCCCAGGGGCGCCAGAGCCAGGCAAAACGCCAAGGCCAGGAAAATAATCCCAAAGTGTTTCATCGGCGCCTCTCTAATTTTGATGTTGGCAAAAAACCGAACCTGTATACCTTATATGCATAATATAGTAAAGGTTATTAGATTGTGCGGTCAAACTTTTATGGCGTCCGGCCCACATCGATGCGGGCCACGGCCACGGATGCGCGGCAACTTGCTAGGCGAATATTGGTGATTCACAAGACAGGAACGGCGGCCCCGGCAACCACGGGCGGAGTCTTTACGGCTTGGGCGGGCGGCCCGGGAGGCTGGTCCCGGGCCGCAGCAGAGCGGCCTTAGTCTTTCTTGCCGTCCTCGTAGCCCTTTTTCAGATCCTTGGCTCCGTCCTGGACGCCTTGCACCGTGTCGCCGGCGACTTTACCGGTGGTGTAGCATCCGGCGATGAACACGCTGGACAGGCACAAGATCATGGCGGCAATCAACAAACGCTTCATTTGGTTATCTCCCGATTGTGATGGCAGGCTCTGGTTGCGCTGGACCGCGGGCGCCGAAGCCACGGGTACATAGGGCACAGTTCCTAATGAAGCACAAAGCGCCGCCCAAGGCAAGCCTTGGGGGCGATCAGTCGCAGGGCGCGTTGCCCACCCCCGCCGAGCGCAGGTGCTTGTTTTGGTGGTCGTATATCTTCACCTCGCTCTTGTAGATGCGGGCGAAGCCCCCCTTGGGGATGCTGAAGTTTTCGCTACTGTAGCAGGTCAATTTGGCGGCGACCCACCATACGTACACGCTGTCCAGGCCCGCGCCGTGCTCCCCGTTGTAGGTCCCGTTGGGGCCCACCTTGAACAAGGGGATGCCCATGCGCCAATCTTTGGTTACATCCACCGTGGCGTCCACGCTATTGTACACGGCAAAGGCGTGGGCCGAGGCTGCGGTCAGCAGCAGCATGGCGCTCAACAGCAAAACGGCCGGCAAATATTTCATAAACCACCACCTCCGGAGTGCGGCTCCGGCTATGGGTTGAAGCATCGCGGACCATCTGAGGAATCATAAGCCCGGTGATGAGGCGGGCGCAAGAGGGAGGTAGGTGGTAGTAAGCCGGGCCGCCCCGCCTGGGGGAAGGCGAAGATCACCACGTCGCATCTCTATCCGAGATGCTCCTCGCGATGACGGCTATTGCTGGATGGGGGGGACTTTCTGGATCGTGTAGGCTGGGTTTAGAGCGGATTGAGCAAATCGATAACTTCCTAATCCTACTCAAGCAAGACCTCGAGATATCGTAAACAAACTGTTAGACAGATCGTCTAGGGTAAAAAAGGCGATGCTCGGGTAAGGAGGATTAGACAAGTGCCTCTGCAAGGCCCGATTCATGTCTGAGGACTTTTTTCCTGCTATAACGACGCCTTTGATCGCGAAGACTTCGTCCTGCTTAAGCTTTAACCCGTCTAAAACGGCATAAAAATGTTTAGCAACTTCTTGCAGCCAGTCGTTAACTTGTCCATAAGCGTGCAATAAATTTGCAGTTGGATGGAGATCCTTTTTAAAAAGTCTCATTGATGGCCGTTCAATCTCAATAAGTAATAGTTGGTTTTGACTGTTTAGTATTGCAAAGTCACATTCAAATTTGCCAAGAATATTAGGCTTTTTAAAAATACGCTTTGCCCCAAACTGTGCCAACATTATTGGATTATTTTCAATAAATTCTTGAAATGGTTTTTCATCAGGTTCGCTTTCTAATAAAGAATTAAATTTATTGATTGTGGACATCATTTCTTCATGAGCGTATCTGCGAACGTAATCAAATCCATCGGCATATTGCGAAAAATCTTTCAGCAATAAGCCGTGAAGTCCTCCTTTGATATATTTAAGGGAATAGGACGTCTTGCCGCACTCACATTCAAACCGATCTCCGAGATCATATTGCCATATGTGGCCGTCCTTCTCCATGTATGGCTGCCGCTGCAGTGCCGAATATACCTTTAGTTTAGATGTACAATACTTACACCCAAGAGCAATCCCCACTGCTTTTGCTGAATTAGGGTCAGATTGAATTGCTACTATTTGGTCGGGAGTGAATGGTGGAGATGGTTGGTAGTGGAAAGTTGCTTTGCCAATATTAATAAACTTGTTGTTAAGTTTTAGTAAAATAGAATATTCTCCAGGTTCCTCCGCTATGGCTGACTCGAATTTGAAGTGAATCATATATGAGAACTCATTATCAACAATAGTGATTTGTGGCGTGTTGTGGGTGCGTATCCCTTTTTTGTCAAGACTAATTTCATAGGGGTAAAATTCTGTAACTTTACCAACTAATTTTCCTTGTGGGCTGGTTATGTGCAATTCTATTGACTTGAAATTTTCTGAGTTAATAATTTCCCTTCCTAACAAAAATATCCACTCATTGCTGCCTATAATTGCTGGATACATTAGGTGTACTTTGTGACGTGATAAACGAAAAATATCAAGAGGGCCAACGGGAAAAGGATGCTCGGCCTCTTTAACGTAATCAGCCAGTCCAAGGAACATTATTGGTAGGCTCATTCTTCCCCCCATTAATTTCACCGAGTGATAAATCTAAATTACGATACGGGCCTTCGTCTGGTCAACTATCTAAACTAAGCCGCCCGGCCTCACATGAGACCGGGCGGCTTTTCATCTAGCTTAGTGCTTTCTTCCTAACGCCTACTTCTTGCTGAACACCACCTTGTCGTTTTCCACGTCGGCCACGATGGTGTCGCCGTCGCCGAAGGAGCCGTCCAGGAGCTTGACGGCCAGCGGGTCCATGACCTGGGTCTGCAAGGCCCGCTTCAGCGGCCGCGCGCCGTAGACCGGGTCGAAGCCCACCTGGGCTAGGTGGCCCTGGGCCGCGTCGCTGATCTCCAGGGCGATGCCCCGCTGGGTCAACAGCTTGTTGATGCGCTTCATCTGGATGCCCACGATGCTCTTGATCTGCTCCAGGGTGAGCGCGTGGAAGATCACCACGTTGTCCACCCGGTTGAGGAACTCGGGCTTGAAGTGGGAGCGCAGGGCGGTCATCACCGCCTCTTCCATTTGGTCGCGCTGGCCCTCGCCGCTCAGGTCCTGGATGTAGTTGGAGCCGATGTTGCTGGTCATGATGATCAGGGCGTTGGTGAAGTCCACGGTGCGGCCCTGGCCGTCGGTCAGCCGCCCGTCGTCCAATATCTGCAACAGGGCGTTGAACACGTCGGGGTGGGCCTTCTCGATCTCGTCGAACAGCACCACGCTGTAGGGCTTGCGGCGCACCGCCTCGGTGAGGTAGCCGCCCTCCTCATATCCCACGTAGCCCGGAGGCGCGCCGATGAGGCGGCTCACCGCGTGCTTTTCCATGAACTCGCTCATGTCCAGGCGCACCATGGCCTGCTCGTCGTCAAACAGGAACTCGGCCAGGGCCCGGGCCAGCTCGGTCTTGCCCACTCCGGTGGGGCCCATGAAGATGAAGCTGCCGATGGGCCGGTTGGGGTCTTGCAGGCCCGAGCGGGAGCGGCGCACCGCGTTGGCCACGGCGATCACCGCCTCGGTCTGGCCGATGATGCGCTGGGCGATGCGCTCCTCCATTTGCAGAAGCTTCTCGCGCTCACCCTCCACCAGCTTGGCCACCGGGATGTTGGTCCAGCGGCTGACCACCTCGGCCACGTCCTCGCTGTCCACCTCCTCCTTGACCATGGCGCCCTTGTCCTCCAGGCGCTGCTGGGCCTCGGCCATCTCTTTTTCCTGCTGGGGAAGCAGGCCGTAGCGAATCTCGGCCACCCGGTTGTAGTCGCCGCCCCGCTCGGCCCGGGCCATCTCGGCGTTCAGCTGCTCTATCTTTTCCTTGGCCTGGCGCACCCCCTCGATGATGTCCTTGTCCTCCTGCCACTGGGCGCGCAGGGTGTCGCGCTGCTCCTTGAGGTCGGCCAATTCCTTGCGCACGTTTTCCAGGCGGCGCTTGGAGCCGTCGTCGGTCTCCTTCTTGAGCGCCTCCACCTCCACGGTGAGCTGGGTGATGCGCCGTTCCAGCACGTCCAGCTCCTCGGGCAGGGAGTCGATGTCGATCCTGAGCTTGCTGCCTGCCTCGTCGATGAGGTCGATGGCCTTGTCGGGCAGGAAGCGGTCGGTGATGTAGCGGTCGCTCAGGGTGGCGGCGGCCACCAGGGCGCTGTCCTTGATGCGCACCCCGTGGTGCACCTCGTACTTTTCCTTGAGCCCGCGCAGGATGGCGATGGTGTCCTCCACGCTGGGCTCGCCCACCTGCACCGGGGCGAAGCGCCGCTCCAGGGCGGCGTCCTTCTCGATGTTCTGGCGGTATTCCTTGATGGTGGTGGCGCCCACGCAGCGTAGCTCGCCGCGCGCCAGGGCGGGCTTTAGCATGTTGCCCGCGTCCATGGCCCCCTCGGCCTTGCCCGCGCCCACCAGGGTGTGCATCTCGTCGATGAACAGGATGATGGTCCCGGCGGCCTCTTCCACGGCTTTGAGCACCGCCTTGAGCCGGTCCTCGAACTCGCCGCGATACTTGGCCCCGGCGATGAGCGATCCCATGTCCAGGCTGACGATCTTCTTGTCCTTGAGCCCCTCGGGCACGTCCCCGGCCACGATGCGCGAGGCCAGGCCCTCCACGATGGCGGTCTTGCCCACGCCGGGCTCGCCGATCAACACCGGGTTGTTCTTGGTGCGGCGGGAAAGAATCTGGATGACCCGGCGGATCTCCTCGTCGCGCCCGATCACCGGGTCCAGCTTGCCCTTGGCGGCCAGCTCGGTGAGGTCCCGGGCGAAGCGCTTGAGCGCCTCGTACTTGTCCTCGGGGTTCTGGTCGGTCACGGTCTGGGAGCCGCGGATATCCTTGAGCACGCTCAGGATGCCCTCGGTGGTCACGCCCTGGCCCTTGAGTATCCTGCCCGCCGGGGTGTCCGAGTCGGTCAGCGCCACCAGGATGTGCTCCACCGAGACGTACTCGTCGTGCATCTTCTCGGCGGTGTCCTGGGCCTGGTTGAGCACCTGGGTGGCCTCGGAAGACAGGTGCGCCTGGGCGGTGGCCCCGCTGGCCTGGGGCAGCTTTTCCAGCGCCTGGTTGGTCTCGGCCAACAGGGCGTTTACGTTGGCCCCCACCTTGCCCAGCACCGGCCGGGCGATCTCCTCGCTCACCTCCAGGAGCACGGCCAACAGGTGAACCGGCTCTATCTGGGGGTTGCCCCGCTTGTCGGCCAGGGACATGGCCCCCTGGAGGATCTCCTGGCTCTTCAAAGTGAATTTATCGAATCGCATTTATATACAACCTCTTATTTAAAGGGATTATTCGAAAACCTACCATAAGGTAAGCATCGTCGGGGGTATGTCAACCCCCCGGCCAGGCTTACGAAACGGTTTTTCGGGGGCAAGGGGGATTTTCCCGCGCCCCTGGTCCCTGATTAGATTGTGGGCCAGGGGAGAGGGGCTGGGCAAGGGGGGCTTTCAAGGATTGGTGTAGGTTGGGTAGAGCGAAGCGAAACCCAACAATTCCTTTTTACCCCAGCAAAAGTCGCAGGCCAACTCGTCCCTCTTCCAGCAGGTGGGGCAGGCCGCCGCCGCCGCTTGACAAGCCCCGCCACCGCAGATATACACATACATACTATAAGTATATTCAGGGGAGGCGGAAATGGCGCTTTGCGGCGATGACCACGCCAAGCTGGTCGCCCGGATCAACCGGATCGAGGGCCAGGTGCGCGGGCTGAAGAAGATGGTGGAGCAGGACCGCGACTGCATGCAGGTGCTCAAGCAGGTGGCCGCCGCCTCCGGGGCCCTGCGCTCGTTGGGCGCGGTGATCCTGGAAGACCACCTCAAGGGCTGCGTGGCCACGGCCATCAAGACCCACGACCACGAGGGCGACGTCATCGGCCAGGTGGTGGACATCTTCAACAAGTTCAGCAAATAGAGGACGGCTTAGAAGTGAATCAGGAAGAACTCAAGCCCTATACCCATGGGCACGATTTCCTGGGCGCGTCCCAAGCTCGCCACGAGCGCCGCACCCATCTGGTGATCGCCCTCACCGCGGTGATGATGGTCATCGAGGTGACCGCCGGGGTCATATTCGGCTCCATGGCCCTTTTGGCCGACGGCTGGCACATGGCCAGCCACGCCGCCGCCCTGTCCATCACCGCCCTGGGTTACTGGCTGGCCCGGCGTCACGCCGCCGACCCCCGCTTCTGCTTCGGCACCGGCAAGGTGGGCGAGCTGGCCGGTTTCGCCAGCGCCCTGCTGCTGGGCTTCATCGCGGTGTTCATGGCCTACGAGTCGGTGCTGCGCCTGGTCAGCCCGGTGACCATCGCCTTCAACCAGGCCATCTGGGTGGCGGTGATCGGCCTGGTGGTGAACCTGGTCAGCGCCCTGATGCTAAAGGAGGAGCACCACGATCACGGCCATGGGCACAGCCACGACCACGACGAGCAAGAGCACGGCCATTCCCACGACACCGACCACAACCTGAAGAGCGCCTACATGCACGTGGTGGCCGACGCCCTCACCTCGGTGCTGGCCATCGTGGCCCTGAGCGCGGGCAAGTTCTGGGGATGGGTGTGGCTGGACCCGGTGATGGGCATCGTGGGCGCGGTGGTCATCGCCCGCTGGTCCTGGGGTCTCTTGCGCGATACGGGCCGGATGCTGTTGGACATGAACCTCTCGCCCGAGCTGGAGCAGAGCATACGCCGGACCCTGGAGCAAGGCGGCGACAAGGTGAGCGACCTGCACCTGTGGCGCCTGGGCCCCGGCCATCTGGGGGCCATCGTCTCCATCGTCAGCCACGATCCCCAGCCCAACGCGGCCTACCGCGACAAGCTGGCCGCCTTTGACCAGATCTCCCACCTCACGGTGGAGGTGCACCAGCGCCCCTAGGCGGACGGCCTACTTTTTTTTCTCGGGTTTTTCCGGGACCTGCCCGGCCAGCCAGAGCATTTGGCGGGCGATGCCCCGCATGGCCCGGACCTCCCGGGAGCTGGGTCGGCCCCGCTCGATCACGTTCTTGATGGGCCGGTAGAAGTGCTCGGGGTTTTCGGGCTTGATGGTGCCGATGGCCACCAGGCCGTCCAGGAAGTGGCGGTGCAGGCCCATCATCTCGCCGTGGCTGGCCGGAGTGGGCCCGGCCGCCGGGGTGGTCTCCCGCTCCAGGGCGGCCACGCGCATCTCGTAGGCCATCACCATCACCGCCTGGGCCAGGTTGAGGCTGGAGGCCTGGTCGGTGGGTATGCACACGCTGAGCTGGCAGCGGTCCAGTTGGGCGGTGGTGAGCCCCCGGTCCTCGGGGCCGAACACCATGGCCACCCGGCCCCCCCGCGCCCAGGTCAACAGCTCCGGCGCGGCCCGGCGGGGGGAAAGCAGCTCGCCGCGCTTGTACCCGGTGCGGGCGGTGGTGGCCGCCGCGCCCACGGTGTCGGCCAGGGCCTCTTCCAGGTTGTCGTACTGCTCCATGGTCTTGAGAATCTGGCGGCCGCAGGTGCTGGCCAGGCGGTTCATGGGCTCTTCCCAGGCCCGCTCCGGCTCCACCACCCTTAGCCCGCCCAGGCCCATGTTGGCCACCACCCGGGCGGCGGCCCCGATGTTTTCCGGGAAGCGGGGACGCACCAGCACCACCAGCAGGGGCGACAAATCTATGTTGGTTCGAGGCGGCATTCAACCAGCATAGCAGAGAGAAAGCCGATCGTGTAGCCGTGGCTACAGACTAAGTGCCCTTCGTGGCACAATATAGACTGACGCGGCGTTGCATTGCCGCGGCAAGAACCCCTTACGGAGAACAGCCATGGCTAACTTTGACGAGGAATTCGTAAACACCATAAACCAGCCCGGCCGAGTGGGCGTGCTGGCCACGGCCGACGCCGACGGCAAACCCAACGCGGCTTATTTCGGCAGCCCCCGCTTGAACGTGGAAGGCCAGCTCATCATGGGCATGATGAACAACCGCTCCCTGGCCAACCTGGAGGTCAACCCCTACGCGGTGTTCTTCATCGTGAAGGAGGCTCCGGTGGGCTTCACCACCCCCGGCTGGCGGCTGTACCTGGAGTGCAAGCAGATCGACCGCGAGGGCAAGGTGCTGGCCAAGGTGAAAAAGGCCATGGCCGCCGGGGCGGGCGAGAAGGCCGCCGCCGGCATCAAGGCCGGGGTGGTGTTCGAGGTGACGAAGATACGGCCGCTGGTAGACACGAGCAAATAACTTGTCCGGCTGCGCCAGACGGCCGTGGGCTGTGTTGCCGGCTTCGCTCGGGCCTCGACGTAGCTGATACTACGCCTCCGGCCCTCGCTAGCCGGACGCCTTGCCCACGTCCCCCTGGCTGTGCCGGGTGGTTGTGCCAGACGGCGCTATGCGGCGTTGCGGGCGGTGCTTAGACCTCGGCGTATGGTAGGCGGCTGCGCCAGGAAGCGCCATGCTGCGTTGTCGGCGGCGCTCAAGCCTCGATGTGGCTTTTGCCACACCTCCGGATTTCGCTTGCCGAACGCCTTGCCTGGCACTCCCTGGCTGTGCCGGTAGCCGGCCTCGTTGGCTTAGGTACAAAAGACCGCCGGAGGGGAGTCCCCTCCGGCGGTCTCGTTTTGGATGGCTGATTTTAGATCAGGGAAGGCGGTGAGGCCCGATAGTTGGGGTCCACGGCGCGGGGTTCGCGCACGTCGAAAACGAAGTCCACCTTGACCGACTGGCCCCCCGGCAGCTTCACCTTTTTCTTGTTAATGCCGTGCGGCCCCAGGCTGACCTGCACCTCGTAGGTGCCCGCGCTCATCTTGTCCATGCGGAAGAATCCCTTTTCGTCGGTGAGCGACTCCACCACCAGCCCGTCGTCCAGATTGGAGGCCCGCACCGAGGCCTTTTTCAAGGGCGCGCCGTAGCGGTCCAGCACCTTGCCGGAGATTATCCCGGAGTCGGATTGGGCCATGGCCGGGCAAGCGGCCAGCAGCAGGGCGAGCATGATGAGGGGTATGTACAGCCAACGACGCGACACGGGACCTCCTTTGACTTAAAAACCGCGGCACAAATTTACTACAACCAGGCCGCGGTGCGCCAGGTTTTCCGGCGGCCGGGGCCGCGCCGGGGAAGGTGACGGCGGCTCCCTAGAAGAAATCGGCCTGGTCGATGTGCAGGCGCACGTAGCAGAACTCGCCCTGATCCAAAAGCCAGGCCGCCTCGCAGGTGGTGGGCAGCAGCATCCCTCCCTGGGTCCTCCACTGGCCGTAGCGGGCCAGCCAGGGGGTGGGGACGAAGGAGCCGTCCGGCTGCTGGCGGGGGCGCTGCTCGATTTGGCAGGTGGCGGGCAGGCCCTCACCGTCGAAGCTGAAGAGCGCCTCCACCTCGCGCCCGCCCACGCTGAGGGTCGCCGTGGCCGCGCTTTCCCCCTCGCCGCGCCAGGCCAGCTCCGGGCCGGGCAACAGGGCCGGGGGGAACATGGGGGCCTCGGCCAGCCAGCGCTGCACCGAGCCCAGGTCCAGCTCGGGCGAGGCGGTGGCCCGCACCAAGGTAATCCAGCCCCACAGCCGAACCAGCATGCCGCCCTGGCCCTTGATGAGCCCGTCGCGCACGTACACCGGCATGAGGGGCTTGGCGGCCATGCGGGCCGACCACACGAAGGCCGGGGGATGCAGGCACCATATCTGGCGTCCCGACCAGTTCTGCCAGGGGCCTTCGGGTTGCAGGCGGATCTGCCCGCTCATCTTGGCCCGGGTCATGCGCAGGGGGCCGCCGGCCACGGGCAGGGCCTGGCCCAGATAGCGGGCCACCGGCGGGGGCAGGGGCTCCAGGTCGCCGGCTTGCCAACTGTGGGCCTCGGCCACCCGCTCCAGGGTGGCCTGGGCCTCGCGGCCCTGGCGGGCGAAGCGCATGGCGCCCCACCAGCCCAGCCCGGCGGCCAGTCCGGCCAGGACGGCGATTGTAACCAGGATGTAAAGCAAGTTGTCTGTTCTCCCGACCCCGGAGCGCCTCAGGCGGTCAGGGATTCTATCCATTCTTTGGTGGTGAGCACCGTGGCGAAGCGGGCCGCCTGGGTCACCAGGATGGCCCGGTGCAGCTCCTCGGCGGTGACCCGGCCCGCGCTGTTGGCCAGGCTCAGGGTGCCGGTGGCGTCGGACAGAAACTCTACCTTGAGGCCCCGGTGAAAGGCCTGGCGGCTGGTGGTGTCGCAGCACATCTGGGTCATGTAGCCGCAGATGACCACAGTGTCCGCCTCCTGCTCCAGCAGCCAGCCGCCCAGGGCGGTTCCGGTGAATGATCCGGGCAAGTGCTTGGTTATCAATACGTTTCTGGGGAGCACCGCTACCTGGGGATGCAGCTCCACGCCGGGGCCGCCGGGGGTGAAGACCGGCGAGTCCGGGGCGGCGGCCTGGTGCTGGATCACTGCCACCGGCACCCCGCGCTCCACCGCCGCGTCCATGGCCGCCAGGATATTTTCCAGGCTCCCGGCGGGGTGGGTCACCGGCAGGGCGCCGCTGAAATACTCCATCTGCACGTCTATGACCAACAGGGCGCGGGCCATGGGGGGGCTCCTTGGTAGGGTTTCCGCACCAGGGTATCAGAGGCGGCCCCCGGGGGCCAGGGGGGAGAAAGGCCTACCGGTGCCAGGGTGTTTGACCGTGAATCGTTATTGACGATAGACTAATTATGCCTCGATTGAAATCAACAATGACTCAGGGTCTTCCCAAAGGAGGTCCAAATGCCCAAAGAACAAAAGGTCGGGTGCGCCCGGCCCACCGGCGGGGTGGTGGGCGAAGCGCCCCCCGCCGACAGCGGGGAAAAGACGGCCCCAGCCAAACAGGAGGTGAAACCCATGGTCCAGGTCGGCAAAAAGGCTCCCGATTTCACGGCCCCTTGCTATTACCAGGGCAAGTTCGCCTCGGTGCAGCTGTCCGAGTACCTGGGCAAGTGGGTGGTGCTGTGCTTCTACCCCGGTGACTTCACCTTCGTCTGAGCCACCGAGATCTCGGCGGTCGCCGAGAAATACCCCGAGTTTGCCAAGCTGGGCGTGGAGGTGCTCTCCATGAGCGTCGACTCCATGTTCGTGCACAAGATGTGGGTGGACCACGAGCTGTCCAAGATGGTCACCAGCGGCACCGTCCCCTTCCCCATGCTCTCCGACGGCGGCGGCACGGTGGGCCAGGTCTTCGGGGTCTACGACGCCGACGGCGGGGTGGACGTGCGGGGACGCTTCATCATCGACCCCGACGGGGTCATCCAGGGCTACGAGGTGCTGACCCCGCCAGTGGGGCGCAACGTGGCCGAGAGCCTGCGCCAGATCGCCGCCTTCCAGCTGGTGCGCGAGAGCAAGGGCACCCAGGCCACCCCCAGCGGCTGGCGGCCCGGCAAAAAGGTGCTGACCCCCGGCGAAGGTCTGGTGGGCAATGTTTGGAAGGAGTGGAAGGTTGGCGAGGCCTTCGACTAGGGCGGCTTCTTCAGGGCGGCTGCGCCAGACAGCTGGATGCGGCGTTGCCGACGTCGCTCCAAACTCGCTGTAGGCCAAGCTACAGCTCCGTTTGTCACTTGTCGGCGCCTTGCCTGCCGCTGCCTGGCTGTGCCGCCGGGGATAGTGCACGGGGACCACTTTCATGCCATCTAGTGTGGATAGCGTAGATTGGGTGGAGCGCGGCAAAAACCGACAGATTCTTAAAACGGCGCGGGCTCCCGAGGAGATTCCTCGGGAGCCCGGTTTTTTGCGCAGGCGAGCGGCGGCGGGCGCTATTTGCCCATGCGGCTGGCGCAGACGCGGGGCTTGATGCCCACGGTCTCGGTGAGCGTGCCGTCCTGGGCGAAGGTTTCCACCTTGTCCTGGTAGACCTTGGCCGAGCCCAGTTGGGGTATGGCGAAAATCCTCTCGCTAAGGTAGCAGGTGCCCGGCTTGCCGTCCCAGCCCACCCAGACGTCTTGCCAGACGTCGCCCTTCTGGCTGTAATAGGTGCCCCCGGCGGCCACGGGTATGGCGCAGAACTGCGGGTACCCCGCGTCGATGATGCATATCTGTGAGTCAACGTGGTTATAGACGGTGTAGGCCTGGGCCGGTGCGGCGGTCAGCAGCAGGGAAATGGCAAGCAAGGCAAGCAGCATTTTTTTCATGCTTTTTTCCTTCTTGTGCTGGATGCGCGGCTGGGCGCTCAAAACAGTCGGGCTCAATAGCAATTATATGTGTCTATGAGCAAGCTCCTTTGGCGCATGTCATTGTGGTTGTAGACTTTGACCTCATAGTTGTAGATTTTTATGTATCCCCCCTTGGGAATGTTGAACTTATGGCTCCAGTGGCAATTGCCGTATCTGTCTTTCCAACCCACGGCAACTCCGTCCAAACCGACATCTTGCTTGCTAGTGTGGGTGCTGTGCTTGGGCACCTTCACATGGCAGTCGCCTAAGTTGAACCCCGGGGCGATGCAGGCGGTGTTATCCGATTCGTTGTACACGGTGTAGGCCTGGGCGCTCCCGGCAGCGAGCAGGGCGCCGCCCAGCAGCAGGAGCATGACGATTTTTTTCATGAGAGCCCCCTCTCCAAAGGATGTGTTTGCTTACAACCTATGTCCCAACCGCCTCGTTGGCAAGGGTGATGTCTTGTAAAAGGCTCGGGCTCCCGTGGCCTTAACCACCGGGAGCCCGAGTCTTGCATGAAGGCTAATACTGACGCCAAAGCTTGGTGAAAACCGAACCGGCGGCCGTGGTCATCGCCTGGCAGGCCAGTCGGCAGTTCGCGCCGATGACGCGCACCACGCAATCCTGGCCCCTCAGGGTTCCGCGATAGTTGAATTGCCGTATCAGTTTGCCGTTCAGGCTTAACTTGACCAGTTTTTGGTTGCGGATCAGCTTCACCGTCAAAGTCACATACTTACCGGCATTGTATTTGGTTTTACTGGAACTTCTGAAATCCGCCCCGTAGATTAATTTTTTGGTGGGGTAAAGGGAGTATGCGTAAATCTTGGGTAGGCTCGGGAAGTATAAGGCGACTGTGCTACTCCATTTTTTATGCTTTTGGGGAACTAGGTCGGAGAAGATATAGCGAATGATTAAATCCTGGTTGCCGCTTCCAACGAATTTAAAGGCGAACTGTTTGAAGCTGCCGGGCGGCACCTTCAAATTGCCGGCAACCCGATAGACGCCCGGTGTCCTGGGCTTTACATTGACAACTTTAATTGGCGGCTTTTTTTGGGCAAAAGGGGCGCTGGCGGCGAAAAGGATCAGTAACAGGCATAAAAACCCGGCCAAGCCAGCGGACCCGATTTTCCGTTTTTTGTCCATGCCATCCCTTCCCGTGATATGGATGTGGCTTACTGCTTAAATATATTATAAATTAGTCGATAACCCCTCGGCGCTGTCAAGGCGTGTGGTCCTGCATGAAAAACTCGGGCTCCCGTGGCCTTAACCACCGGGAGCCCGAGTTTTCTTTAACTTGTCGGCGAAGCCGGCTTACAAATTTTTGCGCGCGCCGCTCAGCTTCAGCTCGCCCTTTTTGCGCAGGCGGATGGACTTGGGGGTCACCTCCACCAACTCGTCGTCGTTGATGTAGTCCATGGCCTGCTCCAGGGTGAAGCGCCGGGGTGGGATGAGGCGCAGGGCCTCGTCGCTGGCCGAGGCCCGGATGTTGGTGAGCTTCTTTTCCTTGGTGATGTTCACCGCGATGTCCACCGGCCGCGAGTTCTGGCCCACGATCAGTCCGGGGTAGGAGGGGTCTCCCGGCTCCACGAAGATGGAGCCTCGGGGCTGAAGGTGGAAGATGGCGTAGGCCACCGCCTTGCCCATGCGGTCACTGACCAGCGAGCCGTTGGTGCGGCCGGGAATCTCCCCGGCGAAGCGCACGTGGCCGATCACCAGGGTGGTGAGGATGCCGGTGCCCCGGGTGTCGGTGAGGAACTGGGAGCGGTAGCCGATGAGACCCCGGGTGGGTATCTCGAACTCCAGGCGCACCCGGCCCTTGCCGTTGTTGAGCATCTTGCTCATCTTGCCGCGCCGGGCCGAGAGCTTCTCGGTGACCACGCCCACGTACTCGTCGGGCACGTCCACCACAGCCAGCTCCAGGGGCTCGGTCAGCACCCCGTCGATCTCCTTGGTGATGATCTGGGGCTTGGACAAGGACATCTCGAAGCCTTCCCGGCGCATGGTCTCCACCAAGACCGCCAGTTGCAGCTCGCCGCGGGCGCTCACCTTGAAGGCGTCGGTGGTGGTCTTGGACTCCACCCGGATGGAGACGTTGTAAAGGGTCTCCTTTTCCAGGCGGGCCTTGATCTGGCGGGTGGTCACCTGCTTGCCCTCGCGCCCGGCCAGGGGCGAGGTGTTCAGCGAGAAGTCCATGGACATGGTGGGCTCCTCCACGCTGATGGCGGGCAGGGGCCGGGGGTCTTCGGGGTCGGCCAGGGTGTCGCCGATGAAGGCGTCCTCCACTCCGGCCACCGCCGCGATGTCTCCGGCCTTCACCTCATCCACCGGCAGGCGTTGCAGGCCCTGGTAGGTGTAGACTTGGGTCAGGCTGAAGTTCCCGGCGTTTTCGCCCTTTTTGAGCAGGGTGATCTGCTCCCCGGCGGTGAGGGTGCCGCTGACCACCTTGCCCACCGCGATGCGCCCCACGTAGTCCGAGTAGTCCAGGTTGGTCACCAGGAACTGGAGCGGGGCGTCTTCTTTGTAGGTGGGGGCGGGGATGTGCTCCAGGATGGCCTCGAAGAGCAGCTTGAGGTTTTCGCCCTCGCCGTCGGGGCTGCTCAGGGCGATGCCCGCCTTGGCGTTGGTGTAGAGGATGGGGAACTCCAGCTGCTCGTCGTCGGCCCCCAGGTCGATGAGCAGATCGTACAGCTCGTTCTCCACCTCGGCGATGCGCCGGTCCGGGCGGTCGATCTTGTTGATCACCGCGATGAGCGGCAGGCCCTTTTCCAGGGACTTGGAGAGCACGAAGCGGGTCTGGGGCAGGGGCCCCTCCGAGGCGTCCACCAGGAGCATCACCCCATCCACCATGTTCAGGGTGCGCTCCACCTCGCCGCCGAAGTCGGCGTGGCCGGGGGTGTCCACGATGTTGAGCTTCACCCCCTGGTAGGTCACCACCGTGTTCTTGGCCATGATGGTGATGCCCTTTTCCCGCTCCAGGTCCATGGAGTCCATGACCCGCTCGGCCACCTGCTCGTTGTCGCGGAAAACCCCGCTCTGCCAGAGCATGGCGTCCACCAGGGTGGTCTTGCCGTGATCCACGTGGGCCACGATGGCCAGGTTGCGCAGGTCGTCCCGCGTCTTTTTGTTGCTGCTCATATGTTCATGTCGGCGGATTTTATCCATAAAATCCGGCCGTCCTCCTATGTGCCTAAGTTACTTGCGAATGGGCTGTTTAATATCAGATGGCAGGCCCCCGCGCCGCTCAATTCGGCTACTCGCCCAAAAATATTGCGAAAACGCCACAAAGGCGCCCAAGGGACGAATAGTTTGATCCGCGGTAGTTATCCCTGGTTAATTATAGGTAAAATGGCGATTAAAATAACGTATTAAAGAACAATAATGATGATCGCGCCCCCTCAAATATTTCTTCCAACTGACTGGGCGAGGACGGCTGCCTGGGGCGGCGGGCTGGCCGCAGCCTTGGGCTTGGCCGGATATGGCGCCTGGATTTTGGAAGACCCGTTATGGGGAAGCCTGGGTAAGGGCTACATCCCCATGGCCTCGCTTACCGCTTTACAATTCATTATCATGGGGCTCAGCCTTCTGGTCCTGGCCCTGCGTCCCTGGCGGGGCGCGGCCCGCGGGGCAATGTCGGTGCTGTTGGCGGTTTGCATCGCGGTAAACCTGCTGGCGATGATCTCCCAGCTCACCGGCTGGGAGTTCCACCCCGAGGACACCCTTTTCCCTTCCGCGGGCCGCTTGGGCAAGTTCGAGCTTAACCGCATGTCCCCCATGGCCGCCATCCTGTTCGCCCTGGCCGGAGCCACCCAGTTGCTGTTCATGCACGGCAACCGGGGAAAGGCGGCCACCCAAGCGGTGGGCGCCTTGGCCGCCCTGGTACTTGGCGGAGGGGCGGCGGCCACCGCCGGCTACCTGTTCGGCTCCCCCCTGCTCTACGGCGGCGACATCATTCCCATGGCGGCAACCACCTCGGCGGCTTTTGTCTTTATGGGCTGCGGGCTGGTGGCCCTGAACGGCCGGGACTTTTTCCTGCTGTACCCCATGGAGGGCTCCTCGCCACGGGCCCAGATTTTGCGGACCTTTTTGCCTCTGACCCTGGTTCTCATCCTTTTGCACGGCGTTATAGAGGCCCAGCGGCATTACGTCACCGACCTGAACCCCGCCCTGTTTTCGGCCTTGGCGGCCATCGTCCTTTCGATGATTACGGTTTTGGTGGCTCTCAGGGTGTCCAGGAAGATCGGCGAGAACATAGAGCACACCGAAAACCAGCTACGCCAGAGCCAACAGGAGGCCAAGTTCCTGGCCGACCTCATGGAGCGCTCGTCCCAGCCCTGGGCGGTGGGAGGCGGCGACGGCAGCCTGGAGCGCTATAACCAGGCCTTCTGCGATCTGGTGGGCTACACCCGGAAGGAGATCGAAAACATCGACTGGGCCCAGGACCTTACTCCGCCCCGGTGGCTGGATAAGGAATTGGCCCAACTCGAACAACTGCGCCAAACCGGGAAGCCGGTGCGCTATGAAAAGCAGTACATAAAAAAGGACGGCTCCCTGGTGCCGATAGAGCTGTTGGTGGACTGCGCCACGGACGAACAGGGCGAGCCTCTATACTACATACGCCTTCGTCACCGACATAACCGAGCGTAAGCGGGCCCAGGAGCGCTTCAAGATCCTGGCCGAGGATGCCCCCTTCTCGATCATGCAGTTCGATAAGGAGGGGAGGGTGACCTATGTCAACAAGTGGCACCTGGATGTCTTCGCCAAGGGTAAGCTGGGCCGGGACTACTTCCTGAACAAGCTGATCTATGAATTTCCGGGCACGGTCGCGGCGGGCATAGGGCCGCAGGTGAAAAGGGTGCTGGACGGGGAAACCATCGACTTGGAGGAGGTGTATTTTCCCCGCTTCGCGGCGGGCCACGCGGGCTATCAGAAGATTCACGGCATGCCCTTTTTCGAGGACGGCAAGGTGAGTGGAGGGGTGTTGATCCGGGAGGAAATCACCCAAAAGAAACAGGAAGAGTTGGAAAGACAGGTGCTGGAGCAGGAGTTGCGCCAGTCCCAGAAAATGGAGGCCATCGGCACCCTGGCCGGGGGCATCGCCCACGACTTCAACAACATACTGGCCTCGATGATAGGCAATGCCGAACTCAGCCGCGAGGACCTGCCGCCGGAGCATCCGGTGCAGAAATACCTGGGCCAGATCATGGAAGCGGGCCAGCGGGCCACCGACTTGGTGCGCCAGATCATGAGCTTCAGCCGGGCCCAGGAGTACGAGCCCAAGCCCATACGCATGGCCCAAGCGATTGAGGACGGCCTGAAGCTGCTGCGCTCCTCCATCCCCCGCAGCGTGGAAATCAAGGAGAACCTCCTCGCCCAAGAAGAGGTGATCCTGGGGGACGTTACCCAGGTGCAGCAGATTCTCATGAACCTGTGCGGCAACGCGGCCCAGGCCATGGGCGACGAAGGGGTCATGCAGGTGGTTCTGGTGAGAGTGGATCTTAGCCGGACCCAGGCCCAGGCCATCTCACCGGACATGGAGCCTGGGTCCTACCTGCGCCTTAGCGTGCGGGACTCGGGCCAGGGAATCAGCCTGGAAAATATGCCGCGCATCTTCGACCCCTTCTTCACCACCAAGGAGGTGGGCAAGGGCACGGGCATGGGCCTGTCGGTGGTGCACGGCCTGGTGCAAGCCCACGGCGGCTTCATAACCGTCGAGAGCAGCTCCGGCCAGGGCTCGCTGTTCGCGGTGTACCTGCCGATGCTGGACGCCGAGGTTCCGCCGGAGCACTCCCCGGATTCGGTGTTGCCCCGGGGCCATGAGAGCGTATTGTTCGTGGACGACGAGGAGGCCATCGCTGAATTGGGGCGGCAGCTTTTGAGCCGTTTGGGTTATCGGGTCACCGCGGTCACCTCCAGCATTCAGGCCCTGGAGACCTACCGCGCCGACCCCGGCGGCTACGATCTGGTGCTCACCGACTACACCATGCCCGAGATGACCGGCGACAAGCTGACCAAGGAGCTGTTGAAGATAAACCCGCGCCTGCCGGTGATCATCTGCACCGGCCACAGCGAGCGGGTGGACACCGACAAGGCCAGGGAACTCGGGGCCAAGGACTTCGTATTAAAGCCGTTGAGCATGAGGGACCTGGCGGTCCTGGTGCGCCGGGTGCTGGACGAGGCCCACCTGCCGGCGGCGTGAAAACCGCATCGTCCTGGGCGCCGCCCACCCGTCCTGCGAGGTTTTCCAACCAATAGTGATTTGTCTTTAGTCCCGCCCCTGCCCCTCGCCCCCATCGAACCAGTGCTCCACCCGCCACACGCCGGGCTCGATGATTGTGCGGCTGTAGGGGCCCAGCTTGCCGAAGACCTGGAGCATGGCCTTGTTGGAGCCGAAGGAAACCGCCCAGAAGCCGGGCACCCCCTTCTTCTTGGCGTAGGCGGTCAGGTGCTCCTGGAGCACCGTGCCCAGGCCGGTGCCTTGGAAGTGGTCGTGCACGGTGTAGGCCACCTCGGCCAGGCCGGTGGGGTCGCCCAGGCTGTAGCGGCCCACCCCCACTATCTTTTCCTGGCCGCTGGGCCCGGTGGTGGCCACCAGGGCCATCTGCTGGGTGTAGTCCAGGTTCACCAGGTCCTGGGCCATGGTGTGGGGCAGGGCCCGCACCGGGCGGAAGTAGCGGTTGAAGATCGTCTCGTCGCTGTGGGAGTAGAACAGCTCCTGCATCAATATCTCGTCGGTGGGCTTCACCGGCCGGATGTGCACCGACACCCCGCCCTTGAGGGCCACCTCGGCCTCGGCCCACTCTGGGTACAGCTCCACCTCGGAGATGTGCAGCACCTGGTCCGGGTAGATGTAGGCGTCGGCCTTGGCCTGGAGTAGCAGCTGGGCCCGGTGGCGGGGGTGGGCGATGTTGATCAGCGCCAGGGCCCGCTCGCGGATGGAGCGGCCGTGCAGGTAGGCCACCCCGTACTCGGTGACCACGTAGTCCACGTCGCCCCGGGTGGCGATGACGCCGGCCCCCTCGGCCAGGTGGTGCACGATGCGGCTGGTTTTTCCGTCCTTGGTGGTGCTGGGCAAGACGATGATCGAGCGGCCCCCCCGGCTCATGGCCGCGCCCCTAATGAAGTCCAGCCTGCCGCCGATGCCCGAGTAGAAGTGATAGCCCGCCGATTCCGAGGACACCTGGCCCGACAGGTCCACCTGCAGGGCGCTGCCGACGGAGACCATGTTGTCGTTCTTGGCGATCTCCAGGGGGTTGTAGACCTGGTCGCTGGGCAGGAACAAAAAGTTGGGGTTCAGGTCCACGTAGTCGTACATGGCCCTGGTGCCGATGCAAAAGGTGCACACCGAGCGGCCGGGCAGGTGGTTCTTGGCCTGGTTGTTTATCACCCCGCTGTCGATCAGCTCCATCATGGCGTCGGAGACCACCTCGGTGTGCAGGCCCAGGTTGCGCTTATTCTTCAGGTGGCCCAGCACCCCGTAGGGGATGTGGCCATAGCCGACGTGCAGGGTGTCGCCGTCCTTGATGAGCTTGGCCACGTTGGCCGCGATCTTTTCGCCCACCTCTTCCAGGGGCGGGTAGGGGAACTCCATGAGCTCCTCGTCCAGCTCCACGAATACGTCGATGTCGCTTACCCTGAGGAAGGTGTTGCCCATGGTGCGGGGCATCTTGCGGTTTACCTGGGCGATGACCAGGTCGGCGCTCTCCGCCGCCGCCCGGGACACGTCCACCCCGATGCCCAGGGAGACGTAGCCGTGCTCGTCCGGCGGGCTCACCTGGATCAGGGCCACGTCCAGCTCCAGCTGGCGCGAGCGGAACAGCTTGGGGATCTGGTGCATGAACACCGGGGTGTAGTCGGCCCTCGCCGAGGCCACCGCCTGGCGGGTGGAGTGGCCGATGAAAAAGGCGTTGTGCCTGAAGCGGCGGTCGAAGCGGCGGTCGGTGTACTCGGCCTTGTCCAGGGTCACGAAGTGGAGTATCTGCACGTCGTGCAGCTCGTCGGCCCGTTCCATGAGCGCGGCCACCAGGCCCCTGGGCTCGGCGCAGGAAGACCCCACGAACACCCGCTGCCCCCGCCTGACCGCCTTGACCGCGCGGGCCGGGTCCTTTAGCCGCTGCTTGTAAATTTCCCGCCAGGACATCGCCCCACCCCCTGCATGGTTTCAATCTATAAAACTATCACGCCTAGGGCGCGGGCGGAAGGGCCGATGGCCACGGGCCAACGGCGGCGTATCAGTCCTGGGGGAGAATCCTGGCAAACACCAGGGCGGACACCAGGCCATAGAAAAACCCGCTGACGGTCCAGATGATCACCACCCATTTGGTCACCGGGAAGCAGCTGTAGATCATGATCATGGTGGGTATCACGCCTACGACCCAATAGGCGAATGCGAACTTGATGACCTTGGTGAAGCCGTTGCCCTTCAAGGCGGGCTGCGCCTTTTCCCAGATCCAGGCCAGGGCCAGGCCCAGGAAAAAGGGAAAAAGGAAAATGAGCCACATGACCGGCACGCTCCAGGGCCGGTACAGGGCGGTGTTGTTGTATTGCTCGGCCAGGGTGGGAGACAGCCACGAGGAGATGTAGTTCTGCCCCATCAGGATGACCAGAATCAGCAGCCCGGCCAGCATCCCCGGTTTGAAACGCCTTTTCATTGGGTTCCCCTCCACGTGCGGGTTGGTAACCATGGTAGTGCGCCCAAATCGCCTTGGTCAAGTGGGGAAGGGCCGCCGGCCCGGTGGCTAGCCGGACCGGCGGCGGGGGAAAGGAGAGGGAAGGCGGTTCGGTGGGTCAGGAGGAAAGCAAACGGGTGAAAATTTCTTGCAGGAGCTTTTTGCCCTGCTGCCAGTTGTCGGCCTCCTCCAGGGCGGCGCACACCGCCTGGGGGCTGGCCGGGTCGCTGACCACCCAGCGGTCCTTTTCCTTGCTCAGCGAAAGCCCGGCCTGGGCCTTGGCGGTCTGGAGGGCCTGGGCGGTAAGGCTCGGGCTAGAGCTGGACATCTTCCACCGCCGTTATGCTGACCGGCTCGCACCGGTAGGTGATGGAATCGGCCACGGCCACCAGCACCGTGCAGGGGGTGACGGCGCTGATGGGGCTGAGGGCGCCCACCCCGCCCACCAGGGCCACGCTCTCGCTCTGGCTGCCCACGGGGTGAGCTCCAGGGAGCCGGGCGGCTCCTGGCCGGAGACGGTGACCGCCACCACCGCCTGGTCCTGGCCGTCGGCCACGATCTGGCTCTGGTCGGGGCTGAGCTCCACCTGCACCTTGGCCACCACTTGGCCCTCAGCCACCCGGTGGGTGTCCAGGCCCGCCTCCTCGGGGCCGTCGATGGCGGTCAGGCCCTGGGCCTGCCAGGCCAGGACCTGGGGCGGGGTGAGGCAGACGCCCCGGATCTCGCCGGTGAGCGGGTCGTAGGCGATCATCTTGGACTGCATGGGAACCTCCTTACCTGGCCAGGCCGGCGGGCAGGGCGAAACCGCGGCAGTGAATCTGCAACGAGCCGGTGCCGGACCAGTAGACGTGGTAATAAACGTTGCCCGAGGCGTCGGTCATCATGGAAAAGGGGGTGACGTAGTCTCCCGGCGCGTTCTGTTTGGCGATGGCCCCGGCGGTGGAGCCCTCGGTGCCGTCGGAGCCCATGTACACCCAGTAGGTCTGGGCGTTGGCCTGGCTAAGGTAGGCCTGGCCGTACCACCACAAGCGGCCCAGGGCGGGCAGGCCCACCCCCAGGGCGGTGGCCGAGGTGGCCGGCGAGCTGGTGGAGAGCGGGAAGATGGAGCCGGAGGATAGTTGGAAGGTTCTGCCGTCGCAGGAGAAGGGGGCCAGTTCGCCCGAGGCGTCGGAGCGCAGCACCCCGATTACCCGCGCGGTGCCTATGTACCAGGCCTTGTAGGCGTCGCTCCAGCCGGGGGTGGCGGGGTCCAGGCTCAGGCAGGACGCGTCCAGCTCGCTGCCCGAGGCCGGGGCCGTGGCCTTCAGGTAGAGCCAGGCGCTGGTGGTGAAGCCGCTCTGGCCGCTCTTGGTCAGGGCGGCCGACACCTGGTAGAGGCTACCCAGGATGTCCACCTCGCCGCTGGCCAGGGTGAAGGCCTCGGCCGAGGACCAGGCGGGCAGGCATCCGGTAAGGGCCGCGGACTGGCTGCCGCTCACCGCCCCCTCCTTGGTGAGCTGGGTCACCGCCCCGCTCTGCGCGCCCCGGAAGAACAGCTCGGCCTGGCCGCCGCTGTTCTTCACGTACAGGGCCCCTTGGGCCGCCGCGGTGTCGGGGTCTTCCTCCTGGGCCGGCAGGGTGGCCCGCTGGTGCAGGCCCGCGCTGTCGTGCTCGGCCAGCATCAGGCGGTTGAGGGTGTCCTCCTTGGTGGGGTGGCCCGCGCCGACCATCTCCTCGTCGTATTGGATTCTCAGGTCAGACATGATCCTCTCCTAGTAGTCGTTGCGGTCCCGGCCGCCCCCGGCCTCCAGGGAACCGTCGGCACGGCCCCGCCCGTCGGCCAAGGCGGCCAGGGTTTTGTATAGCCCCGTGTCCAATAGGGTGTAGCCCACGGTCCCGGCGTCAAGGTCCGGCTCCAGGCCCAAGACCCGCACGATCTGGTTCTTGAGGGGCCGCCCCTGGGGGTCCAGGAGCCAGGACAGGCCAAACAGCACCGCGTCGCCTTTTTCGAGCGGCAGGTTTATGAGCGAGTTCTCCTGGCAGGCGATCACCCGGCGGGGGCGGCCCAAAAGCCCCACCAGGCGCTGGGAAACGGCGCGGGCCACCGAGGCCGCGCGCACCCAGGGCAGCTCCAGGGTGGTTGCGGCCACCCCATGCAGTCCCTGGGCCCTGAGGTCCTGGGTCTCCAGGCCGTCGAAGTAGCCTTGGTACTCCTTGGCGGCGAAGTTGTAGGCGTAGCTCACCGGGGCCCGGTTGACCATGTCGGCCAGGGTGGCCTGCACGCTCACCCCGCTAAGGTCGCCCTGGCGCAGGCAGGCGGCGATGTCGCTCTCGCTCAGCGAGCCCGCCCCCAAATCCAGAAACATCCTGAGACTGCCGTTGCCGCCCAGCCACCAGGAGCCCAGGAAGTCGGCCAGCACGGCGGTGACCAGGTTGCCCAGGCTGGCCTGTTTGGCGATCACCCCGGCGGCGGCAAAGCCCAGGGACTCGGCCCGGGCCCGCGCCCGGCTGAAGGCGGCCTGGTCCAGGTCCTCGCCCTCGGCTCCGGACAGGCCCAGCAGCAGGTCGCGCACCACCTCCACCGGGTTGGCGATGAGCCCGCCCTCCTCGTCGGTCCGGCCCTGGGCCCGCACAGTGATGGGCTCCAAGGCCTGGGCGTCCTCGCCGAAGGTGGCGGTGGCGATCACCCCCCGGCCCTCGAAGTCGTGGGCCAGGTCCAGGCTGTAGGCGCTGGGGTCGATCATCTGGCCGTCGCCGTCAAACAGGGCCACCGCGTTGCCCGCCGCCACCGGGCGCAGGGCGTGCCCGGCCAGGGCGTAGACAAAGGCGTCCTTATCCAGGCACACCGCCTCCCACAAGCCGCCGCCGCCCCCCAGGCTCATGTCGCCGTAGACCACCGGCAGCAGAGCGGTCTGCTTGCGCGGCGAGGCGTAGTCCCCGGCCCGCCTAAGCTCCAGGGTGGCGCTCAGGTCGAGCATCACAGGGCCTGCAAGGTTAGAGTGAGCTGGGTCTCCTCCAGGCGATAGGCGCTCACCCGCCCCCGGAAGCGGCGCAGATAGTCCCGGCCGGGGATGCCCGGCCAGCCCACCATCAGCTCACCAACCGCGCCCAGGATGTTTTCCCGCGCCTCCAGGCGGCTGAAGGGCAAGGCCCCGCCGTCGTTGGCCAGGGTCACGGACAGGCTGTCCGCCTCCTCCTGGCGCAAACTGGCCAGCACCTCGCCGCTGGCGGTGAGGGTCTCGCGCAGGCGGCCCAGGGAGAGCACCCGGGCCCCCCGCTCCAACAGTCTCAGGCTGCCAAGGCCGGCCAGGCACGCGCCGTCGGCCAAAAACTGGCCGTCCGCCTGGGTGGGGGCGGCGGGCGGCGTAGACCCGCTGGCCGAAGGCGTTGACCAGGCTGAACAACAGCACCGGCTTTTTCCCCCGGTCGCGGCGGGCCTGGTTGAAGGATTGGCTGATCTCAAACATCGCTTTTGACCACCTCCTCCAGGCGCAGGCTAAGGTTCCAGCGCCCGCCTGGGGCCTCCTGGCGGGCCAGCTTCGCGCCGGGCAGACAGTAGAGGGTGCGGCTAGGATCTTCCGTGAAGGGCGTGAAGAACAGGGGCCGCAGGCCGCCCTCGCCGCCCGCGTGCACCGCGGCCAGCATCTCCTCCAGGCCCTGGGCGTCGGCGTCGTCCAGGCGGGCGAACTCCAGCTGGTAGTAGGCGGCCAGGGCCCCGCTGCTGCCCGTCACCTTGCCCCCGCCGCCGCTCACCAGCCTGCGGGTGGCCACGCTGCCCTGGCCGTAACCGGCGCGGAAGGTGCGCTTGGGCTCGAAGCTCTCGCCCAGGTAAAACTGGCTGGCCCTGAGCAGGCCCTCGGGGTTGGCCGGATCGTCCAGCTCCAGGCGCCAGTGGCGGTGGCTCTGCTCCAGAAAGCAGGTCAGGTGGGGCGTGGTGATGGTGAGGGCCTGGCTGTAGTCGGGATGCTCCCAGGGCTCCAGAAGCGAGCCCGGCTCCCGCTCCAGCCAATGCTCCCAGAGCTTCACCCGCCCCAGGCGCATGGGAAAGCGGGGGGACTGGCCCAGGCTGATGCGCCCGGCGCTGACGTTGAAGGCCCCCTCGTAGGCTTTTTCCTCGCCCCAGGCGGCGTCGCAGCCCACCTGGAAGTTGCCGCCGCTGTGCCAGCGCAGGGCCGCCAGGTAGGTCTGGCCGTTCAGGAAGTCCACGAATATGTCGGTGCGGCGCAGGCGGGTTAGGTCGTAGGCCGAAAAGCGCGAGCCCGTGGAGTTGCGGTAGAGGTACAGGGGCAGAAAGGTGTAGCCGGACTCGGCGGAGGTGGAAAAAAGGGCCTGAACAATGTCCGGGGGAAAGGCGGTGTAATCCAGGCCCGGCGACCACTCCAGGGCCAGGCAGCCTTGGCCCCCCTGGGACATGGCCTCGGCCACCGTGTCGGGCAAGGGGAAGCTCACCGCGTCGGCGTCGCGCACTCCCGGCTCGCCGGTGGGGGCGTAGGCGGTTGCCGCGCTCCCCAGCTCCAGTTGGGCCCGGCGGATCACCAGGTCCGTGGCGTAGGAGTCGCCCCCGTTGTTGATGTAGACGTAGTTGTTGCCGCCCGCCGCGCCCACGGTGTAGGTGAAGCTGAAGCGCTGCCACTGGTTGGTGGCGGTGAACACCGGGGAGAGGTGTTCCCCGGAGTCGTCGCGCAGGTCCAGTTGGAACTGCGTTTCGCCGCCATAGGCCCTGGCCTCCAGGGACATGGTGTGCTGAGCCCCGGCCCGCAGGGCCCCGCTCTGGACCAGGAAGGTGCTCCCGGCGGCGGGAAGTTGCAGGCGGTAGGAGCCGTCCCCCATATCGTCCAAAAGCGCGTTGCCGCCAAGGCTCCAGGCCGAGGCGTCGAGCTTGCCGCTCCAGCGCAGGCGGTTACGCCCCCGGTGGGGGCAATAGGCGCTGGGCGCGGAGGCCGCCTCCAGTTGGGCTCCCCACAAATACAGGCCCTGGCCGCTGGGCGCGGCGGCGAAGCTGTCCTCGCCGTCGGCCTGGGCCAGGGACAGAAACATGTACTGGCCGCTGCTCCCGGTGCCGGAATTGAATTTTGCCCATAGGCGATACCAACCGTTGCCTACGGACTGTATCCCAATTGTCGCGGAGCCCACCGCGCTGCCCAGGCTGCCGTCGGCCAGGTTGAAATAGCCGCCCTGCTCCACGTTGCCCTTGTCCAGAAACACCAGGCGCAGCCAGGACAGCTCCCCGGCCTTGGCGAAGACGGAGCAGACGTAGTCGGCGCCATCGGCCAGGGCGCGGAGCTGGTACAGGTTGTGGCTGGCCTCGTCGCTGTCGTCAGCCACCAGCTTTTGGGCCGGGCCCTGTCCGTCGGGCGCGGCCGTCGCCCCGGCGCTCACCGCCGAGCGCACCGCCACCCACGCCGCTTCGTCAAAGCCCTCGCTGTAGCTCAGCAGGTTGGTCACGGCGGGCTCCAGGGAGAGCATTCCGCCCTCGAAGCAGGACTCCCCGGCGGCGGCGTACTTGAGCGTCCCGCCGTCGATATAGGTGCGCGGGGTGGCCCGGCCGTTGCTCAGGGCCTGGCCCAGGCTGTCGGTCAAGCCGCCCTCGCCGGGATCGTAGCTCCACACCGGTTGGTGCAGGGCGTCCCTCGCCTTGAGGGTGGCCGTAGCGCTGTCGCTCAGATTGTGGTCGGCCAACACCAGGGCCCGCACCGTTTGGGCCTGTCCTAGGTCCGCCTCGATAAACTGCGCGGCCGTTTCCAGGCTGCGCCAGGCGGTGTCCCGGTCGCGGTCCATGAGCGCCTGGGGCCCCTGGCAACCGGTAGCCAATATGCTCCAGCGGTCGCCCTTGTAAAACTCCTGGCCAGGGCCGGGCACCCACTTCACGCTCACCCCGTCGGCCAGGGGGGTCAGGCCCAGCGAGGTGGGCACCCCGCTTGCCTCCCAGGCCCCGGCGCTCTCGCGCTTCCAGCGGAAGGTGGCCAGGCCCACCTCGTCGCCCGCCCCCAGCGAGTCGATCTCCACCACCAGCACCTGGTCCAGGGAGCCGGTGTGCTCCCCGGCGGCCAGGCAGGTGGCCGAGCCCAGGGCCTCGGCGGCCGGAGAGCCCACCATGCCCGGCCGGGCCGAGGAGACCCCCAGGGCCTGGGGGCCTGGGATCAGGTTGCTGAACATGAAGCGGCAAGTGCTCATGGGGTCCTCCGCGCATCGGGGCCGTGGCCGGTTGCATCCTGTCCCCGAGCCTAGGCCAGTCCCCGGCGGGGGCCCACTGCGGCCGCGCACAAAAGTATTTCCCCGTGGCGCCCCGGTGGTTTGCGCGGGGGGCGCGGCGGCGCTAAGATTGTTTTTTATTTGCCAAAAGGGAGTGGGCTCATGGCCGGAGACAAGGCGGTGACCATCTTCAAGACCCCCGGCTGCGGACGCTGTCGGGCGGCCAAGGAATACTTCGCGGCGCGGGGGTTCAAGATCGAGGAGGAGGACGTGACTTCCTCCATGAGCGCCAAGCGCCGCATGGCCCGCCTGGCCCCAGGGGCGCGGGTGGTGCCGGTCATCGCCTTTGACGACGAGGTGGAGGTGGGCTGGCGTCCCGAGTATTGGAACAAGCGTCTGGGAGGTGCCTCATGAAGCCGCGCATAGCCGTTACCCTGGGCGACCCCGCCGGAGTGGGGCCGGAGATAGTTGCCCGCCTGTGCGTGCATCCCCCCACCCTGGACATGGCCGAGTTGGTGGTGGTTGGCCGGCGCGAGCTGCTCAACGCCGGGGCAAAGTCCTGCGGCCTGCCCGCCCCCCACGTGGAGGTGGTGGAGGTGGGCGAGGCGGCTGAAATCACTCCCGGCCGCCCCAGCCCGGAAAGCGGCAAGCTGGCCGGGGCCTTCGTGGAAAAGGCCCTTGAGCTGGTGCAGGCGGGGCAGGCGGCGGCCATGGCCACCGCGCCCATCAGCAAGGAGGCCCTCAAGGCGGCGGGCTATCCCGACACCGGGCACACCACCCTTTTGGCCCGGCGCACCGGCACCGAGCGCCCGGTGATGATGCTGGCCGGCGAGCGCCTCAAGGTGGTGCTGGTCACCATCCACAAGGCCCTGCGCGAGGTGCCCGACCTCTTGACCGTGGAAGGCATCGTGCACACCGCCCAGGTCACCCACGACTCGCTCAAGCGCTACTGGGGCATCGCCGCGCCGCGCCTGGCGGTGTGCGGCCTGAACCCCCACGCCGGGGAGGGCGGCCTGTTCGGCGACGAGGAGGGGCGCATCATCGCTCCGGCGGTGAAAGAGCTAAAGGCCCAGGGCATAGCGGCCCAAGGGCCGCTGCCTCCGGACACCGTGTTCTGGCGGGCCACTCGCGGCCACTTCGACTCGGTGGTGTGCATGTACCACGACCAGGGGCTCATCCCGCTCAAGCTCTTGCACTTCGAGGACGGGGTCAACGTGAGCCTGGGCCTGCCCATCATCCGCACCAGCGTGGATCACGGCACGGCCTACGATCTGGCCGGCACCGGCCAGGCCAACCCGGCCTCCATGATCGCGGCGGTGAAGATGGCCGCCGAGATGGCGGGGGCGGGGGAGTAAGGGGACGAGGGGGGCGAAATGATAGAAGATATATTCAGGGTAAATACCGGAGATGGATTTTGGGACGCATGGCATCTCCTGCAACGGTTTACAGATACAAGTTTTTTGGCGCAGCAGTACGGTGTAGTAGACAAACTGTCTGACCCGTTAGTATCGGAAGCCCTCGCCAACAAAAAACGCGAAATAAAGCATTTTATTAGGTTGTCTATGGAGTACCATAAGGCTTGCTCCGTTGTGTCTATAGTGAGCAAGCCTAACCTACTTTATTATGGCATGATAAATTTGGCGTCTGCGATGGTATTATGTAAAGAGGGCTTGAATTTTGACGTCGCTGCGCTCAAGCGAGACAAATATACGAGGCACGGGTTGTCCTTTAATATGCCTCAAAATATATTAACTAAAACGAGTAACGATCCTCTAAATATTTTAAAAAATCTTAAGGTTACTATCAATAAAAACGGTGTTTTTGGGTCCATATATAAAAGGTTGTCCTCCTTTCCTGTTTTTGTCGAAAGTAAGTTCATTGATAAAAGCGTTGTTAAGACGCAAAGAAAACCTAGCCTTTCTACCGAGATGCCAGGCCTTGATGCGATTGTGGGCAAGACCTTTTCTTGTAAAGAGTTGCTTGCTGAACTGCCTACGATGTATAGGTTCTTTAATGCTTGTAAAATAAAATTGCCCGCTACTGTAGGTAGGGTTGCTTTTTCATATAATCAAACTAGAAAATATAAAGAGGTTGAATTAATTGTCCATAGTACTAGCAGCCTGGCACAAAAAGAAAAATTGTTAGAACAAATTTTGTATCCAATTAGATCTTGTGGGGTGACCAACGAAGGACCTTGTATAAAGTTTGATTATCGTGATGCAGGGCCTGGTTTTTTAGTTAAAATCAAGTTCGATATTAATGATGAGTCTCCGGTGAAAGTTTTCGACTGTTCAAACTTACCTTCCGAAAAAGACGACCTTATTGTTTATGAAAAAAAAGCTTTTAAAAATGATATAGTCAATATGCTATTAGTTGAGAGCGCTGCGTAATTACCGGCGTTGGTTTTTAGCCTTATCTCCGCGCTAATTGAAAGATTAATCCAGCTTTCCAGTCCCAGATATTGCTCTGGGACGGTTTTGTCTGGTCGTCCTGCCCCTGCCCGGGGCCCTTTGG
>JAHIQI010000005.1 GCA_018902755.1 Pseudomonadota bacterium | reverse complement strand
GGCAGCTTATCGAGCTGTGCCTTGGTGAACACCGGGCCGTCCTTGCACACGTACTCCGGGCCCACGTTGCAGCGCCCGCAGATGCCGATGCCGCACTTCATGCGGTTCTCCAGGCTCATCACGATCTGCTCCGGCTGCCAGCCCAGCTTGTCGAAAACCGGCTGGGTGAAGCGGATCATCACCGGCGGGCCGCAGATGAGCGCCACCGCGTTGTCCGGCTTGGGCGCCACCTGCTCGGTAACCGTGGGCACGAAGCCCACCAGGCCGTCCCAGCCCTCGGCCTCGCGGTCGATGGTGATGTTCACGTTGGCCTGACCGCTTTCGCGCCACCCGCGCCACTCGTTCTCATAAAGCAGCAGGCCCGGCGTGCGCGCGCCGTAGATGAAGGTGATGTCCCCGTACTTGGAGCGGTTGGCCGGGTCCAGCAGCCAGTTCATGGTGGAGCGAAGGGTGGTCACCGCGAAGCCGCCGGCCACGATCACCACGTTCTTGCCTTCCATGGCCTTGAGCGGGTAACTGTTGCCCAGGGGGCCACGCACCCCCATGAGGTCGCCCTCTTTCATGTTGTGCAGCTTGGTGGAAACGCTGCCCACCTTGTTCACCGTAAAGAGCAAGTCATTGCCCTCGGTGGGGCTGGAGGCGATGCCGATGGGTATCTCGCCAAAACCCGACACGCTAAGCTCGGCAAACTGGCCGGGCATGTAGTCAAAGGCCTCGGCGTCCGAGTCGTTTAGAAACTCAAGCAGAAAAGACTTGAGCATCTTGTCCTCGGTGGCCACATCGGCCTTCTTGATGCGCACCGGATAGGGTATATACGTATTTCGCATAGCTATTGGACCTTGCCTTAAGCGTTCATGTCGTTGACCACGCGGCGAACATCGATGTTCACCGGGCAAAGCTGCACGCAACGCCCGCAGCCCACGCAGCCGATCTCGCCACCCCGCTTGGCCGGAATGTATTTGAACTTGTGCATGAAGCGCTGGCGCACCCGGTCAAGCTTGGTGCCCCGGGGGTTGTGGCCGGTGCCGTGCATGGTGAAAAGCCAGCTCATGCAGGAGTCCCAGTTGCGCACCCGGCGCCCCGCCTCGTCCTGGGTCTCGTCCTGGATGTCGAAGCAGTGGCAGGTGGGGCAGCAGTAGGTGCAGGTGCCGCAGTTCAGGCAAGCCTCCTGCACCCGCGACCAATGGCCCGCCTCGTAAAGCTCCATCACGTCACGGGCAAGCACCTGGTCCATGCCCACCTGGGACTCGATCTGCTCCTCCGAGGCCTTCTGCTGGGCCGCGGCCGCCGCGAGGTCCTCAGGAGATGCGTCGGCCAATCCCTCGGCCACCGCCTCGCCCTTTTCGGTCAAAGTCTTGACCAGCAGCTTGTCGCCCAAATCCACCAGCAGGGCATCCAGGCCAGTGGTGGAGTGGGGCCCGCAGTTCATGGAGGTGCAGAAGCAGGTGGGACAGGGGTCCGCGCAGCCAAGACCCACCAGGGTGGTGTTCTCGCGCTTGTCCCGCCAGTAGAAGTCGTTGGTCATCTCGTCCTGCACGAAGATCAGGTCCAAGACCTGGAAGGCCTTGGCGTCGCAGGGACGGACGTTCAACAGCAAGCGCTTGCCGGACAGGCCAGGCTCCGAGTGCATGATCATGCCCTCCTCGCCGTCCTGCGCGTTCTTGAAGCGCATCATGGTCTCGCTCTGGGGGAAGAAAAACTCCTTGGGGCTAAGGTGGGTGTTGCTGAACTCCCACAGCGCCTTATCGGCATCTTCCAGCTTGGCCCAGCGGGCCTTGCCCTCGGACTCCTGCGGGGCGAAAACCTCGTAGCTAGAGGTAAGCCCTTCCAGGAACCCGCCCAGCTTGTCTTTGGCCAGTATCTTCTCAGCCATTGCCTAGCCTTCCTACTTGATGAATTCCTGGGGGTCGTTGGGGCGATACACGCTCAAGGGAGGCGTGGACTCAAGGTCCAGGCCCGGCGTGTAGTCGTAAAGCTCCCGAATGTCCTTCTCGATCTTGCTGGTGAAGCGCCGCACCTTGATGCCCATGGGACAGGCGCTCTCGCAGGCCCCGCAGTCGGTGCAGCGGCCCGCGCAGTGGAAGGCGCGCAGCAGATGGAAGGTGCCCACGTCTGATTCGTCCTGGCCCTTGCCGCACCACTGCGGCTGGCTCTCGTCCACGAAGCACACGTGGCAGTAGCACAAGGGGCAGGCGTCCCGGCAGGCGTAGCAGCGGATGCAGTCCTGGATCGTAGCCTCAAAGGCCGCCCAGCGCTGAAGTGGCTCCAGCTTCTCCCAGGGAGCGGCCACCTTGTCGATGTCTCCGCCCCAGCCCAACGGCCCTTCCTCGGCCATCAGCTCGTCCACGATCACCGGGTTGCGCTGCACGCAGGTGTAGCAGTTGTCCCGGCGAACCTTCTTCTGCTCCACCCGCTCCTCAAAGCCCTTGCCCTTGACGATCAAATCCTCCCCGTCAAGCGTCACCTCGGTGATGGTCTTCATGGGGAAAAGGGCCTCCACCTTGCGGCGGTCGACCATGCCCGGGCTGGGCACGCCCAAAATGTAAACCTGCTCGCGCTTGATCTGGTTTTCCTTGATCAAACCAACGATGCTGCGGCTCACGCAACCCTGGGCCACCACGGCCACCTTGCCCTTTTCCCCCATGGGGCGGCGGATCAGGAAGTTGGCCAGGTTGTTGGTGCAAAAGGGCGACCAGGTGAGCTTCTCCGCCTCTTCCGGGGTGTAGGCGAAAAAGGGGTAGTCCCGCATGGGAACCGTGCCCTGAGCGTAGCCGATCACGCAATCGACCGTGCCCTCGGCAAGAAGCTTCTTGGCCGCCTCACGGATTTTTGTGACTAGAGACTCCATCAGGCCACCCTCCGGATGTCTTTGACCATGCG
>JAHIQI010000058.1 GCA_018902755.1 Pseudomonadota bacterium | reverse complement strand
TTGTATTGTCGTCGGGGGGGGGAGGATGGGGGAGGATAAATTAGGAAAGTATTTTATAAATTTACCTTGAGCCCCGGCGCCATCTAGCCCTGCCAAGACCTAGCACCCGGCATTGATTAAAAAGTTTTGGTAAAAGTCCTCCCCATCCTCCCCACATAGGCCCTGCGGGCCATAGATCGACAATTCAAACCGCCCACCAGTGACGGGGCCCTGCTTATCATTGAAAATTTAGATTATTAGGGCTGGGTCAAGGCCCAGCTTTCGCGTTAGGCAGGTTGCCCAAATCCTTTACCTACCACCTGGGGGATTACCATGGAGCCAGACTTCAAGGATTTCCTAACCGCCCAGGTTGGCCACGATGAAATGGAGAAGGCCCAGGGCAGGGAGCCGGAGCGACCTGGGTGTCTTATGCTGGCCTTGGTATTAGTGGTGTTCGGCGCGGTGATGGCGTGGTGGGGGTTGAGTTAAAACTTCCAGTGGTCCATGCGCATAAATCGGCCCCCAGGCGCAGTGGTCTTGAAGATATGGGCCTCAAAGGGCGGGGTCAGGGCCGGAAAGGAGGGGTGAGGTGAGATCGGCCGGTGGGGGCGAGATGGGGAGGCCTAGCCTAATCCCACAAGATTTCGGGCTCGGCGGTCCTGCTCAGGCGGCGGCCACAACCTGGGGCTGAGACCCCTAAACGAACAGATTATTAAACCAGAGGTCTACCGGGAATGTGTCCATTAGCAAAAAGCGATTCTTGTCTCAAACGCTTTGACGACGTACACATCATGCTTCCTCGCACACTATTACAACGTCATCATCCAAGCCGTGCCGCATGACACCTTAACGAGTGGATACGGAAGCCAATTGACCTGAACACATATGAGGCAACCTAAATCAAATCAATTTGGGCCTATCGAGCAATTCTTTGAAAGAACCAAATCCTTTCGGTTCGGAGCGGAGAGAGGCAACATTTCTTCATAGCCGATATATCTTGACAGCGTTACCATAGAAGAATTTCCGCCTTAATGAGTCATTGTAGGACTGCGCCAAGTGTG
This sequence comes from Pseudomonadota bacterium, assembly GCA_018902755.1. Classification (GTDB taxonomy): domain Bacteria; phylum Desulfobacterota; class Desulfarculia; order Desulfarculales; family Desulfarculaceae; genus Desulfoferula. The sequence goes on along the minus strand of JAHIQI010000058.1, from coordinate 9,114 downwards.
CAATCAAGAATTCATACCAATCCTTTATGGTTGTACGCATCCAGCAAACTGGCCAATTGCTTCCAAAACAAATCCTATCTTCACCAAAGGCCTCAACACAGATATCGACAACTTTGGAAGTGTCAGTTAATTGCCAAACGTCGGCATTGCCAATATCAATAATCCCGGAAATTTTGCAAGCAACGTTCTCCAGAGCACCCAGTCGTGCGATCGCTTCTTGCCAAACTGTGGGTAATTCCTTAACAGGATCCGCCAGAGGATTTCCACAATGATTGAGCACAAACTGAGTTTCAGGGCAGTGCTTCGCCAGTTCGATCGCAAAATGCAGATCCTGATATCTAAAACATATCTCCACATGCAAACCCTTCTGCCCAACGTAATGAAGATGGTCGATGATTGTATCTTCCGGATAGAAATGCTCAACTCTATGATCGGGCATCACAACAGGCCGTCTAACTCCCTTCACAAAAGGATTTCTAGCATGCCTATCGATATAGTCCCTAAAAGAGCGCGCAAAAAAATCAACCCCGATGACCATGCCACAAAATGGATTATCAGCTCTTCGGCATATCTCGGTGACAAGCTCAACTTCTTTATCCAGTTGTTGGGGGGCCACATCAGTTTCAATGAAAATTGCCTTCTCTAAAGGAATCTCAGCAACGTCCTCCCCATAATCGTCTGGATCAAGGCTCCTGTTGAATACTTTAAAAGTCGGACTAACCTCCAACCAAGGTAAGCTCAGTTGTTTCAAATCCCACATGTGTACATGCGTATCGATAATCATCATCTTCCTCCAGCCTGATCTGAGCGATTTTCCAGACTTGCATCACAGTCGGTACTCGCCTATCATTTTGTTTTTGATTACAATCAAATCCAGCGATTCACTCTCATTTCTGTCACCTATCAGGTGGAAAGCCGGATGTCTCGCAGCAAAAGAAAAAGAGCAACCACCGTTGACGATGTCCAGGTCACCCAAGACTGCATTAAAAGCCGTAGGCCGCAACAATATGGCGAGGTCAACTGCGAATGAGGCAGTAGAAACAAGTCCCCCAAATATGGGGCAAGCGGTTCCGACAACCGATGAAGCCAGTCTAACTAAATATTTTATAGTAGGGGGATCCTTCCGGTCCAGAAAGACGTTACGACCGCGGAGCGTGTAGCGCCCACAAACGTATCCGCCACACCACACCGCTCTTGGGGCCCCTGGGCTCTGGACTTCGAACATACCCCCCTGGGCAGCCAGGCTATACAACGAAATCCTTTGGATACGGCACAAGCGAGTGATGGTTGCACCAGGAGCAGCAAAAGACTCAAAATGAGTCGAAGCGCGGCGACTGCCGCATAATCTGGGTTTAAATCAAACCCTCAGAGGAGCCCCATGCACATTTTGAGAAAGTACCTGGTGCCCATAATCCTTGCCCTTGCACTGTTGCTGCCCTGCCTGGCCGCCGGCCCGGCCCTGGCCGCCGATCCGCCGGCAGAGGCCCTGAAGATAATTAACAAGCCCATGTACCAGCTGGGGCGCTGGGGCCTGCTGGTCACGGACAAAAAAACCGGCCAAGTGCTATACGAGAGAGCGTCGGACAAGCTCTTCGAGCCGGCCTCCACCACCAAGCTTTTCACCTGCGCGGCGGCCATGCAGGTTTTGGGCGCGGACAATACCATCAAGACGCCGGTTTTCATGCGCGGCGAGTTGGACAAGAGCGGGGTGCTCAAAGGCGATCTGATCCTGGTGGGCAGCGGCGACCAGACCCTGGGCGGCCGCACCCTGCCCAACGGGCGGGTGGCGTTCTGCGACACGGACCATACCTATGACCAGCTTCCGGGCACCGCCCTCACCAAGCCAAACCCCCTGGCCGGGCTGGACGAGCTGGCCCGCCAGGTGGCCGCGGCTGGCGTCAAGCGGGTGGCCGGCGACGTGCTGGTGGACCAGCGGCTTTTCCAGATGGGGCCGGTGCGGCCGGACGAGCGTTTGAGCAACTCGGCGCTCATCATCAACGACAACGCCATTGATATTGTCATGACCCCCACCAAGCCCGGGCAACCGGCTAAGGTGACTTGGCGGCCAAAGAGCCTGGCCTTGGCGGTGGACGCCAAGGTGATTACCGGGCCCAAGGGCAGCGAGCCGGTGGGCGATTTTTCCAGCCCCGGGCCGGGCAGGATAGTGGTGCGGGGCATGGTGCCAGCCGGCGCCGCGCCCCAGGTAAAGATATTCCCGGTGGGCGACCCTGGCGACTGGGCGCGCGCCTTGTTCATCGAGGCTCTGGACCGGGCGGGAGTGCAGGTCATGGCCTCGGCCCTGGCCAAGAACAACGTCTGCGCCCTGCCGCCCTGGAGCGCCTATGGCAGGCTCGAGAAGGTGGCCAGATTCACCTCGCCGCCGCTCAAGGAGACGATCCGCCTTATCCTCAAGACCAGCCACAACCTGGCCGCCAACCAGCTTCCCCTGGTCATGGCCGCCAGCCAGGGCATGCACACCATGGAGGAAGGCATGGCCCTGGAGGGCAGGGTGCTGGCCAGGATGGGGGTGCCGGTTAAAACCATCTCCCTGTCCGACGGCGAGGGTGGCGACCGCACCGACCGGTTGTCGCCAAGAGCGGTAGTCAAACTGCTGGAGATCATGGCCAAGCGCAAGGACTTCCCAGCCTATTACGATGCCCTGCCCATCCTGGGTGTGGATGGCAGCCTGCACCACGCTGCCGGACCGGACAGCCCGGCCCGGGGCAAGGTGCGGGCCAAGACCGGATCCACCATCGGCGGCGATCTGCTCAACAATCGCGGCTACTTCCTGACCAAGGGCCTGGCCGGCTACATCACCGCCAAAAGTGGTCGCGAGTTGATCTTCGCGGTCTACGTAGGCGGCTTTTTCCTCAACAGCATGGAGGAGGTCATGCAAGTAGGCCGGGATATGGGCAGCATCACCCAGGCCATCTACCTGGCCAATTAGCCCGCGCGCCGGCTGGCGAACCGGCCATATTTGGCCGGCTTGACGAAATATTGACAAGGTGCTGTCCCGTGGGCAGGGCCGGGGCCTACAAGGTCAAGGTTGGCAAGGACGGGGAGGTCGAGGTCTCCCTGGGTAAGAAGGTCGAGCCTCGCCCTCGTATCCGCCACACCACACCGCGCTTGGGGCCCCTGGGTCCTGGACTTAGAACCTACCCCCCGGTGGCCTAATCTTGAAGAAGGGGCCTTAACCCGCCCTGGTCAGGGCCCAGGGTAGGTGTAAGGCCGTGAACGCGGCCTACAGGCCGGCTTAGGCCTTGCCGGGTCTATGTGGGGGGTAAGACGGTTGGGGGAGGAGGGGGGAGGACTTTTGCCAAAACTTTTTCTATTCAATGCCGGGTGCCTTAGCTGGGTAGGCCAGGTGCGCGGCCCCAAGGGCCAATTAAAAAATACTTTCCTAATTTATCCTCCCCCTCCTCCCCTTCCGCAGATGCTCGGGCCACAACACGCTTGAAAAGTGCCCCACCGCTACAAGAAAAATTGTGTGTCTGGGACTAAGTTAGACACCGCGCCTGGCTGCCTGCCTCAAGCCGACACTGGTGGTCGGCGCTGGGCCCACGGCCTGGCTTGCTCCAATTGCGCGGCCAATCTAAACAGGGTGGCCTCATCGCCGAAGCGCCCCACAAAGTGGCTGCCAATAGGCAGATTACCCTCGTTCCAGAATAGGGGTACTGACATGGCCGGTTGGCCGGTGAGGTTGCAAATTGGGGTGAAGGGCGCGAACTGGGCGCTGCGCCGCCAGCCGCGTAATGGGTCATCGGGCAAGGGGTCGTGCCAGCCCAGGGGCACCGGTGGCTTGGCTAGGGTGGGGGTGAGCCACACATCGTAGTTCTCGAAAAAAGCCGCCACCTCCCTGGCCACCCGCTGGGCGGTCTGAATGGCCAGCATGTACTTGGAGGCCTTGACCTCCAGGCCCTTCTGGTAAAGGGCCCAGGTCATAGGCTCCACCTGGCCCTCTTCTATTGGCTGTCCCGTCATCATGGCTATGCCGTCCAGAGTGCAGGCCAGGCCCGCCGACCAGATGGTCCCGAACACCAGGGGCAAAGAACCGGCGGCACTAATAACTGGTGCTGCCTCCTCTACCTGGTGCCCCAGTTCTTCACAAAGTTTGGCCGAGCTTTGCACGGCCGCAATGCAATCGGGGTGCACCTCGACGTCGCCCATGGTTTTGGCGGAAAAGGCTATGCGCAGCACTCCGGGGTTGGTGCCTACCTCTTTGGACATGGGTCGTGCCAAAGGCGGGGGCCAGTAGGGATCGCCTGGCTCCGGCCCGGCGGTGGTGTCCAAAAGGGTGGCGCTGTCCCTGACCGAGCGAGTCACTGCGTGCTCGGCCACCAGCCCACCCATCATGTCGCCAAAGCCCGGCCCCAGGGGGTTTCGGGCCCGGGTGGGCTTTAGCCCAAACAGCCCGCAGCAGGAGGCGGGGATTCGGATGGAGCCACCACCATCGTTGGCGTGGGCCATGGGCACTATGCCGGCGGCCACTGCCGCAGCAGAGCCACCACTGGAGCCGCCAGGTGTGCGATCTAGGTCCCAGGGATTGGAGCAGCGACCCAGCAGATCTGATTCGGTAGTGGGCATCAGGCCCCATTCGGGGGTATTGGTCTTGCCCACGTGAATCAGGCCGGCTCTTTTCTGGCGTTTTACAAGTTCGCTGTCATGATCGGGCACGTAGTCCTTGAGCAAGGCGCAGCCAGCGGTCAAACGCACCCCCTGGTAGATGGCCAAAAGGTCTTTCAGTAGAAACGGCACCCCGGCAAAGGGTCCGTCGCACAAGGGCTCGTCGGCTGCGCCTTGGGCCAAGTCGTACATCGGGGTGACCACCGCGTTGAGCTGGGGATTGAGGCGCTCGATGCGTTTTACCGTGTCATCCAGAAGCTCTTGCGGGGTGATTTGCTTGTCTCTGATTAGCTTGGCCAAGGCGGTGGCATCCAGCCAGGCCAATTCTTCATAGCTGCTCATGATCTATCCTCCCATAAGGCAGGTAACATACTAGCAGAGATGAACGGCCTCTGGGGCCCCTGGCCTCTGGACTTCAAACCCACCCCCCGGGCCTAGCCTGAAGAAGGGGCGAGTCTGCCCTGTGGCCTTGGCGTTTCCACTGGCGCATCACTACCGGGAGGTGTTGGGCATTGGATGAGAGAGGGTTCCCTCTTGATGAGCAAAACGAAAATGGGCTACGATGCCCACAAACTAGGCGACGGTGGTTTTCGCTGGGCTTCAGTGAGAAATAGCTTTGCCTGGTAGGCAACCAAGCCTTTGGATGCGACCCAACCGCGCGATGATGTGCATCTGGGAGCAGCAAAAGGCTCAAAATGAGGCGATGCGCGGCGACTGCCGCATAGTCTGGATTCAGTCAAAGCGCCATTGTCAACTCGCCCCGCCAGGGGCCGAATCGACGGACTCCCCGGGGAAGGGGCGCTCCGCTTGCCGCCATGGCCTAACGTCGAGGTGCAAAATGAAAAGATATTTTGGGATCTCAATTTTCATCATGATTGCGCTTCTTTTCTGTCAACCGGTTTTGGCGCAAAGCCATAAGGGCTGCAATTACGAATGTTGGTGTATTTGCAAATGCTCATTTAGTGATGGCTCAAAAAGCAGAATATACGCTAAATTCTACCCGTTTCCTTTTGCCCACACGCAGGTGGGAATCAACGGAAAAAGAGATTGCTTGAGCAAGTTAGCCGGCGTATGCACCCAGTGGGGCGGCTGTTATGTTGACATGAACGAACCGCCGGAGGCCAACCAGTTGTGCAAAGAAAGGAATTCGGCTGAAAAATGTAAAAACGCTTGCCGTGAACTCACGGGAAAGGAAGTAACCAAGTCTGAGTTGGGCGGTTGGTGCAACCCCGATCTCTAGTCAATGCCGGCCGGGTGAATTATATTTGACGAGGTCTTACACCCACACACGTATCCGGCTCACCACACCGCGCTTGGGGCCCCTTGCCTCTGGACTTTGAACCCCACCCCCCCGGGCCCCCAGCCTGAAGTAGGGGCCTTGACCCGCCCTGGTCAGGGCCAGGGTAGGGGTGACAGCAAACCGCCCGATTGGTTCAAAGGCGGGCTAGGCTACACAACCAGGCCGCCAGGGAACTGCACCTATCAAAAAGAATTATGAATTAGCACAGGCAGGCAAGCCCCCCTGGGGCCTATGCCCAACCCAGGGCCGGGTAGCCAGGTCAGCCAGGGCAGCTTAAAATGTGCAGGGTTTCGATTTAAACAGGTGTGGCGAACTAAAAAGAAAGGCTAGCAGGCAGCGGCCCATGGCTCGGCCTGCCCCCAGCCTTCACTTAACGACAAGCCAGCATCCATGGGCTCCATGGCCTCCTCCAGGTCCAAATCCAAGGCCAAACTAGTATTAAAGTTCAGGGCTGGCGGGTTCGAGTCCCCGCTACCAAAGCAATTTTAAGGGCTTGGGTTAATTCCCAAGCCCTTTTCTTTGCCCGACAACATCTATATCCCCAACACTATCCCCAACAGGCGCTTTGATTTTCGGCTTTTCCACCGCTGTGCTGCTGGATTAGCCTAACCCCTTGTTCATCGTCATTGAACGTGGCACAGGGTTGCAGTTGGAAATCAGTTAGGGTTGACCATTTGGTAGGGTTGGTCATAGAGGACATTGATCGTTCTGACCAAAATTAGTTGCTACCCACCTTCCATAGGTGGAAACACCACCACCAAGTCGCCCGACTGCAGCGGCTGACCGGACTGGGCTTGGCGGCCGTTAACCAGGACCACCTTGGCCCTCTCTTGGGCAATGCCCAAACCGCCCAGCACCTGTTCCACTGTGGTCCCCTGGGGCACTTGCATAGTGAACTCCGGCTCTCCCGTGGGAGAGTGCTTCTTTAGGCCCACTAAAAGCTTCAGGTTGATATCCATGGCCATCCCGGCGTGCCGTCCCTTTATGGCTGGTGGCTAGATCAAGCCCAACTGGCCCAGGATCTCCGGCTGGGGCAGGCCCTGTTGGCTCCAGCCGCGCACAGTGTAATATTCCGTTAGCATTGGCTCCAATTGGCAGACCATGCCCCTGGCAGGCCCATCGGGCATGGGCTCGCTCAGGATGCGCGGCGGCAAGGTGTCCTGCTCTCGGGAGAAACCAGCCTGGTTCAAGAATATCCTCTCGGCGTTGAAAATGCGCTCGCCCACCCGGATCACCTCTTCCAAAGTGTAATCCGCCCCAGTGGCCAGGTTCAGCAGCTTGGTTATACCCGAGGGCGCGATGTCCTCGCGGGCCTCCACCAGGTTGCGCACCGAGAAAAAGACGCACAGGCCCGACGCATCGATGACGCAGAAAACGTCCTGCCAGTCCTTGATGAGTTGGGCCTTTCCCTCCCACTTCAGGGGATCGAGCAGCTTGGGGACGCCCAGCAATTCAATGTAGGCCGGGTCGCCCCGCATGTGGGAGGCGCCGATGGGGCTGGTGGCGTAGGCCAAGCCCATGCCCTGCACGCCGCGAGGGTCGTAGCCCGCGAACTCCTGGCCCTTGGCCACCATGGCCAGTTCGGGGTGACCGTAGCGGGTGGCAAGGCGCAGGCTGCCCTGGGCCAACAGCTCGCCGAAGCCCCGGCGGGCGGCGGTTAGGCTGGTAAGCTCCACCACCGCCCCGGCATCACCGAAGCGCAAGGGACGGCCCACGTCGGACTCGGGCAGGTAGCCGGCCTCATAAAGCTCCATGGCGCAGGCTATGGTGGCCCCCATGGTAATGGTGTCCATGCCCATTTCGTTGCAGATGTAGTTGGCCTTGGTGATCGCCGCCAAATCATCCACTCCGCAGGCCGAACCCAGGGCGTAAAGAGTCTCGTACTCCGGCCCCTCACCGGCCCCCTGATAGGGGCCCTCTTCCACCGCGGTGTCCCGTCCGCAGGCGATGGGGCAGGAGAAACAGGCCTTGGGCTTTTTCAAAAAACGCTCGGTCAGGGCCTGGCCGCCTATGTTGTCCGCCCCCTCGAAGGTGCCCTGGCGGCAGTTGCGGGTGGGCAGCACCCCGTAGTTGTTGGTGGCCGTGGCGGTTATGGCCGTGCCGTAGACCCGCAGGGGAGGCGGACCATCCTTGTAGGAGTCCTTGAACACCTTCAGCAGCCGCGCCACCTCCCGGTTCATGCCTTCTGGGTCGTGCAAAGGCACCGCCTGTTCGCCGAACACGGCCACAGCCTTGAGCTTTTTGGCCCCCATCACCGCGCCCACCCCGGAGCGGCCCGCCGCCCGGTCCTTGTCGTTCATGATGGCCGCGAACAGGACTCGATTTTCCCCGGCCGGACCTATGCAGGCGGTGCGCGCCTGGGGGTGGGTCTCGCCCGCCAGGCTTTGGTGGGTCTGGTGGGTGTCCTGGCCCCAGAGATGCCCCGCCGGACGCAGTTCGGCTTCACCGTTGTTTATCCACAGGTACACCGGCTCGGGCGCGGCCCCGGTGAAGATTATCGCGTCGAATCCCGCCCTCTTCATCATGGCCGGGAAATGCCCCCCGGAGTTGGCGCAGGTAATGGCCCCGGTGAGGGGTGACTTGGTGGTTACCATGTAGCGGGCCCCGGTGGGAGCCTTGGTGCCGGTGAGGGGCCCGGTGCTCATGATCAGGGGGTTGTCTGGCTCAAGGGGTTCCACGGTGGGGGAGCCCAGGGTGCGCAGATAGTGGATGCCCAGGCCGCGACCCCCGATGTAATTGCGGGCGATGCGAGGGTCCAGGGGCTCCTGCCGCAGCTCTCCTCGAGTCAGGTCCACCAGAAGAACCTTGCCCAACCAACCATACATCTGTGCCATGTTGTTAATACTCCTTCTCCTAGTGTGACGTGCGGTGGAACCGCCCGCGCCGCCCCTTTTGACCCGACGGCGACTTTCTTCCCCCGGTCCGTTGATGATAAACAGCGGCCGTGGCCGGGTTCAAGGCCGGGCTTTGGCGGGTGGCGGGGGGCAGGGCCGCCCGGATCAGGCAATATGCAAAAGTTGCTTGACCGTTTTTACTTTTCGTTCCAGCCCGGCCTGGCGGCCGATCATGATGCGCTGGGCGGTGGGCGGCCCGGCTCCGTGCATGGACTCCACCAGGTAGCCCACCGCTCCGGCCCCCACCACCAGGTTTTCGATGAGGCGCAGTACCTTCATGCGGTCCACCACCGGGTA
>JAHIQI010000057.1 GCA_018902755.1 Pseudomonadota bacterium | reverse complement strand
CCCCCCCCCCCCCCCCCCCCCCCCCCCCCCCCCCCCCCCCCCCCCCCCCCCCCCCCCCCCCCCCCCCCCCCCCCCCCCCCCCCCCCCCCCCCCCCCCCCCCCCCCCCCCCCCACTCTCCCGCTTATTCGTTTTCCACCAGCATGGACATGCCCATGCCGCCGCCCACGCACAGGGTGGCCAGACCCAGGTTCAGGCCCCGGCGCTTCATCTCGCCCAAGAGGGAGATGACTATGCGCGCCCCGGTGCAGCCCACCGGATGGCCCAGGCCCACGCCCGATCCGTTGACGTTGGTTATCTCGCGGTTCAGGTCCAGGCCCCGCTCGCAGGCCAGGTACTGGGCGGCGAAGGCCTCGTTCAGCTCGATCAGCTCGATGTCGCTGAGCTTGACCCCGGTCTTGGCCAGGAGCTTCTGGGTGGAGGGCACCGGGCCCCAGCCCATGATCTCCGGGGGGCAGCCCGCCGCGGCGAAGGAGTGAATCTTGGCCAGGGGGGTCAGCCCCAGCTCCTCGGCCTTGGCCCGGCTGGCCACGATGCACACCGCCGTGCCGTCGTTGAGGCCGCTGGCGTTGCCCGCGGTGACCGTGCCGTCCTTGGCGAAGGCGGGCTTCAGGCGGCTGAGGTCGCCCATGGCCAGGCCCAGGCGCACGTGCTCGTCGGTGTCGAAGATCTTGGGGGCACCCTTGCGCTGGGGCACCGCGATGGGCACTATCTCGTCTTTGAACTTGCCGCCGGTGATGGCCGCCTCGGCGTTGTTGTGGCTGCGGAGCGCCACCACGTCCTGGTCCTCGCGGGAGATGGCGTATTTGCGGGCCAGGTTCTCGGCGGTCTGGCCCATGATGTAGCCCGGAGGGTCCAGCAGCGGCGAGCCCGAGTGCAGCATCTCCCACATGGAGTCCTGCAAACCCTTGTGGGTCAGGCGAGCGCCCCAGCGGGTGTCGTAGCTCACGTAGGGCGCGTTGGACATGGATTCCACGCCGCCGGCCAGGGCCAGGTCGTACTCGCCGGCCTTGATGTAGGTGGCGGCCATGCCCAGGGCCTGCATGGCGCTGGAACACTGGCGCTGGATGGTCACCGCAGGGACCTCCACCGGGATGCCCGCCTTGAGCATGGCGGTGCGGGCGGTGTTGGCCTCGTCCGGGCACTGCATGCAGTCGCCCAGGATCACGTCGTCCAACAGGGCCGGGTCCACCCCGGATTGCTCCAGCACCGCCGTCATCAACTGGGCGGCCAGATCGTGGGCCCGCACCTTGGCCAGGGAACCGCCAAAATCACCGATGGCGCTACGCCCCATGGCTACGATTACCGCGTCGCGCTTATCCTTCACCTTGTCCCTCCCAGGTACTGGCTATAGGTTTATTTCAGATAGATGGGCAGGATAATACAAGGCGACATGTCGAGTCAAGCTATTGTTTTTATTAGGTCTATAGCCACAAATCCGCCCGCAACCCCTTGAAATGAATGAGGGTTCAGCCAGTTGGCGCGTTAAAACCGCCCCGAGGCGATCGCTCAACCCCCCGGCAGGCCCTTTGACGGCAGGGGTGCGGGTTAAATATAATTTAAACCGCCTGCTTAGCCGCCCAGCCCTCCTGCCTCCCGGTTTTTGGGCTTACGCGGCGGTTTTGCCGAGGTTTCCCCTCCGCCACCCTCCCCGTGGCCTTAACTTATCAACTACACGGGTTGTCTCGTTGTTTAGAATCTATTTAAAATGACTGGAACAATCAATATTTGCACTAGCGAGCGAACCCGCCCCGGCGTAATCTTTAATAAGAGGGCCGCTTGCGCGCGGCCCTCAAATGTTTTGCCAGCCCGCATATTTCATGGGGGCTGGGTGGCAAAATGAACGGATGAAATAAATTGCAGCGTCCCTCTTACACCACCACCGGTTATCTCCTGTCCCTGGGCGCCTTCACGTGGTGGGGGCTGTTCCCCCTGTACATCAAGGCGGTGAGCGTGGCCTCGCCTCTGGAGGTGCTGGCCCACCGCGTGGTCTGGTGCCTGCCGGTGTGCGTTTTCCTCATCGCCCTGTGGCGTGGGTGGGGAGAGCTGCGGCGCTCCCTGGCCCAGCCCAAGGTGCTGCTCACCCTTTTGGTCACCGCGACGCTCATCACCATCAACTGGCTCATCTTCATCTACTCGGTGGAGAGCAACCAGATGCTGGCCTCCAGCCTGGGCTACTTCATCTCCCCACTGGCCACCCTGGCCATGGGCATGATCTTTTTGAAGGAGCGCCCCGGCCGCTTGAAGCTGGCGGCCATGAGCCTGGCCGCCCTGGGCACCCTCAACGCCCTGTTGCACCAGGGCGGCGGACTCTGGATCGCCCTGGGACTGGCGCTCAGCTTCAGCACCTACGGCCTGATCCGCAAGACGGTGAAGATAGAGGCGGTGGCCGGGCTGTTGGTGGAGACCGCCCTTATCACCCCGGTGGCCCTGGCCTGGCTGCTGTGGATGGGCTTTCACGGCGAGTTGGTCTTCGGCCAGGGCGGCTGGGGCATCACCCTGCTGTTGGCCTGCGCCGGGATCATCACCGCCGTGCCCCTGATCTGGTTCACCGCCGGGGCCCGGCGGGTCCCCCTGCACGTAGTGGGCGTCATGCAGTACATCGGGCCCAGCATCCAGTTCGTGCTGGCGGTGCTCTTCTACGACGAGACGGTCTCCCCGGCCCGCCTGTTCACCTTCGCCCTGGTGTGGGCCGGGGTGATCCTCTACCTGGTGGCCTCCGGGCCTTGGCTGCGTAAAAAGAAATCAGACCCCGAGTTGGAGACTCCGCCGGCCTAGGCTGCGCCCGCACCAAATAAAAAGGGCCGCCCCCTGGGGGACGGCCCTTTGCAATTTTTTGTTGCCGCGATTAGGCGGGCGAACCCTTGCCGCCCTTGCGGCCGCGCTTCCTTCTCACCAGCCAACCGGCCAGCAGGCCCGAGCCCATCAGGGCCATGGTGCCCGGCTCGGGCGCGGCTTCCGCGCCGCCGCCGCTCACGTAGGAGTCGCTGGTGCCGCCGTCAATGGACTGCACGTGCGCGCCGATGCGCAGGGCGCCGCTTTGCAGGCTCTCCACCAAGGTGGCCACGCCCACGCCCTGGCTTAGCTGGACGGTGAATGCCAGAGTCTCGTTGGGGTTGATGCCGTACTTGGGCGAGGGATTCTCGGCCCCCATGGCATAGGAGGTGCTGAAGGAGATGCTCTGGCCGCCGGGCAGGCTGCCGGGGCTGGCCCCTTCCTGGAACACCACGTTACCTGTGTTTTGGTCGTTGAGAATCTGATAGCGGGTGAGCAGCCCGTTCAGGTCCTGGAAGTAGATCTCCGAGACCACCGACTCGATGCCGCTCAAGTTGCTGAAAGTAAACTGCAGGGTGTTGGCGTCCAGCTGGCTTATGTTTACGTTCAGATTTACCTGATCACCCAGGCTGGAGTTGCCGGTGATGCGGCTGAAGCCGATATCCAGGGGGGTCATGCTGTCCGCCCAAGCGGGAAGGGCCAGCGCCAACAGACACAAGGCCATGATAAACGGGGCAAGCTTTCTCATGGTCATCCTCTCACCAAACAGGTTAATCCGCTCTAGCGGATCATGGGTTTGTATTTTCATATTTATAATATAAGAATAATTTTATAGGTTTTCTAGTCTTCCACCAGGAAAAAGTCTAGGGTGGAGACCACCCGCACGATTTTTATATCCGGGGTGTTGGCGTCTCGGTTGCGTATGGTGAACAACCCCTGGCTGGCCCTGCGGATTCCGCCCACCGCGCTGCCCGAGTCGCGGGCGAACTGCTCTGCCGCGGCCCGGCCGTTCTTGGTGGCCAGGGCGATCATGGCCGGCTTGATCTGGTTGAGCCCGGTGAACAGGAACTCGGCCCCGCGCCCGTAGTCGTAGCTCAGCACGATGCCGTCCTTGACCAGCTCCCCGCTACGCTCCATGGCCGCCTTCACCTGGGCCACCTGCTTGGTGGACAGGGTCAGCGAGGCCTCGATCTTGTAGCGGTTGGGCGGCAGGCGGTTGCCGGTATAGCCCTGGGCGTAGTAGTCGGTCACCCGGGGCGGCGCGTCGGAGATCTCCTGGTCCTTGAAGCCCTGGCCGTTGAGGAACTTGCGGATGCTCTGGCGGTCCTTTTCCAGGGCGTCGTAGAGCTGGGGCAGGTTGTTGCCCGTCTGGTTGAAGGTGAGCGGCCATATGGCCATATCGGCGGGCACCAGCCGCTCGGCCAGGCCCTTGACGCTAATGAACCGCTCGGCGGCCTTGACCTTGTACAGGGCCTGGCCCACCGCCAAACCGGCCACGGCCACTCCCAACCCTATAAGAAGCCCCAACACCAGGGCGGCGGAAAAGGATCTGTCCTTCACGTTGCACTCCTTGGGTTAAGTTCTGTTCTCATTATACCCAAGCCTTGAGCCCAGTGGGGGCCTGGGTATAGACTGGGGCTCCCCAGCAAGGAGAACGTAATGGACCACCTCGATATTTTGGCCCAGGTGCCCCTGTTCGCGCAGATGAACAAGCGCGAGCTAAAAAACATCAGCGAAACCGCCGAGGAGCTCTTGTACGAGCCCGGCGAGATGATCATCAACGAGGGCGAGCGCGACGGCCGCCTGTTCGTTCTCCTGGAGGGCGAGGTGGAGATCATCAAGGGCCTGGGTCAGCCCGGTGAGCGCCTGCTGCGCCGCCTGGGGCCGGGGGCCTACTTCGGGGAGATGGCCGTGTTGGGCGACGCCCTGCGCACCGCCAGCGTGCGGGCCGTGGGCCAGGCCCGCATGCTCAGCCTCAGGGACTTCAACCTGCGCCAGGCCATGGAGCGCCACCCCTACATCGCCATCGAACTGTTGCAGGTGATGAGCCACCGCATGCAGCAGATGGAGCAGCGCCTGCTCAAGGTGCTGGGGGGCCTGGTGCCCATCTGCGCCTCTTGCAAGAGCATCCGCCAGCCCGACGGCTCCTGGGTGGCGGTGGAGCAGTACGTGCAAGAGCACTCCGACGCCGACTTCACCCACGGCATCTGCCCGAAGTGCAAGAAACGCCTATATCCCGAGCTCTCGGAGTAGGACCGCCACCCACCAAGCCGCGCCAAGGAGCACCACAACATGAAGAGCACCACCCGGTTCAAACAGCTGGTCCTGGCCCCGGAAATACTCGTTTTGCCCGTGGCGCCCGACGCCCTGTGCGCGCGCATCGCCCGCCAGGTGGGCTTCAAGGCGCTGGTTTCGAGCGGCTACTCCCACAGCGCCCATCTCTTGGGCAAGCCGGACGTGAACCTACTTACCGTCACGGAAATGGCCGAGGCCTCTGGGCGCATCGCCGAGGCCTCGGGCCTGCCGGTGATGGCCGACGGCGACACCGGCCACGGCAACGTGGTCAACGTGATGCGCACGGTGCGCTTGCACGAAAAGGCCGGGGCGGCGGCGCTGTTTCTGGAGGACCAGGTTTCGCCCAAGCGCTGCGGCCACATGTCCGGCAAGCGCATCATCCCCACCGAGGACATGGTGGCCAAGCTGAAGGCCGCCCTGGACGCCCGCCAGGACCCGGACTTCATGATCATGGCCCGCACCGACGCCATCGCGGTGGAGGGCTTCGAGGCGGCCCTGGAGCGGACCCATCGCTTCATAGAGGCGGGGGCGGACATGATCTTCGTGGAGGCGCCCGAAAACCTGGAGCAGATGCGCCGCATCGCCGCGGAAGTACCGGCCCCCACCCTGGCCAACATGATCCCCGGCGGCAAGACCCCCATGCTCACCGCCGCCGAGCTACAGGACATGGGCTTCGCCATGGTGGCCCACGCCACGGCCTGCACCTACGCCATCGCCAAGACGGTGCGCCAGCTGCTGGGTCACCTGCTCAAAGAAGGCACCGTGGCCGGCATGGAGGACAGCCTCATGGAGTTCGAGGAGTTCAACCGGCTGGTGGGCCTGGAGGAGATCCGCGACCTGGAGCGGCACTACTACCAGGGCATCGAGGAGAAGGACTGAGAGGGGCTTGATCTGGGGGGCCTGCGTAGGGGCGGGGCTTATCCCCGCCCTCATTTATTCAGTAATAGCCGTCATCAGGAGGAGCATCTCTGGGGAGATGCGACGTGGTGATCTTCGCCTTCCCCCAGGCGGGACGGCCCGCGCCCCGGCGGGCGGTTTGGCCTTGTCTCCCCAACCCACGCATGACAGCGGCACAGTCAGGCATCGCAGGGCAAGGCGTTCGGTAAGCGAAAAGCCGGAGGCGTAGTCTTCACTACGTCGAGGCTTGAGCGCCGCCCGCAACGAAGCATAGCGCCGCCTGGCGCAGCCGCCGCTAAACCTCGATCGCCCCCTGCCGCAGCACCACCGGTGGATCTACTCTCGCGTCAACTACCGTGCTCGCCGGTCCTCCGGTGGTGGGCCCCGCATCCAGGAGCACCGCGCAGCCGTCCACCAGGGCCGGGTCCAGGTCTGCCGCCTTGTCCGGGGCGGTCTGTCCGCTGAGGTTGGCGCTGGTGGCGGTGATGGCCCGGCCCAGGGCCAGGGCCAGGCCCGCGGCCACCGGGTGGGGCGAGCAGCGCATGGCCACCCCGCCCCGGTGCACCAGGCTGGGGTGCAGCCCGGCCTTGGCCTCCAGCACCAGGGTGAGGGGGCCGGGCCAGTGGCGGGCCATGAGCTCCCGGGCCGCCGGGCTTATCTCCCGGGCCAGGTCGTCGGCCTCCTGAAAGCGGCTGAGGATGAGGCCGAAGGGCTTGTCGGGCTCCCGGCCCTTGAGCGCGGCCAGGCGCTCCAAGGCGGCGGGGTTGGTTGCGTCCGCCGCGATGCCGTAGAGCGTCTCGGTGGGATAGATCACCAGGCCGCCGTCAAGAAGCTCCTGGGCGGCCCAGGTAAGAAACACCGGGCTGGGTTGTTCAGGGTCCAGGGCCAGGACCAGGGCCGACATGGGCTGCCTCCTAAAGGTCTACAGTCGCGGCCCAGCCTAACACGGCCGGGCCGCGCCTTCCTCTCAGTCCTTCAAGTCCGAGGTGCAAAAGGCGCACTTGACCGCCTTGATGGGCACCTGGGACAGGCAGTAGGGGCACTCCTTGGTGGTGGGCTCGGCCGGGGCCTCCTCCTTATTGGCCTGCATGCGGTTCATGCCCTTTACCAGCAGGAACACGCACCAGGCCACGATCAAGAAACTGATGACCGTGTTGATGAAGGCCCCATAGGCGATGACCACCGCCCCGGCCTTGGTGGCCGCCTCCAGGGAAAGGTAGGGCCCGGCGGTGGCGCCCTCCTTGAGCACCACGAACAGGCTGGAGAAATCCACGTTGCCCAGGATCAGCCCGATGGGGGGCATGATCACGTCGGCCACCAGGGACTTGACGATGGTGCCGAAGGCCGCGCCGATGATGATGCCCACGGCCATGTCCACCACGTTGCCGCGCATGGCGAACTTCTTGAACTCACTCCACATCAGCTTGCTCCCCTTAGAGTAACCCGCATCTCCCATGTTACGCCCCGCGGCCTCCCAAACGCAAAAGCCCTCCGCCGAAGCGGAGGGCCCTGGTTAAAGGCGAGACGAGCGGTTACCTGGGCGGGCGTTCCTTGGCCTCGTCCACCCGCAAGGCGCGGCCGCCCATATCCTTGCCGTTGAGGGCGCCGATGGCCGCCTCGGCTCCGGCGGATTCCATCTCCACGAAACCGAAGCCCCGCGACCTGCCGGTGGCCCGGTCGGTAACCACGTTGGCGGAGATCACCTCGCCGTAGGCGGCGAAAATCTCCTCCAACTCCTCGGAGGTGGTGGAGAAGGGAAGGTTACCGACAAAGATCTTCTTGGCCATGTCTATGCAACTCCTTAGCATGGGGCATTGTGCGCCGCCGGGCTCGAATCCGGACGGCATCGCAGTTCCGGGCTGGGACCCGAACCTGATTTAATTAAATTTTCCTTGAGATCATGGGGCGTTGTCAACCAGCACTATGGTCGACCTCATTATTTATCCCTACCCCAAACAGGGCTTCAACCCTACCCCGGAGGTTTGCTATAATTCTCCTCACGGTGACCAGGTTTCAAATCTGACCGGCGCGCCGCCGCCGGTCCGGGAGGGAATCATGACTAATTCGGTTGCCTACATTGCCGGGACTTCATACTTGGTGGTTTCTTGCGTTTTGGGGGGCATGCTGGCCAGGAGCAAGGGCGACTATTTCAGCCGGGGCATCTGCATCAGCCTGATGGCAGGCATCTTCGCGCCCATCTTCTTTGCTTTGTCACCACGCAGCCATGCCCGCGAGGGTAACAAGAGCGACCAGCACCTGTGGCACGTTTGGGGGGTGTTCCCCACCATCACCCATGTGCTGGCCATCATCGTGATCTGGATTATCTGGAAGAGCATGGGCAGCTAGCCCGCCCACCGCGCAAAACGACACGGCCAGCCCCCGCACAAGGGGGACTGGCCGTTATTGGCTCATCTATGGATTTGCTGGGCTTCGCTTCGCTTTACCCAACCTACGCTATTGCTTGGATCGTTACCGGAACGCTCCCCTCAGCGGCACAGCCAGACGGCGGTAGGCAAGGCGTCCGCCGAGCGACAGCCGGAGGCGTAGCTTAAGCTACGTCGAGGCTGGAGCGAAGGCGGCAACGCAGCATCCCGCCGTTTGGCGCAGCCGCCTACCCTTGCAGTTCCGCGTCGGCCTTTCTAACCTTCTCCGCCATCTCGATTCGCCTGAGCGCCAAGCGCCCGGCCAGGTCCTCGTCGCCCAGGGCGATGATCTGGGCGGCCAGGATGCCCGCGTTGTAGGCGCCGGGCTTGCCGATGGCCACCGTGGCCACGGGCACGCCGGGAGGCATCTGCACTGAGGCCAGCAGGGCGTCCAGGCCGTTCAGGGGGCTGGCGTTGATGGGCACCGCGATCACCGGCAGGTTGCTCTGGGCGGCCAGGGCCCCGGCCAGGTGGGCGGCCATGCCCGCCCCGGCGATGAGCACCTTGATGCCCCGCGCCGCCGCGCCGGAGGCGTAGGCCGCGGCCTCGGCCGGGGTGCGGTGGGCGCTCATCACCCGCATCTCATAGGGCACCCCCAGGCCGCTCAGGGCCTTGCCGGTCTCGGCCATGATGTCCTTGTCGTTGGCCGAGCCCATGAGCACCCCCACCAACGCGCCGCCCGAGACGGCCCGGGCCAGGGCCCGGTGGCCGATGTCCCGGCGCAGGTACTTGCCTTCCCACTGGATGAGGTCGCAGGCCTCGTAGGCCCGCTCGATGGCCTCGGCCACGCTGCTCCCCAGGGCGGTGACCCCCAGCACCCGGCCCCCGGAGGTGACCAGTTTGCCGTCCACCAGCTTGGTGCCGGCGTGGAAAACGGTGACCTCGCGGCAGGTGGCCGCGTTCTCCAGGCCGGTGATCTGCTTGCCGGTCTGGTACTTGCCGGGGTAGCCGCCCGAGGCCAGCACCACGCACACGCTGGGCCGCTCCGACCACTTCACCTCGGCCTGGTCCAGCTTGCCCTGGGCCAGCTTGAGCAAAATGTCGGCCAGATCGGAGTCCAGGCGCACCAGCAGAGGCTGGGCCTCGGGGTCGCCGAAGCGCACGTTGAACTCCAGCACCCCCAGCTCGCCGTCCGGGGCGATCATCAGCCCGGCGTAGAGGATGCCCTTGAAGGGATGGCCCTCCTTGGCCATGCCCTGGACCATGGGCCGGATCACCTGCTCCATGACCTTCTCGGCCATGGGCGGGGTGACCACCGGGGCCGGGGAGTAGGCCCCCATGCCGCCGGTGTTGGGGCCGGTGTCGCCCTCGCCGACCGCCTTGTGGTCCTGGGAGGAAGGCATGGTCACGATGGTCTTGCCGTCGGTGAACACCAGGAAGCTGGCCTCCTCGCCGAGGAGCCATTCCTCGGCCACCAGGGTGTCCCCGGCGTCGCCGAAGGCCTTGTCTTCCATGACCAGCTTCACCGCATCCTCGGCCTCGGCGGCGTCCTTGCACAGGATGACGCCCTTGCCCGCGGCCAGGCCGTCGGCCTTGATGACCAGGGGCCGGTCGGCGGCGCGCACGTAGGCCTTGGCCTCGGCGGGGTCGGTGAAGACCTTGTACCCGGCGGTGGGCACCCCGAAACGGGTCATGGCGTCCTTGGCAAAGGCCTTGGAGCCCTCCAGCTGGGCGGCGTAGGCGCTGGGCCCGGCCACGGCCAGACCGGCGGCCTCGAACTCGTCGGCTATGCCCGCCACCAGGGGGGCCTCCGGGCCCACCACGGTGAGGTCTATGCCCTTTTCCAGGGCAAAGGCCTTGAGCCCGGCGATGTCGTCGGAGGCGATATCCACGCACTCAGCCTCGCCGGTCATGCCCGGATTGCCCGGAGCGCAGTAGAGATCCTCCACCTGGGGGCTCTGGGCCAGCTTCCACACCAGGGCGTGCTCGCGCCCTCCGCTGCCGATGACCAGTACCTTCATCTCGCCTCTATCCTCGTCTTGCGGCCCCACCGCCCCCGGTTGGGGTTGGCCGGGCCTGGGTTATTTTATCGTTACCGGCGGGTGGCTCTTGATCACGTCCTTGTGCCACTTGTAGGGCTTGGACGTGTCCATGTCCAGGTTCACGTAGCTGCCCGAGATGCTGATGCCGCCAGGCAGCCGGGCCCCCGCCTGCCAGGAGCCCCCAGAGTAATAGAAGTACAGCCCGCGCCCGGTGTCGAAGTATACCTGGGCCCGGGGCCAGTAACGGTATTGGTGCTTGGCCCGGTAGCCGTGGGCCGGGGCCCAGGGGGGCGGGCCGCCCTTGCCTTGGCTCTGGTTGGTCACCGTGACCCCGCCCACGCTCACGCCGACGCTGACGTCGCCGTTGTCGCCGCCTTTTTTGGCCTGGCCCGGCGGCACGCCGCCGGGAGGCTTGGCACCCACGGGCAGGGATAGGGCCAAAACCAGGGCCGCCAACATTGACGCCGCGAAAAACATACGTTTCATGGGCTTCTCCTTGGCGGACCTATGAAGCAATAAAAAACGCCGCCTAGACCTGTTTTTCCAGGTAGTCGGCGATGGCTCCGTCGTAGTGGTTGGTCAGGCGGAAGGCCTTGGCCGCCAGCTTCTTGCGGGTGGCCAGGCTGGTGCCGCCTCCGTTTTCCTGCATCTCGGCGATAACCGCGGCGTAGTCGGCCGGGTCGGTGACCACGGTGACGTCGGCGCAGTTCTTGGCCGAGGCGCGGATCAGGCAGGGGCCGCCGATGTCGATGTTCTCGATGGCGTCGGCAAAAGTGCAGCCCTCCTTGGCCACGGTGGCCTCGAAGGCGTAGAGGTTCACGCATACCAGGTCGATGGGCGCGATGTGGTGCTCGGCCAACTGGGCCCGGTGCTTGGGGTCGTCCCGGCGGGCCAGGATGCCGCCGTGGACCCGGGGATGCAGGGTCTTGACCCGGCCGTCGAGCATCTCGGGAAATCCGGTGATCTCGCTGACCCCGGTCACCGGCACGCCGCCGTCTTTGATGGCCTTCATGGTGCCCCCGGTGGAGATGATGGTCACCCCCATATCGGCCAGGGACTTGGCGAAATCCACCACCCCGCCCTTGTCGGTCACGCTGATGAGCGCGCGCATTATCTTGCGGTCCATTAACTGCCTCCGCTGGTTGAGTATCCCACTTTTCTAGCAGAGTGCCGCCCCAGGGGCAAGGCCGCCGCCATCCTTCTATAATGGGGCCTAAGCGGTCGCCCAGGCAAATGAGGCCTGGACAAGGCTATACTGGGGGCAGCCATCAATCTTTGGGGAGCGCACCTTGCAGCTTGAACACGTCGGCCTAGCCTTTTCCCTGACCATCCTGGCCGGGCTGGCCACCGGCCTGGGCAGCGCCGCGGTGCTGGTGGCCAAGCGCACCAACACCCAGCTTCTGGCCCTGGGCCTGGCCATCGCCGTGGCCATCGCCATCCACAACATCCCCGAGGGGGTGGCCGTGGCGGTGCCCATCTACTACGCCACCGGCAGCCGCAAGAAGGCCTTTTTCTATTCCTTCCTCTCGGGCCTGGCCGAGCCCGCCGGGGCCCTGGTGGGCTATCTGCTCTTGCGCAGCCTGTTCAGCCCCTCGCTCATGGGCGTCATGTTCGCGGCGGTGGCCGGGATCATGGTGTTCATCTCCCTGGACGAGCTGTTGCCCACCGCCGAGGCCTACGGCCACCACCACCTGTGCATCTACGGGCTCATCGCGGGCATGGGGGTAATGGCGCTCAGCCTGCTGTTGCTGCTCTGAGGCGGGCGGGGCTACTTGCCTTTCAGCGTGGCACAAGCGTGGGGCGGGCACAACACCGCCCCCTCCACCGCCAAATCACCAGGCCAAGGCCCAACTTAAGGCCCCTTTCCATTCCCCGGCGTCTTGACCGTCCCGCCCCTCGGGATTATGCTGGATAGGGTGTGAAAGGCGCGATTTTGCGCCCTTGGCCCCAGGGAGCGACATCATGAAAAAACTGCCTCTCGCCAAGGTTTTGCCCGTGCTGCTGGCCGCGCTGCTGCTGCTTATGGCGGCGGGCTGCGGCACCAGCTATGACCAGGAAACCTACGACCAGATCAAGGTGAACATGACCCTCAAGGAGGTTATCCACCTTTTGGGCGAGCCCACCGAGAGCAAGGGCGTGAGCCTGGGCGGGGTCTCGGGCACCTCGGCCACCTGGAAAGACAAACACGGCACCATCAACGTCCAATTCATCAATGGCCAAGTGAAGCTGAAGTCCTTCACCAAGCCAGGCTAGGAGTCCCATGATCCCGGTAGTCGGCATCTGCGGAGCCAGCGGCAGCGGCAAGACCACCCTCTTGGAAAAGTTGCTGCCCGAACTCAAGGCGCGCGGCCTCAAGGTGGGGGTTCTCAAGCACCACGGCCATGGCGGGCCGATCGAGACCCCGGCCGAGTGGCAAGGCAAGGACAGCCAGCGCCTGGCCCAGGCCGGGTCCACCAGGGTGGGCCTGTCCCACGCGGGGGGGGTGTGGCTGGAGGCCTCCGGCCTGGCCGGGGCCGGGCCCCGGGCCCTGGCCGCCCGGCTCATGGCGGGCATGGACCTGGTAATCGCCGAGGGGTTCAAGAGCGCGGCCATCCCCAAGATCGAGGTGGTGGCCCCGGAACGGGAGCCGGTGCTGCCCTCCGGGGGCAAGCTGTTGGCCCTGGCCCGCCGTGGCGGCCAGGGGACCGAGGCGGGCTTGCCGGTGGTGGACGCCGACGACCCGGTGGCCCTGGCCGACTTCCTGCTGGAGGCGGTGAAGCCGGTGACCCCGCCGCCGGAGCCGGCCAAGCTGTATCTGGACGGCCAGGAGCTTCCCATGAACGCCTTCGTCTCCACCATCCTTTCGGGCATGCTGCGCGGCTTCGTGTCTTCCCTGAAGGGCACCGGCGAGGCAGAAAAAATCGAGGTGCGCCTTGGTTGAGCTGGTCCCCAGCTTCCCCGACGGCACTCCCCTGCCCTCCACGGCCCAGATCATGGAGCTGTGGGACGAGTTCGCCATGCTGGACAACATCCGCCAGCACTCCATGGTGGTGTGCGGGGTGGCCCTGCGCCTGGCCGACTGGCTCGCCGAATCAGGCTTGGTGCTCAACCGCCGGGCGGTGGAGGCCGGGGCCCTGTTGCACGACATAGCCAAGACCATGTGCCTGGGCCAGAAGTGCCGCCACGACCTGGAAGGCGGGCGCATCATGGAGGAGCTGGGCTACCGGCCCCTGGCCTACCTGGTGGCCAACCACGTGCTGCTGCCCCCTTACCAACCCCTGGACGAGACCATGCTGGTCAACTACGCCGACAAGCGGGTGACCCACGACCAGCTGGTGACCCTGCCCGAGCGCTTCGCCTACATCACCCAGCGCTACGGCCGGGGCGACCCGGTCATTGAGGAGCGCATCGCCCTGGGCCTGGAGCGGGCCCAGCAGGCGGAGATCCAAATCTTTTCGCACATCGACCACGGCCGCACCCCGGCCCAGGTCACCCCGGAACCGGTGGAGCTTTAATGAGCCAAAGAGCCCTCAAGGTGGCCCTGATCATGGGCGGCACCTCCAGCGAGCGGGAGGTGAGCCTGAAGTCGGGCCGCGCGGTGGCCAAGGCCCTGGAGGCCCTGCCCCACCAGGTGGAGACCTTCGACCCGGCCACCGACCTGGTGGAGCTGGTGCGGCGGGCCGGGGAGTTCGACGTGGCCCTGGTGATGCTGCACGGCCCCGGCGGCGAGGACGGCCGCTTGCAGGGCCTGCTGGATCTGGTGGGCCTGCCCTACCAGTGCGCCGGGGTGCTGGGCTGCGCCCTGGCCATGGACAAGCCCCGGGCCAAGGAGCTTTTCCGGGCGGCGGGCATACCCGTGGCCCCGGACGTGGTGCTGGGGCGCGGCGAGCCCGACCCCGCCGGGCGGGTGATGGAAGAGCTGGGACTACCGGTGGTGATCAAGCCCGCCAGAGAGGGCAGCAGCTTCGGCATCTCCATGGTGCATGAAATAAAGGACCTGGCCCCGGCCATCGAGGCCGCCTTCAAGCTGGACCGGGTGATCCTGGCCGAGCGGCTCTTGACCGGGCGCGAGCTCACCGCTGCGGTGGTGGGCAACCGGGAGCTCAACGCCCTGCCCCTGATCGAGATCATCCCCGGCGAACAGTCCACTTTCTTCGACTTCACCGCCAAGTACACTCCAGGCGGCTCCCAGGAGATCTGCCCCGCACCGGTGGACCAGGCCGTCACCAAGCGGGTGCAGGAGTTGGGCATCGCCGCCCACCGGGCTCTGGGCCTAAAGGGCTACTCACGCACCGACTTCATCCTCACCGAGGACGGCCCCTTGGCCCTGGAGACCAACACCATCCCCGGCATGACCGAGACCAGCCTGCTGCCCCAGGCCGCCGCCGCCGCGGGCATGGACTTCCCCGCCTTTATCGACAAGCTGCTCGCTTTGGCTTTGGAGGACTAAACATGGCCAACCTTGGCAAGGAGCCTTCCTGCGCCACCTGCACCATGAAGCGCTACGCCGAAAAGAAGCCCTCATCCATCTGGGCCAAGCTCTGGCGCTGGCACACCGGCTGGTGCCCCGGCTACAAGCGCTACCAGGCCTGGCTGGCTGCCCAGGGCAAATAAACGGCCACCGTTTGGCCTTGGGCCAACAAATCATTCATCGATGTTATTGCGCCTAATGTCCTTGCTTCCCTGGGCCTTACGTGCAAAGATCGTAGTTGGAAAATACAAATGCTTCCCTGCGCGCACTTCCGCAGGGGGCGGCCTTGAGCGAGAGCAACGCGTAGTTTGCATGTCAACTACACTGATGCCGTAGCTCCTCTAGACGACGTTATCTCCGCTGTGATCGCCTTCTTCTACGCCCAAATCAGCCGCATCCACCGCCCTCTCAGCACCATCGCCGGTCCGGCGTCTGGGCCGGGCGGACTTGTTTGTTACCCAGGACGCCAGCAACTGCCGAATGCGCAGGTGGGGCCATGCCAGCCCGCATATTTCATGAGGGCTGGGTGGCAATGGGCAACGAATCCGTATTCATAGGGCCGCTATGAAAAACTCTCGCATTATAAAAGTGCAGTTTGTACTCACCACCGGCACAGCCAGCCAGCGGCAGACAAGGCGACCGGCAAGTGAGGGCCGCGGGCGTAGCCATAGCTACGTCGAGGCCCGAGCGCAGTCGGCAACACCGTATGCCGGAGGCTGGCGCAGCCGGACTCGCGGCCCTCATGAAATATGCGGGCTAAAAAGGAGGATGGCGATGCAGCAAGCAGAGGCAATGCCGGGAAAGAAAGTGGCGCTGATGGTAAGCGCCCAGGACGCGCCGGTGCTGCGCGAAAAGGGCCAGGACTTTTTCAAGGCCCTCAACGGCAAGACCATCAAGCCCAACGATCAGGTGCGCTTCGGTGACGTGCTGCTGTGGGTAGAGGCCACCAAACCCAAGGGCACGGTACGCATCGGGCAAAACACCAAGGTGAAGATTTCCATCTCCAAGAAGGAGCTGCGCCACAGCTGCGCCGCCTGCTCCCAGGAGCAGCAGCAGGGCGGGCTGGTGTGCTCCAACTGCGGAGCCGAGCTGCCGATGGTCGAGGTCTAGGCGCTGCGGAGGCCCCTGGGCGGGCCAACGGCCTGTGGGCCGCCGGGCAGTGTGGCGGATGGTCGCGAAAAGATAGGGATTGTTGGGTTTCGCTTCGCTCTACCCAACCTACGCTATTGCTGGGTGTCCGGTGTAGGGGCGGGGTTTATCCTCGCCATCCCTTCCCCCGGCACAGCCAGGTGCCGCAGGGCAAGGCGGCAGGCGAACGAGGGACGCAGGCGTAGTCTACCTACGCCGAGGACCGAGTGACGCCGACAACGCAGCCATGCGGGGTCTGGCGAAGCCGGGCGGCACAGCCAGGCGGCGGCAGGCGAAGCTGGCGACGGTAAAGCAATACGACCGGCTTTCCCACCGGCTTCGCCAGGTGTTCGTGGGTTAGGCGTCCGGCGAGCGCAGGCCGTAGGCGTAGCCTAAGCTACGTCGAGGCCTAAGCGATGCCGGTAACACAGCCCACGGGCAGCTGGTGAAGCCGGGCCTATCGCCCCGTGGCCTTCAGCCACGCCGCCGCCGCCCACCCCCATATCGCATTAAACAACACCACAAACCCAGGGGTGAGCGCGCCCAGCTCCAGGCCGTAAAGGCCCTTGTCCGCCACGTGGGGGAACACCACCAACAGCTGCACCGCCGTGGGGCCAAGGGAAAACACCAGCCCCCGCCAAAAAATCGAGCCCCTCAAGACCGGCAGCACCAACAAAAGCCCCCAGATGCCCCCCCATACCATGCGCTGATAGATCATGGCCGGGCCGAGCGCCGGGGCGATGGCCACCCCCAGGGCGTGGGTTATGCCCGCGGCCCCGGCCAGCCACACCACCAGGGCGTTGGCCAGGCCGCCCAGGGCCCCGCCCGCGAAACAGTTGCCCAGGTTGCCGGTAAAGGACATGGCGAGCCTCCGTGTTTTGTTTCTATGTTACCAGCGTCCAGTATATTTTAATGGCTATATAGGTTTGACTGATTGAGAAACGCATAAAGCGCAACCATTTGGGATTTTTTTCCTATTATGTAGCATTTCACTTTACCTCAAGAAGAGGCAGGCAAAGTGCTATGGTTGCTGGAAAAATAAACTATCGATGCAGCTAGGTTATTCCCCGGATATCGAGGGGTTGTGGAAAGCATGAAAATGCGGGAGCACATAAAAAAACCAACTTGGCTTAAATAGCAAAGAGTAAAGACTTATTTTTTGCTTCCCCAAAAAAGAACAGCCCCCGCCGATCTTGCGATCAGCGGGGGCTTAAAATAATTCCGGCGGCGTCCTACTCTCCCACACTTGAAAAATGCAGTACCATCGGCGCTGAGAGGCTTAACTTCCGTGTTCGGGATGGGAACGGGTGTGACCCTCTCGCTATAGCCACCGAAAACTGTGTTTCCGGCAATAAAATAGAGCGATAAGCTTTTGCGCTGAACAGAGCTTTGACCAAGCCCGATCAAGGATCGAGCGATCATGGATGATTAAAAGTGACCAAGCCTCACGGGCGATTAGTACCGGTCAGCTAAACATATCACTATGCGTACACTCCCGGCCTATCAACCTTGTAGTCTTCAAGGGCCCTTTAGCCTCCGAAGAGGAGGGAGATCTTATCTTGGAGGGGGCTTCCCGCTTAGATGCTTTCAGCGGTTATCCCTGCCGAACATAGCTACCCAGCGATGCCGCTGGCGCGACAACTGGAACACCAGGGGTTCGTCCACTCCGGTCCTCTCGTACTAGGAGCAGCTCTCCTCAAATCTCCTACGCCCACAGCAGATAGGGACCGAACTGTCTCACGACGTTCTAAACCCAGCTCACGTACCGCTTTAATTGGCGAACAGCCAAACCCTTGGGACCGGCTCCAGCCCCAGGATGCGATGAGCCGACATCGAGGTGCCAAACCTCCCCGTCGATGTGAACTCTTGGATGCGATCAGCCTGTTATCCCCGGCGTACCTTTTATCCGTTGAGCGATGGCCCTTCCATGCTGAACCACCGGATCACTAAGACCTACTTTCGTACCTGCTCGACCTGTCGGTCTCGCAGTCAAGCTCCCTTATG
>JAHIQI010000056.1 GCA_018902755.1 Pseudomonadota bacterium | reverse complement strand
GAGTGAGCTTGATTCGCCGAGGAAAGGAGGAGCCCATCACCTATACGGGCTACGACCATTTTCGGGAGCCCGCTCCATGAGGCGGTTGCTTGCTTTCCTAGCCGTACTGGCCCTCACGCTGGCCTGGGGCGCGCCCGCCCCCGCCCGCCCACCCCCCCGCCGGGTCAAGGCCGCCCCCCCCCCCCCCGCCCCCCCCCCACGGGTCCACGGGCACCCGCTCGGCCTCCACCGCCGCTCCCAGGCCCGAGGCCCGGGCCAGGCGGGGCAGGTCGCTGGCCATGCCGTCGCTGAGATCCATCATGGCGTGCACCACCCCGGACTCGGCCAGGGCCCGCCCGGCCTCCACCCGAGGGACGGGGCGGCAATGGGCGGCCACCGCGGGCGCGGCGGCGGGGTCGTCGGGGTCGCGGCCCGCCTGGAGCCAGGCCAGGCCCGCCCCGCTGCCCCCCAGCCGCCCGGTGACGCACACCGCGTCGCCCAGGCGCCCGCCGGAGCGCAGCACCGGGGCCAGGGCGCCCATGGCTCCCAAAAGGCACAGGTTGATGAGCACCTGGGGTGACTTCACGGTGTCGCCGCCGGCCAGCTTCAGGCCGTAGGCCCGGCCCTGGCTCACCATGGAGCCCACCAACTCGGAAACGAAGCTGGCCTGGGGTCGGGCGGGCAGGCCCAGGGACAGGAAGCCGTAGGCCGGGTTGGCCCCCATGGCCGCCAGGTCCGAGAGGTTGGCGGCCATGGAGCGGTGGCCCACGTCGGACGGGCTCATCAGCCCCAGGTCGAAGTGCACCCCCTGCACCAGCAGGTCGGTGGTGACCACCAGCCCGGCCTGGGCCCCGCCCAGCACCGCGCAGTCGTCGCCGATGCCCACGGTGAGATCCCCCCCCGCCCCACCGGCCAGGGAGGCCACCAGGCTGATGATCTCCTCTTCGCTGAGGTGGGTGGGGGCGTCCGGAGCCATCTGGTTATTGGCGCTCGTCGGAGGCGTAGAGGAAGTTGATGACCGGTTGCTCGTAGCCGAACAGCTCGGCATCGCTAAAGAAACGGGCCACTTCCGCCTTGGCGGTCTCCACCGAGTCGCTGGCGTGGACCAGGTTGGCCTGCATGCTCATGCCCAGGTCGCCGCGAATGGTGCCCGGCGCGGCCTTGCGGGAGTTGGTGACTCCGCACAGGCTGCGGCACACCTCCACCGCCTCCAGGCCTTCCAGGCACAGGGCGATGACCGGGGTGCGGTTCATGAACTCGCAGATGGTGGGGAAGAAGGGCTTGTCGGCCAGGTGGCTGTAGTGCGCCTTGAGCAGGGCCTCGTCAAGCTGGATCATTTTGATGCCCGCGATCTTGAGGCCCTTGGCCTCGAAGCGCGAAAGCACCGTGCCGGCCAGGCCGCGGGCCATGGCGTCGGGTTTGATGAGAATCAGGGTTCTTTCCACGTTATTGCTTCCTTGGGAAAAGTCATTGTCGCTTGGGGTCGATACCCGGGAAAAGGCCACCCGGCCCCTCCCTTGACCCCAATTTGTTCAGAGCGGGGGGTGGTTGTCAAGGGATGAGGCATTAAGGCCTTTAAACCCGGGCCCCGAGAGTTCAAAATAGCTTAGTCGAGATCAGGCAAGGAGGCGATATGGGCATCGAGGCGCATATAAAAGAATTCAGCGACATGGGCCTGGTCTACGGCCCCATGGTTTTAAAGGCCCTGGCCTTTCTGCTGGTGGGCCTGGTGGCGGCCAAGCTGGTCTATTGGCTGTGCCGCCGCTGGTTGCCCCGCCTGGGGGCCCAGCCGCGCACCGCCGGGTTGGTGGGCGCGGTGCTGTTCGTGCTGGTGGTGGCCGTGGCGCTCACCTTCTGCATGCGCCTGATGGGCATGGACCCCCACCTGGTGGTGCGCCTCATGCTGGCCGCGGCCATCACCGCGCTGGTGCTGGCCTTTTTGCTCAAGCCCCTGTTGCCCAACCTGCCCTTCAAGGTGGGCAACACCGTGCAGATAGAGGGCCTGTTCGGCAAGGTGGAGGGCACCAACCTGTTCCACACCCGGCTCAAGACCTTCAAGGGCCGCACCGTGTTCATCCCCAACTCCAAGGTGCTAAACGGTACGGTGGTCAACTTCCACTTCACCCCCAACCTCAGGGTGGACCTGGACGTTACCGTGAGCTACCAGGCCGACCTGGAAAAGGCCGAGGAGATCATGCTGCGCATCATGAGCGAGCATGAGCACGTATTGCCCAAGCCCCCGCCGCGCTTCTGGGTGCTTCGCTTCGGCGACAGCGGGGTGGAGATATCGGGCCGTTGCTGGGTGCCCAACGTAAAGGCCTTCCGCACCCGGGTGGAGTGCTTCAAGCGCATCAAGGCCGAGTTCGACCAGGCGGGCATTCCCTTTGGCCGGGCCAGGCGGGCGGTGCTGTTGCAGTCGGCCGACGTCGACGATCCCCGTATTTAGGCGGCTTCGCCAGGCGGCGCTATGCTGCGTTGCGGGCGGCGCTCGCCTCCTCGGCGTATTGGCATATACGCCTGCGGGTCTCGCTTGCCCGACGCCTTGCCTAGCGCCGTCTGGCTGTGCCGCTAAGATGTGGGTGGCGCGAAACAAACGGCCAGTGTAGGGGCGGGGTTTATCCCCGCCCAAGAGAGGTCTTTACCTGCGCAGCCTATTGTCCAATTTAAGCCGGTTGGTTTTTATATCTTAGAAATTTTGGCGTAGGTTGGGTAGAGCGAAACGAAACCCAACAAGTGCCTTTCAAACAAAAAAGGTCCGGGGCGCTGGGCCCCGGACCTTTAGTTTTGGCGTGTGCTAAACGGCTACTTGACGGAAGCGGCGGGGTAGTCCTTTTCCATCCAGGCCTTGATGCCGCCGGGGTAACGGTACACGTTCTTGTAGCCCATCTTCTTGGCCCACATGGCCCCGTTGTGGCTGCGGGTGCACTTGGGGAAGCCGCAGTAGACCACGATGACCAGGTCCTTGTTGTCGCCCAGCAGCTTGGCGTACTCGGCCTTGTCCTCGGGCTTCATTTCGGTGACGTCCGGGATGGGGAACAAAAACTGCACCGCGCCGGGGATGTGGTTCTTCTTGTAGGAGGCCTCGTAGGGCATGGTGTCCACGATGATCATGGGCTTCTTGGCGTCCACCCAGCCCTTGAGCGTCTCGGTGTCCACCACGTCGTAACCGCCGCGCTTGACCTCGTTGTAGAAGGTCACCACCAGCTTTTCGTTTTCCAACTCTTTATCGCCGAACAGTCCGGCGCCGGCCACGGAGCCCAGGGCCAGTACGGTGGTCAGGGCCAGGACGGTGATCAGGGCAAATTTTTTCACGTGCGCACCTCTCTTGAGTTTGATTGATAGACGTAACGCCAGCCCGCGCCTTCCCGCGCTTCCCGGCGCATCCAGCGCCATAGGTACAGGTACAAGGCCGTGGCCAGCATAATCAGGTCTCGGTAAAGGGCCTGGCGCAGGGAGTCGTGCTCGGCCAGGTCGCTGGTGCTGAAGCAGCCGCAGTCGATGTCCAGGCCATTGAGCGCCCCGAACCAAAGCACCACCGCGAACATGACCAGCATGGCGAAGATGGCGCTCAGGCTGCCCTTGAGGTCCAACAGCAGGCCCGCCCCGGCAAGGACCTCCAGGGCCGGAAGCCCAAGGGCGGCCACGGGGACCAGAAACTCCGGGGCCATGCCGTAGCGGGAGATGACCATGGCGAAGGCGCCGGGGTCCATGAGCTTGACCGTGCCCGCGTAGATGAACACCAACCCCAGGGCGCAGCGCGCCAGGAGGTAGGGCCAGGGGGAGAAAAGCCATTTTTGCGCGCCAGCCAAAAGGGGCAATCGCAGCTCCCGGGGTAATGTTAAGGGGCGGGTTTGGGCTACACCTGAAAGTAATGTGCAATCAAGTACTTGTAAAATAGGAAATATATATGGAAGGTTCAGTTGAGTATCACGTAAGACGATATGGCACGGGCTGGCTTCGTATTTAAGTAGAGGTTATAATAAAACTTGATTGAGGGGGCTGTTGCTTATAACAGATCGGCCCTACTGTACTTTTTGATGATTAATGATTGCCGGGTCTAATGGGGAGGGCTTGTGACGGCGCAAACGCAGAGAGTGGCATCGGGGGTCAGCCAACTGGACAAGTTGCTGGGCGGGCTGCACATCGGCGACAACGTGGTCTGGCAGGACGACGCGGGCTCTTTGGCCTGGGAGTTTTGCCACAACTTCATCCTGGCCTCCCAGGCCCAGCAGCGCCCCATCATCTACGTCACCTTCGACCGCTCGCCCAAGAACCTCCTGGACAAGCTGGGCAACCTGGCCCACTACCAGGGCCTGACCATCCTGGACTGCTTCACCTGGGGCAAGGGCCAGGGCAGCGAGATATTTCAGCGCTTCTACCAGGAGAACGAGGCCCCCTGCCGGGTGGAGCCCATGAACCGGCCCCAAGACCCCGGCGCGGTGGGCGAGGCCCTCTACGCCCTGCACGGCGAGCTGAGCGGCGACGTGCGCTTCGTGTTCGAGAGCATCACCGGCATGAGCGAGCTGTGGGGCGGCGAGGAGGCCATCTTGCGCTTTTACGGCCACGCCTGCCCCCGGCTCTACGAGCTTCAGACCGTGGCCTACTGGATCATGGAAAAGGAGGCCCACTCCACCCGCCTCAAGGCCCAGATCGGCCAGATTGCCCAGGTGGTGATCGAGCTGTCCATCAAGCGCGGCACCACCAGCCTGACCATACTCAAGGCCGAGAACCGCTCCCTGGAGAGCCAGCACCAACCCCACAACTACTGGGTGCGCGAGCACACCGTGGTCTTCGACCAGCAGCGCCGGGCCACCGGCTTGGTGGAGCTGGGCCTGCGCCTCAAGGAGCTGCGCGCCAAAAAGGGCCTCAGCCAGACCGAGCTGTCGCGCCTGGTGGGGGTGACCCCCTCCACCATCAGTCAGGTGGAGAGCAACCACATCTATCCCTCCCTGCCGGCCCTGCTCAAGATGGCCGAGGTGCTGGGGGTGGAGGTGGCCTCCTTCTTCTCCGAGTCCGCCGGGGGCTCCCGCCGCCTGGTGTTCTCGTCCGAGGACGCCTCCGAGGTGCGCCTGGAAGACCTGCCCGAGGGCGTGGTGCAGGCGCTGTTGCTCACCCCCATGGACTTCGCGGGCAAGGCCGAGCCCTACATCATCGAGGTGGCTCCGGGCGGGTCGGTGCCCTCGCATTTCTTCGTGCACAAGGGCGAGGAGGTGGGCTATCTGCTGGCCGGGCGCCTGCAACTCAAGCTGCGCCAGGCGGTGCACAACCTCAAGGCGGGCGACGTGGTCTACCTGACCTCGGAGATGCCCACCCAGTGGACCAACCCCGGCCGGGGGCCTGCCAAGCTACTCTGGCTCAAAATCAGCTAGGCGGCTGCGCCAGGCGGCGCTATACCGCGTTGCGGGCGTCACTCGCCTCCTCGGCGTATTGGCATATACGCCTGTGGGTCTCGCTTGCCCGATGCCTTGCCTAGCGCCGCCTGGCTGTGCCGCAGGATGGGGCGGCTTCGCCAACTGCCCGTGGGCAGCGCGGGCGGCCATGTCGAGTTTGGTGTTAAGTTGTTATTAACCTGAGCGGGTCGCTGTTGTTCGTTTTACTAACTATCTTCACTATTTTTTAATTTTTTATAATTTTTTCTTCCCGCAAAAATGGCATGCCGCATCGGCATGAATTAACTCCAGATAATAAGGCAAAATTGCCGTAAATGGCCGAGCGGAAGCTAGGCTATTCGCCATGGCCACGCCCGTTTTTCGGCTTAGAGCATCAATAAAAATATAAATATAACAAAAAGTTAACTGTAAAGGCCTGGACCGGGGTGGGACTTGACAAACCATATGGTTTTGTCAGATAAGGCAATAGTTGCCTTTCAGTAAAACTAAAAACAGCGGCAACAATTGCCGCCGACTTACCCGTATCAGGAGGAAATCATGAACCTGCACCGCCCCAACGCCAACGAGGCCCTGCAGACCAAGAACCGCTCGCGCAGCGTGGCCCCCCAGTCGGGCATCTGTTCGCGTTGCGTGGATGGCTGCAAGGGTAATTGCGACATGTTCAACGCCACCTTCCGGGGCCGTGAACTGCTCTATCCCGGACCCTTCGGCGAGATCACCGCCGGGGCGGACAAGGACTACCCGGTGGACTACAGCCACCTGAACATCATGGGGTACGCCCTGGGGGCCGAGGGTTGCGAAGCCAACCCGGACGTGGCCACCTTCCCCTCGGTGAACACCGAGACCGGCTTCGGCACGGCCAATCGGGTCAAGCAGACCATGCCCATCTTCACCGGGGCCCTGGGCTCCACCGAGATCGCCCGGGCCAACTGGGAGCACTTTGCGGTGGGCGCGGCCATCACCGGTATCAGCCTGGTGTGCGGCGAGAACGTCTGCGGCATCGACCCCGGCCTGGAGTTCAACAAGCAGGGCAAGGTGGCCAAGGCCCCGGACATGGAGCGCCGGGTGGAGGCCTACCGCCGCTATCACCAGGGCTACGGCGACATCCTGGTGCAGATGAACGTTGAGGACACCCGCCTGGGCGTGGCCGAGTACGTCATCGACAAGCTGGGCGTGGAGACCATCGAGCTGAAATGGGGCCAGGGCGCTAAATGCATCGGCGGCGAGATCAAGGTGCATAGCGTGGAGCGGGCCCAGGAACTCAAAAAGCGCGGCTACATCGTCACCCCGGACCCGGACCGTAAGTCCATCCAGGCCGCCTTCAAGGACGGGGCCATCACCGAGTTCGAGCGCCACAGCCGTCTGGGCTTCGTGGACCAGGAAGGCTTCATGGCCGAGGTGGAGCGCCTCAGGGCCCTGGGTGCCAAGCGGGTTACGCTCAAGACCGGGGCCTACCCCATGCGCGAGCTGGCCATGGCCATCCGCTGGTCTTCCGACGCCAAGATCGACCTCCTCACCATCGACGGCGCTCCCGGCGGCACCGGCATGAGCCCCTGGCGCATGATGTGCGAGTGGGGCATACCCGCCCTGTACCTGCACAGCATGACCTACGAGCTGTGCTCGCGCCTGGCCGCCCGCGGCGGATGGGTGCCGGACATCGCCTTTGCCGGCGGCTTCAGCTCCGAGGACCATATCTTCAAGGCCCTGGCCCTGGGCGCGCCTTTCACCAAGGCGGTGTGCATGGGCCGTGCCCTGATGATCCCGGGCATGGTGGGCAAGAACATTGGCCGTTGGATGGCCGGCGAGGACGGCGGCCTGCCCAGCACCGTGAGCAAGTACGGCACCAGCAAGGAAGAGATCTTCGTGTGCTACGAGGAGCTCAAGGAGCAGTTCGGGTCTGAAATGGCCAACATCCCCTTGGGCGCGGTGGGCATCTACACCGCCTGCCAGAAGCTCAAGGTGGGCCTGCAGCAGCTTATGGCCGGCGCCCGCAAATGGCGGGTGGACCTCATCGAGCGCCGCGACTTGGCTGCCCTGAGCGACGAGGCGGCCATGGTCACCGGCCTGGACCACATCATGGACGCCTACCGCGAGGAGGCCCTGGATATCATCGACGCGATTTAGCCGCGTTGTAACCCTTGGCATGTTAACGGACCGGCTCCGCCTTCGGGCGGGGCCGGTCCTTTTTGATCGCTCGTCAGCGCCCCTCCGGCGGCAACCTGCTGAAAAGCCCTTTACCAAAGGCACTTGGTGCTCCACAATGAGGCCCGGAGGATATTATGCGCCGCACTCTATTGGCTTTGCTTGTTTTGCTGCTCAGCGCCGCTCCCGCCGCGGCTTGGCCTCCCACCCTGAGCCAGTTCCGCTCCCTGGCCGTGCAGGCCGCGCCGCCCGGCTGGACGCTTACCGACTCGGGCAGCCTGCGCACCGCCGGCTCCTGCGCCCCCCAGCTCATGGCCATCTTCAGCGACGGCGGAGCTTTTTTGGAGTACCGCTTGGACCTGGACAACCCGGACCAGGAGGTGGACGAGAGCGCGGGAAAAAAGACCACTCTGGACGGCCGGACCGCCGTGTATCTGCAAGCCGGGGACTGGCCCCGCTTCACCTACCTCACCGTGTTTCTGCCCGACCAGGCGGCCAGCTTCACTATCGGAGTGGACCAGGCCTACACCCTGGAAGAGATTTCCCAGATTTACTATGCCTTCCCCCTGGACAAGCTGATAGGCCCTCCAGCCAAGGCCGAATAAGAGGGTCCCGGTCTCGCAGCGGGCAATGCCCGGAGAGTTTCCGCTTTTTCCTAGGGGCCTGTCGCGGCCTGGCTTATAATCGTTTTTAGTAACCACGACTCGGGAGGAGAGCATGTTTCAGCGCAGCGCGGGTCTTTGCCTGGCCCTCGCCTTGATCGCCTGCCTTTGGTTGTTCGCCGGTTGCGCGCCCCCCGTGGTGCCGCCGGAGCTCATGGAACAGGTGGATCAGAAGCTCACCTTGCCCCAGGTGCGCGACAATCCCCAGGAAAACATGAACAAGACGGTCTTGTGGGGCGGGCGGATCATCCGCACGGTCAACAAGAAAAAGGGCACCCTCATCGAGGTGCTGCAAATCGCCCTGGACTCCCAGGACCGGCCCAAGACCGGCTATGAATCCTCGGGACGCTTCATCGTGGCCATGCAGGGGTTCCTGGACCCGGAGATCTACCACAAGAACCGCGAGGTCACGGTGGTGGGCCAGGTGGTGGGCGTGGAACTGTTGCCGGTGGGCGAGATAAAATACAAGTACGTCCTGCTCAGGGGCAGGGAAGTCAAGCTTTGGCAAAAGCGGCCAGACGTGGTGCAGGTCTATCCCACCGGCGGATTCTACGGCGGCTTCGGCGCCGGTCCGGGGTGGGGGGCCATGGGCCCGGGGCCGTATCCCTATTGGTTCGCCGGGCCCTACGGCTGGTGGTAGGCGTCGGCAGTGGCCTCAGTTAAATTGCATTTAGGGAGGATGAGGACATGAAAGGTTTGTTCGGCAGGGCGGCCTTGGGCGCTTGCCTGGCTGTTTTGATGCTCGGCCTGTTTGTGGTCCCGGCCCCGGTCCCGGCCGAGGCCAAGGTGCTGCCGCCGGGCAGCTATCGCAATTCCTGCAAAGACTGTTACGTGGACAACGGCTGGCTGTACTGCCGCTGCAAGAACGGCCGCGACGGCCGCAACGACACCCGCATACACTACACCCGCTGCAACGGCGACATCGCCAACGTGGACGGCTGGCTCACCTGCGGCGGCCAAGGCGGCGGAGGCTACCACCGGATGCCCGGCGGCTCTTGGCGCGATTCCTGCCGCAACGGGCGGGTGCAGGGCAACGAGTTGACGGCCGAGTGCCGCAACGGCAACGGCAAGTGGGTGCAGTCCTGGATATCGCTGAACAAGTGCCCCGGCAACCTGTCCAACATGGACGGCCGCCTGGTCTGCGAGGGCCAGGGCCGCCAGTGGAAGATGCCCGGCGGCTCCTGGCGCGGCTCCTGCCGCAAGGCTCGCATCGAGGGCGACACCCTGTGGGCCGAGTGCCGGGCCAAGAACGGCGACTGGCGGGGCAGCCGGGTGAACCTCCAAGGTTGTGGCAACGTGAACAACTGCAACGGCAGGCTGCACTGCGGCCCCTGCCAGCAGCCGAACCAGACCATTCGCTGACGGCAAGACGGCAACAACAAGCCCCCGCCCGGCAACGGGCGGGGGCTGTTTTTTTGCGAACGCCGGGCTTAGTCTTCGGTGAGCACCTTGTCGTCGTACTCCACCTCCAGCCACAGCTTGTGCTTGGCCTCTTCCTGGGCCAGGGCTTCGAAGGTGTCTTTCAGCTCCGGGACGCCACAGTTGTCGGCCAGGCGGGTGTAGAGCAAAAAGGCCTTTTTCTCCCGCTGCATGGCCACGGTCAGGGCGTCGGCGTAGCTCATGTCCGGGCTCACCGGCGCGGCCACCACGTAGTCGGAGATCTTCAGATCGGTGATCGCCTTGGCCGCCGGGGCCAGGGTCTTGCCCTGTTTTACCGCCATGAGCTTGTCCTTGTGACCCAGCTCCTGGTCGGCGAAGCTGTCGAAGGCCTCTTTCATCCAGGGCTTGTCCATGCGCTGGGCCATTTGCAGGTAAAAGGCGCAGGCTTCTTCCTCGCGGGCGATCGCGAAATCCAATACTTCGTCCACCGAGCCGAACTTGCTCATTATTTTTAGACTCCCCATAGGTGGTTTTTGCGTTTAAGCCCCGCGGGGCGATGCCAGTCTAGCATAAAGGCTGCCTTGGCCCAAGCGCGGGCTGACAACCGCCTGGTTGCCTTTTTTGACAATACCCGCCAGGGCTTTGCCGGGCGAGGCTAAGCAGGGGCCTTGCGACCGCTCTGCGAAACCGGGACCATCAGCCCCCCACCTACCATTCTGGTTTCCTTGTCCGGACTATTCTTCATCACATCCCGCAGACGCAGAAACACCCGGCCCGCCACGCACTGGCCGAAAAACCAATCGGTGAGGCCAGCGCTGCCGGTCAAACCGCCGGGGCGGGCGGTGACGGCTTCCTGGTAGAGCGCTTTGAGGTCCTCTCCGGCCAACTTGGTCAAGGCGGGCAAGCTGAGGTCGTCCCTAGGATTGGCGGGAACTTTGCTTTCCAAAACATCGAAGAGCAAATTCCCCGCCTCCAGGGGCTCCAGGCCGCTGACCCCATAGGTAGTGCGCCCGCGCTGCTTCTCTGCCTCTCGGTGCCACACCGCCATCTGCCCGATCTCCTGCAAAAAGGCATAGCGCAGCCCTTCCAGGGTGTCGATCCCTGGTTGCTCCCCAGCCAAAGGGATGGGGCAGGCCGGTGGTCCGCTTGTCGCGGCATCGGTGGGCGCTTCTTCGGGGAAGTCGACTAAAACGGGTCCGGATGGCGCTTCCAAGAGCTTTAGGGTCGCCAACAGTACCTTTTTTTGAAACGTGGGGTCATTGGGGACCCCTAGGGGCCGCCCCAGTTCAAAAGGCACCCAAAGGGCTCTGGGCGGCTTGATCCTCTCGCTGTGTTCCCGAATCAGGCTTATCTGGGTGGTCGCCAGCCCTTCTTGCTCCAGATAGTGGCTTAGCCCGCCTACGGCGCGCGTGCAATGGGGTCACACCGGAATCAGCAACACCGAATCGACCCTGTCACCCTTGAGCAGACCCGCTACTTCCCGGGCGGCTTGCTCCATGGCCCCGGGGTCGGTAGCCCCCATGAATGAGTAATGATAGGAAGGCAAGGACCCGATGATCCTATTTTCAAACAACTCTTTTAGGCGGTCCAGGGGCAGGACCACGTTCAGGTCCTGCTGAAATCCGCTGCGGTAGAAATTGGCGGAGATGTGGCTCATCACCAGATCCTTTGCCGCCGCATCGCCTGGGATGACCCGATATTCCCCGGAAAGGCCGGTAAAAGGAGCATCTGCGCGCATGTGCAGGCCTGCGGTCGAGATCACGGCCAATCGGCTTTCGGCTAGCGGTTTGGGTTGAACCCAAGGCGTGTTGGTGAACTCAGGACAGGGGAGCTTTGCCAGGTAGCTCCCCTCCGGATCCGGCAGGTCCTTTAAACGGGCCAATTACGAGCTCCATTTACAGATAATTACTTATTTAGCACAAGTTGTCTCTGGAAACTTTTATCAAGCCGACGGGACCAATTTGGTCTCGGCCGCCCTTTAACTATTATGCACCAGCCGCCCCAGGCCCAGGGATACCAGGTAGACCGCCCCGGCCAACAGCACGATGATGGCCCCGGCGGGCAGGTCCGGGCCGTAGCTCAGAGCCAGGCCGCCCCAGGTGATGCCCAGGCACAGCACCGTGGCCAGGGCCATGATGGGCCCCAGGCGGCGGAAAAAGTTGGCCGCCGTGGCCGCGGGCAGGGTGAGCAGGGCGATCACCAAAATTATACCCACCACCGTGGACAACAGCACCACGGTGAGCGCGGTGAGCCCCAACAGGAGCAGGTAGTAGAAATCTGCGGGCAGGCCGCGCAAGCGGGCGAACTCCTGGTCGAAGCACACCGCCAACAGCTGGCGGTACAACAGCAGGGCCGCGCCCAGCACCACCAGGTCCAGCCCGGCCATGAGCCAGAGATTCTCGGGGGTGACCATGAGGATGTTGCCGAAGAGGTAGCTCATCAGCTGCACGTCGTAGCCGGGGGTGAGGGCTATGAACACCACGCCGGTGGCCATGCCCACCGCCCACACCGCGCCGATGATGGTGTCCTCGCGCTGGCGGGCGTGCAGGCTCACCAGGCCGATGACCCCGGCGGCCACCAGGGCGGCGGCCACCGCGCCGTGCAGGGGGTGCAGCCAGCCCCAGCCGTGCACCACCGCCAGGTAACGGGCCAGGCCCATGCCCCCCAAAACGCTGTGGGCGATGGCCCCGGCGATGTAGCTGATGCGCTTGACCACCACGTAGGCCCCCACCACCCCGCAGGCCAGGCTGGCCAGGGCCCCGGCCAAAAGGGCCTGCTGCAAAAAGGCGTGCCCGGCAACCGCGCTCAAAAACTCACTCATGGTGCCGGTGCCCCCCATGCTCCAGGTCGTGGTCGTGGCGCACCATGCGCACCGGCGCGCCGTACAGTTCGCTGATCAGGCTGCCGTTGATCACCTGGGTGGGATGGATGCTCAAGCTCTGGTTGATGCAGGCCACCCGGCTCACCGCCGGGGACACGAAGCCCAGGTCGTGGGTGACCAGCACCACCGTGACCTTGGGTTGCAGCCCGGCCAGGATGTTCATCAGATCCACCCCGCCCCGGGGGTCCACCGCGGCGGTGGGCTCGTCCAACAGCAACAGCTCCGGCCCGGCCACCAGGGCCCGGGCGATGAGCACCCGCTGACGCTGCCCGCCGGAGAGCCGCCCGAAGCTGCGGCCCGCCAGGTCGGCGGCCTCCAGCTTGTCCAGGGCGGTGAGCGCGGCCTGCCTCTGCCCCCGCCGCCACAGGCCCAGGCCGGAGCCCGAGCCCATGAGGCCCATGAGCACCACCTCCAAGGCCGACACCGGGAAGCCGGGGTCCACCGGGGCGTGCTGGGGCAGATAGCCCATGCGCCGGCGCACCTTGACCGGGGCCTGGCCGAAGACCCGCACCGAGCCCTTCTGGGGGGTGATCAGCCCCAGGACCAGCTTGACCAGGGTGGTTTTGCCCCCGCCGTTGGGACCCACCAGGGCCAGGAACTCCCCCTGGGCCACGGACAGGTCCACCCCGGTCAGCACCGGGCGGCCGTTGTAGGCGAAATCCACCCCTTTGATGTCGATAAGGGCCAAGGGCACTCTTCCCTAGTGGTCCGAGGGTCCGCCGCCCTGGGCGTCGCAGACCAGGTGGGGGGCGTCGCAGGTGGAGCAGCGCTCCACCCGGTGGTGCTGGGCGAACCCGGCCCAGTGCCGTTTCTGCTCCGGGGTGAGGATGCCCGTGCCCTGACACAGGGGGCACACCCCGTCCAAGGCGGCCAGGATGGCCGAGCGGATGAACTCCGAGCGGTTGCTTATGCCCTCCATGGCCGCCACCAGGGCTGGATCGGCCTTGAAGGTGATTACCTCTGGCTTGCCTTTTTTCATATGCGTCTCGTTGGTTGCCGGTTCCCTACATGTAATACCATATAATACCGCGAGAACGGCGGGATAGTTGACATAAAACACCCCGGCCGTCCGCGAGCGGACGGCCGGGGCCGGCAAGGGGAGGGAAGTCAGGAGACAGGAACGAATCGAGGTCGCAGGTTCAGGAGAGGGCCACCAAACTGAGCAGGCCTGCCAGGAGTAACAGGGCCGTGCCGCGCAGGGTGATTTGCACCAGGTGATCGTGGATTACCGGTC
The DNA here is from genome assembly GCA_018902755.1 of Pseudomonadota bacterium. Lineage (GTDB taxonomy): Bacteria > Desulfobacterota > Desulfarculia > Desulfarculales > Desulfarculaceae > Desulfoferula. Next base: position 99,882 of record JAHIQI010000056.1, on the reverse strand, counting down.
CGGGCAGGCCGGCCCGCACCCGCCGCCGCAGGCGCCAACCGGCGAAGACGACCATGGACCATACCCAGGTGGCTGTGGCTAGCAGCAAAAACATCACCAGGTTTGTGTCTATCTTACCCACAGTGCATCTCCCTTGGCGCTGATCCGCCTTCGATGTCTTTAGAGATACCAAGGCTGTGTGACGGCCGGGTCACAAAGGCATGAAGGGAAGGCGAAAGCGGAGGGCAAGCCTGATCTTTTTGGGTTGCAACGGTTTCAGACGAAATATTAAACTAAAAACAGAAAATCAATCACATCTCGTCGTTAAGCATCTCCGGCGTGCTATCAGCAGCCTGCCCGGCAAGTTTGGCCGTCCGTTCTTCAATGGGGCGGCACCGAGAGGCTTTGATGGCGGAAATCACAGTAAAAAGTTATTCGGCTTGATCCATGGGAACCCCTTCGTTTTGGCGGGGTGACGAATGTTTCGGCGTGGCGCGGGCGGACCGGTCCCTGGTTCGCGCGCCGATATTGTAGTCGTGGCAATGTGTCTGTGTATTCATGCGCTGCGGCAGGTCCCCAGCCATTGCCTGGACGCCGGGCCAGGGTCGCGGCTGGAAACCAATAGCGCGGTATGAAAGGAGTTTTGGTTATGGCGAGTATTGTGGACATTTATGCTGGGGAGGTGCACCGCAACCTAAAACCCTTGTACGCCAACTGGGACCCAGGGCGGCAGGCGAGGCTCGGTGACGTGGGTATACTCAAGGATGACGTGTTCATCCACGTGACCAGCTTGGACAACCTGGGGGTGTCATTCAACACGCGTGATGATCCGGCATCGGATCACAAGTTCTTCATTTCGCAAAACGGGAGCAAGGTGACTTCCCATGCCAAGGGATCGTTGGATGCCAATGGCATTGCCTTTGTGAACGCGGCCCTCGAAGTGGAGTTCACCAGTGACAAGGCGGTGATGTTCAACGCGGCGGATTGCAGCTATTCCATGATCGACGACAAGAACAAGCTGGGCCAGGAGGTCATGGATTTATACAAAAACAAGAAGTGGAAAAAGAAGTGGGTGGTGATCACTGACTTGATCACCTCCGGCTCCACAACCCTGGCCATTTCCGGGGGCAGCACTTCGTCCATCGTTTTCCAGGCCACGGGCAACGTCCAGCAAATCGATCTCGCCGACGCCTCACTGGGCCTGAGCGTGGCCAAGTCCCAGCAGATCGGCTATCAGCTTGTGGCGAGCCATGGCCTGACCCCTTTGTTCGGTTTGTGCAAGATCCAGTCAAACTTCTGGTATGGCAACCAGTTCGAGCCCATGCACAAGGCGCTGGCCATGTTCGACGCCTCTATCGCCACCACCCTGGTAGATTCCCCCAGCACGCGCACCAAAGGCGATGAAGACCCGGTGCATTTTGGACAGATGAGCTAGACCGTCAGCCCATTCTCCGTGCCCCCGGCTCCCGGGGGGCCGTTTGCGTTCCGCGGCCTGATATGTGATTGACACCGCCTCGCCTTCGGGTTAGGTTAGTATGCGAACCAACCCAGCGAGAGGCGCAAGCGACCCGTGAGCCAAGAGTGCTACATATTTCTGCTGTCCAAGGCCTATCAGAAGGGGCACCGCCTGGTGCAGACCCGGCTGAAGCCCTACGGCCTCACCAACCTGCAATACGTGATCCTGGAGACGCTCTGGGCCCGCCCCGGAGCCAGCGCCGCCGAGCTGGGCAAGGACCTGACCATCGACAAGGCCACCCTCTCCGGGGCCCTGGAGCGCATGGGCGAGGGCGGATGGCTGGAAAAGAGGCCCGACCCGGACGACGGGCGCACGATGCGCCTGTTCGCCTCGGCCAAGGCCGATGGCCTGCGCGGCGAGCTGACCGCCCAGCGCCGCGAGGCCAACCAGGAATTTTTGGCCGGGCTGAGCAGCGAGGAGCGCCTGCTCCTGGGGCGCATGCTCAAGGACCTGGCCAGCCCGGAGTAGGGTTATATTTTTTTGAGGATATCGTTCGTATTCGAACCAAATCGACGGCTGGGGTAGGCTGAGACAACCGCAAGAGGAGGGTGGCCATGGGCTCGTGGCATAAGAGTGGATGCGTGCTCTGCGCGCAGAACTGCGGCCTGGAGATGCTGGTGGACGACGGCCGCCTGACCAAGGTGCGCCCAGACAAGGACAATCCCCGCTCCCAGGGCTACGCCTGCCGCAAGGGGCTCAAGGTCATCTACCACCAATACCCCGCCGACCGCCTCACCCAGCCCCTCAAGCGGGTGGGGAGCGATTTCCAGCCCATAAGCTGGCAGCAGGCCATGAGCGAGATAGCGGGACGCCTCAAGGACCTGCTGGGCCATTACGGCCCCCGGTGCCTGGCCTATATGGGCGGAGGGGCTCCGGGCGGCAACTTCGAGGCCACCTTCGGGGTTCGCCTCCTGCGCGCCCTGGGCTCGCACTACTATTATTCCTCCACCGGCCAGGAGTTCAGCGGGCACTGGTGGGTGCACGGGCGCATGCTGGGACGCCAGTACAACGTGACCAAGCCCGATGAACAGCGCAGCGAGATGCTCCTGGCCTGGGGCTGGAACGGCATGATGAGCCACCAGATGCCCCGGGCCCGCGCGGTGCTCAGCGAAATAAGCAAGGACCCCCAGCGCCTCCTGGTGGCGGTGGACCCCCGCAAGAGCGAGACCGCGGCCATCGCCGACATTCACCTGGCCCTCAGGCCGGGCAGCGACGCCCTGCTGCTCAAGGCCATGATCGCCCTGATGGTGCAAAACGGCTGGGAGGACGCGGACTACCTGGCCCGGCGGGTGGAGGGCTGGGACAAGGTGAAGCCCTGGTTCACCGGCTTCGACGCCCGCGCCGCCCTGGAGGTCTGCGGGGTGGACCACGATCAGGTGCGGGAGCTTTGCCGCCTGCTGGGCGCCAAGCGCTGGAGCGTGCACCCGGACCTGGGGCTGTACATGGGCCGGCGCAGCACCCTGAACTCCTACCTGCTCATGCTCTTGTGCGCGGCGGGCGGGGTGCTCTGCCGCACCGGAGGCAACCTGGTGCCCGGCATGATCATGCCCCTGGGCTACCACGCCGATGAGCGCGACCCCAAGGTGTGGCGCACCGTGGCCTCCGACCTCCCCCCCGCGGCGGCGGGCTCCTTCCCTCCGGCGGCCATGCCCGAGGAGATCACCAGCGGCCTGCCTGAGCGCCTGCGGGCGGTGCTGGTCAGCGCCTGCAACCCCCTGCGCGCCTACCCCGACACCGCGGCCTATGAGCGCGCCTTTAGCGAGTTGGAGCTGCTGGTGGTCAGCGACATCGTGATGAGCGAGACCGCCCGCCTGGCCCACTACGTGTTGCCTTGCCGCACCTTCTACGAGTCCTGGGACGGCACCTTCTTCCCCAACACCTACCCCGAGGTGTACTTCCAGATGCGCCGCCCACTGGTGGAGCCGCCTTCCCAGTGCAAGGAGGCCTCGCAGATCTACTGCCTGCTGGCCAAGGAGCTGGGCCTGGTGCCCGAGGTGCCCGAGGAGCTGCGCGAAGCGGCCAAGGGGAACCGGCTGGCCTTCGGCATGAAGCTCATGCAATGGGCCGGGGACAAGCCAGGCGCCAAAATGCTGCTGCCCTTCGTGCTGGCCGAGACCCTGGGGCTTCAGTGGGACAGCGCGGCCCTGGCCGCCCTGTGGGGCATGCTCATGACCGCGCCCAAGGCCTTCGCGGCCAACGCGGCCCGGGCGGGCTTCGCGCCGGGGCCGGACCTGGGCGACCGGGTGTTCCAGGCCATCCTGGACAACCCCCAGGGCCTGTGGATCGGCAAGTCCGACCCGGCCCAGGCCTGGAGCGACGTGCGCACCGACTCGGGCAAGCTGGAGGTGTACATCCCCGAGCTGGCCCAGGAGGCCGAGGCCCTGAGCCCCCAGGGCGAGGCCCGCGACCTGGAGCCCGACCCCGCCTATCCCCTGGTGCTCAACGCGGGGCGGCACATGGACTACAACGCCAACACCATGATGCGCAACCCCGAGTGGAACCAGGGCAAGCGGGCCTGCACCGTGGCCCTGAGCCCGGAAGACGCCCAGGCCCTGGGCCTGAGCGACGGCCAGGCGGTGAAGGTGAGCACCGCGGCGGGGACCCGGAGCGGCGAGTTGCAGGTGAGCGGCCAGGTGCGGCCGGGCATGGTGCTCATCCCCCATGGCTTCGGCCTGAACTACGATGGCCAGGTTTACGGGCTCAACGTGAACTACCTGACCCAGGCCTCCCACCGCGACCCCCTGGGCACCCCGCTGCACCGCTATGTGCCCTGCCGGGTGGAGGCGGCCTGAGGGCGGCCCCTCTCCAAAATAAAAACCGCCCCCCGGCCTTGGGCCGAGGGGCGGTTCATATTTTCAGGGCGATGGGCGTAGCTGGCCGCTAGCTCTTGTTCAGCTTCTCGAAGGCCCGGCCAAAGGCGTTGTTGAATGGCTTGGGCGGCTCGGGGCGCGGCTGCTGCCGGGGCTGGCGGGGGCCCTTGCCCCTGCGGGGGGGCCGCGCCTCGCCGTCGCCGTTTTCCCGGCCGGTGAGGTCGGCGAAGGGGTCGCTCTTCATGGACAGCGACACCCGGCCCCGCCCCAGGTCCAGGCCGATAACCACGACCTGCACCGTCTGCTGAATTTTCACCTCCTGGCGGGGGTCGCGCACGAAGTGGTCGGCCAGCTGGCTGATGTGCACCAGGCCGTCGTTGTGCACCCCCACGTCCACGAAGGCCCCGAAGTTGGTGACGTTGGTGACCACGCCGGGCAGGCGCATGCCCACCTGGAGGTCCTCCAGGGTGTGCACCCCCTCGGCAAAGGAAAAGGCCTCGAAGCTCTGGCGGGGGTCGCGGCCCGGCTTGGCCAGCTCGGCCAGGATGTCGGTTATGGTGGGCAGGCCCACCTCGTCGCTCACGTAGCTCTCCGGCTTTATGCCCTGGCGCAGCTTGGAGTCGCGGATCAGGTCCTCAAGCTGGCAGGCCAGGTCCTCGGCCATCTTTTCCACCAGGGGGTAGGACTCCGGGTGCACCGCCGAGGCGTCCAGGGGGTTCACCCCGTCCCGGATACGCAAAAACCCGGCGGCCTGCTGAAAGGCCTTGGGCCCCAGGCGGGGCACCTTGAGCAGTTCGCCGCGCTCCCGGAAGGGGCCGTTGGCGTCGCGGTGGGTCACGATATTCTGGGCCAGGGACGGCCCCAGGCCCGACACCGAGGACAAGAGCTGGGGGCTGGCGGTGTTCACCTCCACCCCCACCGCGTTGACGCAGCTGGCCATCACGTCGTCCAGGCTGCGCGAAAGCTGGCCCTGGTCGATGTCGTGCTGGTACTGGCCCACCCCGATGGACTTGGGGTCGATCTTGACCAACTCGGCCAGGGGGTCGATGAGGCGGCGGCCGATGGACACCGCCCCGCGCACCGTGAGATCCAGGTCCGGGAACTCCTGGCGAGCCACCTCCGAGGCGGAGTACACGCTTGCCCCGGCCTCGCTGACCATCACCACCGTGACCCCCTTCAGCTCCAGGGAGCGCACCAGGGCCTCGGTTTCGCGGCTGGCGGTGCCGTTGCCCACGGCGATGGCCTCCACCTTGTAGACCTCCACCAGGTGGCGCAGGGTGGCCTCGGCCTCGCGCACCTGGCCCGCGCCCAGGATGTGGATCACCCCGTGGTGCAAAAGGTCGCCCTGGCGGTTCAGGCAAACCACCTTGCATCCGGTGCGGAAGCCGGGGTCCAGGGCCAGCACCCGCTTGGGGCCCAGGGGCGCGGCCATCAAGAGCTCCCGCAGGTTCTCGGCAAAGACCTTCACCGCCTCTTCCTCGGCCCGCTTGCGCAAGACCAGGCGCAGCTCTATCTCCATGGCCGGGCCCAGCAGGCGCTTGTATCCGTCGGTGACCGCCAGCTTCACCTGCTCGGCGCAGGGGCCGTCGTCACGCACGAACATCTTCTCCAGGATAGCCAAGGCGTCCTCCTGGGCCGGGGCGGCCCGCATGATCAGGTGCCCCTCCTTGGCCCCCCGGCGGATGGCCAGGATGCGGTGGCCCGCCGCCGTGGCCGCCGGTTCGCTGGAGTCGAAGTAGTCCTTGAACTTGGCGCCCGCCTCTTCCTGGCCGGTGATCACCTTGCTGGTGAGCATGGCCTTGTCCAGGTACAGGGCGCGCATGGCCGAGCGGGCCTCGCCGTCCTCGTTTACGATCTCGGCGATGATGTCCCGCGCCCCGGCCAGGGCGTCCTCGGCGGTCTCCACCTCTTTTTCCGGGTCCACGTAACCCTGGGCCTCGGCCAGGGGGTCGCCCGTGGGCTCCTGGGCCAGGATGAACTGGGCCAGGGGCTCCAAGCCCCGCTCCCGGGCGATCATGGCCTTGGTGCGCCGCTTGGGCCTGAAGGGCAGGTACGCGTCCTCCAACTCGGCCATGGTGGCCGCCCCCTGCACCTTCTGGTCCAGCTCGGGGGTCAGCAGGTTGCGCTCGGTCAGGGACTTGACGATGGCCGCCCGGCGGGCGTCCAGCTCCTTGAGCTGGGTGAGGCGGTCGCGGATGGCGATGACCGCCACCTCGTCCAGGGAGCCGGTGGCCTCCTTGCGGTAGCGGGCGATGAAGGGGACGGTGGAGCCCTCCTCCAGCAGGTCGGCGGTGGAGCGCACCTGGCCCAGGGAGATGCCCAGTTCACTGGCTATTTGAATGAGGTTGTGTTCGGCGGCAGGGGAAATCTCGCTCAATTAATTAATACCTTTGGCTCGGGGGAATAAGGTTGGCGTTCCAGGATGAGTCTGGATTAATAACCGTATCGCGGCCCACTTGCAAGCCCTTTGCGGTCGGCCCTGGTCCCTAAAAAGACCGCGGCCGCCCCTGGGAGCGGCCGCGGCCGGATTGGCAATCAAGATGGGCTAGCGCGGGCCCGCCGCCGTTTCGGGCTTGCCGCCGTGGCGGATGATGCGGCCTTCCACCAGGTAGACCACCTCTTCGGCCACGTTGGTGGCCTCATCGCCGATGCGCTCCAAATGGCGGCTGGCCAGGACGTATTCCACCCCCCGGCGGATGACCCGGCGCTCCTCGGTCATCCAGGTGATCATCTCCTCCAGGAAGCTGCGGCACAGATGATCCAAATCGTCGTCCCGGGCCAAAACCGCCGTGGCCTTGGCCACGTCCTCGGCCACGAAGGCGTCCAGGCAGGCCTTGGCCATATCCCGGGCGATTTCGCCCATCTGCAGCAGGGTGGCCGGAGTCTCGCTGGGGCTCATCTCGGCCAAAACCTCCACCCGCTGGGCCAGGTTCACGGCCTGGTCGCCCATGCGCTCCAAAAAGCTGGTGATCTTGATCACCGCCGATAAAAAGCGCAGGTCCACGGCCACCGGCTGCTGGGTGGCCAAAAGGCTGATGCAGCGTTCCTCGATCTCGTTTTGCATCAGATCGATGCGCCGGTCGCCCTGAATCACCGCATGCGCCAGGGACCGGTCGCGTTTGACCAGGGCCTGGGTGGCGGTGTAAACGGCTTCTTCTGCCCGGCCGGCCATTTTCAGAAGGTCTTCCTTGACCTCCTGCATGCGACGATGAAAGTACGATAGCCCTTGCATTGACGTTTTCTCCCGAGGGGCGGTTTAGCCCGAATATTTCATGAAAGCCGTGCGTCCGGCTGCGCCAGCCGCCTGCATACCGCATTGCTGGCTGCGCTCGGGCCTCGACGTAGCTTTGGCTACGCCCCCGGCCCTCCCTTGCCAGACGCCTTGTCTGCCGGCTGCCGGCTGTGCCGGGGCCGAGTACAAACCGCACCACAATAGGGCGGAAGCCTCTTTCATAAGGACCCCGTAAAAACCAAATCGTTACTCATTGCCGCCCAGCTTTCATGAAATGTCCAGGCTAACCAAAGCGGCCGGTGATGTAGTGTTCGGTCTGTTCTTTTTGGGGCTTGGTGAAGATTCCCTCGGTGGGGCCCATCTCGACCAGGCGGCCCATGTAGAAAAAGGCTGTGTCGTCGCTGACCCGGGCTGCTTGCTGCATGTTGTGGGTGACTATTATGACAGTATAGCTCTGCTTCAATTCCTTGACCAATTCTTCGATGCGGCTGGTGGCGATGGGGTCAAGGGCGCTGGTGGGCTCGTCCATCAGAAGCACCTCGGGCGACATGGCGATGGCCCGGGCGATGCACAGGCGCTGCTGCTGGCCGCCGGAGAGCCCCAGGGCGCTCTGGTGCAGGATGTCTTTTACCTCGTCCCACAGGGCGGCGGACTTGAGCGAGCGCTCCACGATGTTGTCCAGGTTCTTGGCTTCCTTGAGACCGTGCAGGCGCGGCCCGTAGGCCACGTTGTTGTAGATGGTCTTGGGGAAGGGGTTGGGCTTCTGGAAGACCATGCCCACCCTGCGGCGCACGTCCACCGGGTCCACGTGGGGGTCGTAGAGGTTGATGCCCTCGAACAGGAGTTCGCCCTCCACCCTGGTGCCGGGGATCAGCTCGTTCATGCGGTTCAAAAGGCGCAAGAAGGTGGACTTGCCACAGCCCGAGGGGCCGATGAGGGCGGTCACCTGGTTGCGTTTCACGGTCATGTTGATGTCGGTCAGGGCCTGGAAATCGCCGTAATAGAAGTTCAGGCCCCGGACCTCGATGATGGGTCTTTCCGGCTTGGCGCTGGGGCGGCCTTGGGATTCTTCCAGGCTCTGCGCGGCGGCGCTGGCTTTTACCATTGTTTGGTCTTTCGCATGCGGGTGCGGATAATGATGGCCACCAGGGACAGCCCCAGCACCATGCTGATCAGGACCAGCACCGTGCCGTACTGCAGGGGCCGGGTCTGTTCTATGTGAGTCCCGGCCGTGGCCAATACGTAGATGTGATAAGGCAGGGCCATCACCGTGTCCAGGGGCGAGCGGGGCAGGCCGATGGTGTAGAAGGTGGCGGCGGTGAACATGATGGGCGCGGTCTCGCCCGCCGCGCGGCCGATGCCCAGGATGGAGCCGGTGAGGATGCCCGGCAGGGCCGCCGGGAGCACCACCTTGCGGATGGTCTGCCAGCGGGTGGCCCCCAGGCCCAGGGAGGCCTCGCGGAAGGTGCTGGGCACCTGCCTGAGAGCCTCCTCGCTGGCCCCGATGATGGTGGGCAGAATAAGAAGGCCCAGGGTGAGCGAACCGGCGGCGATGGAGATGCCCAGGTGGAAGTAGCCCACGAACAGGGCCAGGCCGAACAGGCCGAAGACCACGCTGGGCACCCCGGCCAGGTTCTGGATGCCCAGGCGCACGATCCTGAGCGTCCTGCCGTCGGTGGCGTACTCGCTGAGGTAGATGGCCGCGGCCACGCCCAGGGGCAGGGCCACCAGGATGGCCCCCACCGTGAGGTACAGGGTGCCCATGATGGCCGGGAAGATGCCTCCGGTGGTCATGGAGTTGGTGGGCTCGGCGGTCAGAAACTCCCAGCTTATGGCGCTGATGCCGTGGATGAACACGTAGAGCAGGATGCCCCCCAGGGCCGCCAGCACCGTGAGCATGATCAGGCGGAACACGGTGAAGGCCAGGTTTTGGCTGAAGTGGCGCGAGGCCAGGGAATGGCGGCTCATAAGGTGGCCGCTCCTTTCTGGTGGAAGCGCCGGCTTATGTAGGCGGCCACCAGGTTGAAGCCCATGGTCAACAGGAACAACACGATGCCGATGGCGAACAGGGCGTGGTAGTGCTCGGAGCCGAAGGGCGTCTCGCCCATCTCGGCGGCGATGGTGGCGGGCAGGGGCCGCACCGACTCGAAAATGCTGGTGGGTATCTGGGCCGCGCCGCCGGCCACCATCAACACCACCATGGTCTCGCCCATGGCCCGGCTCATGCCCAGGATCACCCCGGTGCCCATGCCGGAAATGGCACCGGGGATGATCACCCTGGTCAGGGTCTCCAGGCGGGTGGCCCCCAGGGCCAGGGAGGCTTCCACCAGATCCTTGGGCACCGCGTGCAGGGCGTCCTCGGAGATGGAAGCGATGGTGGGTATGGCCATGATGGCCAGCATCATGGAGGCGTTGAGTATGTTGAGCCCGGTGGGGATGTCCCACCACTGTTGCATCAGGGGCGCGATGACCACCATGCCCACGAAGCCCAGGACCACCGAGGGCAGGCTGGCCAAAAGCTCCACCGCGGGCTTGAGTATCTCCCGGGTGCGGTGGCCGGCCACCTCGCCCAGGTACAGGGCCGCGCCCACCCCCAGGGGCACCGCGATGGCCGAGGAGATGACGGTCACGGCCATGGAGCCCGCGATAAGCGGCAGGATGCCGAAGTCGGCCGGGTCGTAGGTGGGGTACCAGAACTCACCGAAAAGGAAGTCCTTTACGCTCACCGTGGAGAAGAGCCCCAGGCCTTCCTTGAACAAAAACAGTACTATAAGCCCCATAATGATGACCGAGAAGAAACCGGACACCACGAAGACGCGCCGGATGCGCGCCTCCTGCACGGTGCTGGTCACCTTGCGCTTGGTCAAAGGGGCGACAGCCACCGGCGGGGCGTTGTCCCCTACGATGACTTGGGCCTCAGGAATTTGCAGCATCAGATATCATCCTTGGCAAAACACATCAACTTTGCACTAAATGTAATGCCCGGATATTTCCTAATGGTGACTGTAATGTTACAGGCGTGTGACAAAGAGGGCAGGGGAGGAAATTTCGAGTCAGGAAACGCCCCCGGCCGGTCAAGGCCGGGGGCGTGGTGTTGGTTGGCTAGAACTTGAAGATGGTATTCACGAAAATGGTCTGGGACTTGTTGGTGGCGCCGGGGACCGCGTCATCCTCGGGTTCGGTGTTGTAGTAGGTCACGATCAGGTTGCCGTACTCCCACATCCTGTAATGGACGTCGATCTGCCAGCCCTTGCGGTTGACGTAGTTGGAGTCGCTGTCGGCGATGAAGCCCGGGGTGGCGTTGGCCTGCACGTTCTTGTAGAGCACGTCGAACATGAACTTGCCGTAGCTGACCCAGGCCGCCGCGCCGTAACCTGTATCCTTGTCCTGATAGGGCCCCTCGGAGTCCTGGTTCTTGAGCACATGGCCCCACAGGCCCACCGAGCCCTTGGGTGAAAACTTGAATACGGCTCGGGCGTAAATATCGACAACTTCGTAATTGGTGGTGCGGGTCTCGCCACCCTCCACATAGGTGGGGGTGCCGTGAAGGTTGGGGGGCAGGTTGCCCGCGTCGCCCAGGTCGCCCCAGGAAGTGTAGCCCACCTCGCCAGACAGGGTGAGGTTGCCGGCCTTGCCCCTAATACCCAGCTGGGCGGCCGGGGCGTAGGTGTTTTTGCTCCAGTCGCCGGGCTGGTTCACGGTCATGAAGGCCGCGGTGACAAAAGGCTGCCAGTCGCCGCCCTTGTTGAAGGTGTAGTTGATGAACGCGCCCTCGGGCACCACGTCGCTATCCCAGATGATCTTGGTGGTGACGAAGGGTTGGGGCACCTTGCCGAAGCTGAAGGTGAGGCCCTTGTCCGGCACCAGGGAGGGGGTCCACTTCACATAGGCCTGGTCCACGCCCAAGTTGTTGTATTCGCCGAAGTAGTTGCCCATGGTCTGGTTGGTGCTGGTGGGGTCGGTGTCGCTGCCCAGGGTCATGCGCATGCCCAACTCCACGTCCTCGTGGATCTGGCTGCGCGCCCCGAAGCGCAGGCGCACCCGGAAACGGTCTCTATCGGACTTGGAGGCCCCGTTCAGGTCGTCATAGTTGCTGTGCTCGTAGCGGAAACGCACGTCCCCGAAGAAGGTTATGCGCTCCACCCAGTTGGGTAGCTTGTTGGCCGCGGCGGCTTGGACCGCCTGGCTCTGTGATATTTGTTCTTGTTGCACCTGGCCCAGCTGGACTTTCAATTCCTGCAGGGCCTGCTCCATGGCCTTTATCTTGGCTTCCAAATCTGCTTGGGTGGCCGCCGCCGCCCAACTGGAGGGCAACATGCACAGTCCCAAGGCCAGGGCCATCATCAGCCTTTTCATGCTAGCCACTGTTTTCCTCTCCTGCTCTCGTTCCTCCCAGGAGCAATCAGCTTCAATCAGTGCGAGATACCCGTGTAATCCATGCGTCAGCGACTATGTGATAAAATTCACTTTTATGTAGATAAAATGTTGCCCCAGCGCGGCCGAGCCCGTCAAGATGAAATAATTCTTTACTGTAAAGATATGCGACACCAGTGACCGTGACGGGCTGAGGGCCACCGATCGATATGTTTAAATGAAAACAATAACAACGGGGTGATTAGAACCGATGGCCTAAGGTATAGTGGGCTAACTTGCCCCGAACGCCCAAGACGTCCCTCCGGGGGGCACATCTAGATAAGCATTCCTTGATTCAACCACCCGGACCAATATAATGGGGCGCCACGCGGCCCTGATCTCCTCGGCCGACCAACCGTCTAGAATCAGGTCCAAAGGTGTCTAGATATTGAAGTCCCATCCTTCCAAGGCCTTTTTGACCTCCTGCATACTGGTGCTATGTATATGGACTTGGGATGCGGGGCCCGCCTGCGCCGCTTTCACCACCCCGGAAAGGCCGCATGAACAACAGAAGCAGGACAGAACGCCTGCCGGGGCCGAGCGTGAGCGTGTTTTGGACTTCGACAAAGGCCTGCGCAACCTATTCGGCCTGGCCAGCGACGGCGGGGCCGCCAACGTGGGCACCGACAGTTTCATTTACTGGGACAACGGCCTGATCATCCAATCCTTGGCGCGGGACCGTTTCAAGGTCATCATGGGCTTCTGGTGTGACTATGACCTGGGTTACATGGACCCGGGATCGGGCGTGAAGTCGGCCTACCCGGACACCGACAACAGCGGCGGGGAGTTCCGGCGTTTCCGGGCCTATGTCAAGGGACATTTCCTGAACCTGATCCAGTACAAATTTCAGTGGGACCTCACGGGCGACGCCGACGACCGGGTGGACCTGTGGGCGGGGCTAAAGGATTTCCCCAAGGACGGCTACTTTCGGCTGGGCTACCAAAAGGAGCCGTTTTCCCTTGAGTACATGACCAGTTCCCAGAACGACACCTTCATGGAACGTTCCCTTGCCGATGCCCTGGCGCCGGGACGCAACTGGGGGGTGCAATTCATGACGCCCTTGTTTGAACGGCGTCTGACCGTGGCGGCGGGCTTCTCCTCGCCGGGAGAGTCTTTCACAGATTCTTTCAGCGGCGCCCGTGATTTCACCACCCGCGTCACCGGCCTGGCCTGGTATGAAAACCAGGGCGCCGAGCTTTTGCATTTGGGCCTCAGTTACAGCTACCGGCCGGGAAACGGCCTCCTCAAATACGATTCCCGGCCCGAAAGCTATTTGGCCACTGACCGGCTTGTCAGCACCGGCGAATTCGAGTTCAACCGGGCCAACAATCTGGGTGTGGAGGCCGCTTGGCAAAGGGGCTCCCTGTCCCTCCAGGGCGAGATCATCACCTCCCTGGTGGATACGCAAGACGGCGGCAAAACGTTCACCGGCTTTTATTTGCAGGGGAGCTATTTCCTCACTGGCGAGCAGCGGCCCTACAACCGCGCGCTGGCCAACTTCGGGCGGATCGTACCCAGGGACGAGTTTGACAGAGGCTCGGGTAGTGGTTGGGGGGCCTGGGAGACGGCGGCCCGCGTTTCCTATCTGGATCTGGACTCCGGCGGCATACACGGCGGCCGCGAAGCCAACCTCACCGTGGGGTTGAATTGGTACTTGAGCCAGCACTTGAGAATAATGGTCAACTACGTCTACGCCTCGGTCATGGACCAGCCCAATCTGGAGGGCGGCTCCGGGGTGTTCCAGTGCCTGCAGACCCGCCTACAATTCTATTTTTAGCCGGCTGTACGGATTCGGAGCCTCCGCGACGGATTTGGTTTTTTTGGAAAGGCGGCGTGCAAAAAGATGGCCCGGGGCTAGGAGCCCCAGGCCTGGGTCCGAGGAGGGATCGCGGCAGGTTGGGTGGGGGCCGCGATCCCGAGGTGGGTTCGTTTAGAACTTGAACACGAAGTCCGTGAAGAAGGTCTGGGAGCCGTTGCTGGCCCCATCGATGTCGGAATCGATGGGATCGGTGTTGTAGTAGCTCAGCACCACTTTGCCGTACTTCCACATCTGGTAGCTGGCCGAGACCACGAAGCCCTTGCGGTTGACGTAACCGGAGTCGCTGTCGGCGATGAAGCCGGGAGTCGCGTTGGCCTCCACGTACTTGTACCAAACGTCAAAGCCGAACTTGTCGTACTTGACGCCCGCGCCCGCGCCCCAGCCGGTGTCCTTGTTGGAGTAGGGGCCGTCGGCGCTCTGGTTGGTCAGGTAGTGACCCCAGGCGAACACGGAGCCTTTCTTGTCGAACTTGAAGCTACCCTTGGCGTAGACGTCCCACACGCCGAAGTTGGACATGCGCTCGCCGCCGCCCTCTTCCCAGGTGGGGTTGCCGTTGGTGCTGTCGGGTACCTTGCCCACGTCGCCCATGTCACCCCAGGAGGTGTAGCCGGTGGAGGCCTTCAGACTGAAAGCGCCGACCTTGCCCTTGACACCGATCTGAGCCGCCGGGGCCAGCACGTTGTCACTGAATTCGCCCGCCTGCTCCACGGTCATGTAAGCGGCCAGCACGTAGGGCTGCCAGGCGCCGCCCTTGTTGAAGGTGTACTGCAGGAAGCCACCCTCGGGGACCACGTCGCCGTCCCAGATGACCTTGGAGGTCATGAAGGGCTGGGGCACCTTGCCGAAGCTGAAGGCCAGGCCCTTGCCCGGCACGAAGGAGGGGGTCCACTTGACGTAGGCGCGGTCCAGGCCCCACTTGCTGTATTCGCCGAAGTAGTTGCCCATGGTCTGGTTGGTGCTGGTGGCGTCGTCGTCGGCGCCGGTGACCATGCGGAAGCCCAACTCCACGTCCTCGTGGATCTGGCTGCGCACGCCGAAGCGCAGGCGGACGCGGAAGCGGTCCTTGCCGGACTTGGCCTTGCCGTTTAGGTCGTCGTAGCTGGTGTGCTCATAACGGAAACGGGTGTCGCCGTAGAAGGTCATGCGCTCCACCCAGGAAGGAAGCTTGCTCTCGGCGGCCAGTTGCACCGCCTGCTGCTGCACCTGGGTGGTCTGAACTTGGTTAAGCTGGCCCTTCATCTCATTGAGGGCCTGCTCCATCATTTTGATCTTGGCTTCCAACTCGGCCTGGGTGGCCGCATTGGCCGGAGCCGCCGACCAAAAACCTATGGCCATCGTAGCCGCCATAAAGATGGCTCCGGCTACCTTGCCAACTCCTCTCATATTTAGCCTCTCCTTTCGGGTTCGTTTGGGCGTAGTCGACCGTCCCGGCGGACCGCCGGCTTTTTGCCTAAGACCCACGGCCCCGCCAAGGGCCGTGGGTTATGTCAAGACGGGGAACTTAGTTGATCGGGACGAAGCCTTCTTCCTTGACGATCTTCTGTCCCTCGGGGCCCATCACGAAGGTGATGAAGCCTGCGACTTCGCCCTTGGGCTCACTGTTGGTGAACATGTACAGGCCTCGGGCGATGGGGTAGGTCTTTTCAATGGCGGTCTTGGGGCTGGCGGTTACGCCGTCAACGGTCAGGCCCTTGAGCTTGGGGTTGAGGTAGCCGATGCCCACGTAGCCGATGGCGTACTTGTTGCCGGCCACGGCCTGGGCCACGGCGCCGTTGCTGGCCTGGAGCTGGGCATCGGGACGCACGCGGGTCTTCTTGCCCAGCACCTTGTGGTTCCACACCTCAAAGGTGCCGCTGGAGCTGTCGCGGCTGATCACCACGACGGGTTTGTCGTTGCCGCCGACATCTTTCCAGTTCTTGACCTTGCCGGTGTAGATTCCCTTGAGTTGCTCGAGGCTCAGGTCCTTGACCGGGTTGGCCGGGTTGACCACCGGTACGATGCAGTCCATGGCCACGGTGTACTTCTTGGGGGTTACGCCCTTTTCCTTGGCCATCTTGATTTCTTTTGCCTTCATGTCGCGGCTGGAGTCGCCGATATCGGCGGTGCCGTCGATAACGGCCTTGATGCCGTCGCCGCTGCCGGTGCCGGCCACGCTGATGCGCACGCCGGGATTCTTCTTCATGTAGACTTCGGCCGCCTTCTGGGCGACGGGCAGCACGGTGGTGGAGCCGGTGATGGTGATGGTGCCTCCGCCGGCCTGGGCTGCGGCGCCACCTAGAATCATGGCCGCGCCCAGGGCCAGTCCCAACAGGCCTTTGGCCAAGTTTCCTTTTTTCATTTTTGCTCTTTCCTCCTTAAGCGGATGTGAATGCGTCCGCGCCTCGCGCGCGGCGTTTAACGTTTGTCTCTTGGGCAGGATGTTATGAGAATTTTGTTACGTCATAGTGACACCCCGTAGACAATTAGCCGACATCCCCCCGGGGCCGGTGTGCAATAACCAAGAGAATGGTGGGGATGGCCGGGTGGGGCGGGAGCTGTCTACCAGGCCCGTAACCTGTTGGGCTTTGCCGGAAAAGGCTGCAAGGTCAACCCGATCCTGGCCTTTAACCCCGCCCCTGGGTATTCTTACAAGATAGCCGCCCCGCACCACCCCAGCAAGGAGCCGACCGCCTTATGCGCCTTATCCTTTTCGCCGGCAAGGGAGGCAGCGGCAAGACCTCCATGTCCGCCGCCACCGGGGCCCTTTGCGCCGAGCAGGGGCTCAACACCCTGGTCATCTCCCTGGACCCGGCCCACAGCCTTTCCGACGCCTTCGACCTGAGCGGTGAGCTGCTGGGGCTCAGCGGCGCGCCGGTGCAGGTGGCCCCGCGCCTGGCCATCCAGGAGATCAACGTGAACCTGGCCATCGAGGAGTACTGGGAGCAGGTGCATTCCTACCTCTCGGCTCTGTTCAACAGCGCGGGGCTCAAGGAAGTAGTGGCCGAGGAGATCGCGGTGCTGCCGGGCATGGAGGAGATCAGCGCCCTGCTCTACATAAACCAGTACGTACGTGAAAAGACCTATGACCTTCTTATCCTGGACTGCGCCCCCACGGCCGAATCCATGCGCTTCGTGTCGGTGCCCTCTGCCCTGGAGTGGTACATGAAGAAGGTCTTCAAGCTGGAGCGCGCGGTGCTCAAGGTGGCCCGGCCCATCGCCGCCCGCCTGACCGACGTGCCCCTGCCCGGAGACGACTACTTCGCCAACCTGGAGGCCCTGTTCGCCAAGCTGGAGGGGGTGGACCGCCTGCTCACCGACCACACCAGCACCACGGTGCGCCTGATATGCAACCCCGAGAAGATGGTGCTCAAGGAGTCCCAGCGGGCCTACACCTATTTCTCCCTCTACGGCCTGGCCGTGGAGGCGGTGATCATGAACCGGGTGTGGCCGGAGGGAGGCCAGGGCCTGGCCGGGCAGATGGCCGCCATGCAACAGCCCTATCTGGAGCAAGCCTCTGAGATTTTCGCGCCCCTGCCCATCCTGCCGGTGGCCCACCAGCAGAAAGAAGTGCTGGGCCACGGCCCCCTGCTGGAGCTGGGGCGGGCGCTGTACGGCGGCCAAGACCCGGCGGCCCGTCTCTACGACCGCCAGCCGCTGAGCTTTGAAAAGGCCGACGGCAAGCTCCAGGTGCGCCTGCATCTGCCCAACGTGGGCAAGGGTGGGGTGAAGCTGCACAAGGTGGGCGACGAGCTGGTGGTGGAAGTGGGGGTGTTCCGCAAGCACCTGGCGTTGCCCCACAGCTTTGTTTTGGCCCACCCGGTAAAAGCCGCCTTCCATGGAGACGATCTTTTGATAGACTTTAGTAGCCATTCGGGAGGGGAGTCATGAGCGCAGCTCAAAGCGAGACCAGACAAGAGTCCCAAGCCAGGTGCGACTGCCCCTTTTGCGCCCTGGGCGAGGCCGCCCGGCGCTGGCGCGAGAAGTCGCCGGCCATGGGCCACTTCCACAACGCCCACCTGGAAGTGATGAAGGGCATCCGCGCCCTTTTGGACGAGTGCATCGAAAAGATGGAAACCGAGCCCCAGGGCGAGGGCGAACCGCGAGTCACCAAGATTGAAGTGGAGTAGGCGGCCTAGGTGAGCAACCCCCAAGAACTACACGGCCGCCTGGTGGACGGAGCGCCCAGCGAGGAAGACCAGGCTCTGGAGAGCCTGAGGCCCTCGTCGCTCGACGAGTACGTGGGCCAGGCCGAGGCCAAGGCCAACCTCAAGGTGTTCATCGCCGCCGCCCGCCAGCGGGGCGAGGCCCTGGACCACGTGCTCTTGCACGGCCACCCCGGCCTGGGCAAGACCACCTTGGCCCACATCCTGGCCACGGAGATGGCGGTGGGCATCACCGCCACCAGCGGTCCGGTTATGGAGCGGGCCGGGGACCTGGCGGCCATCCTCACCAACCTGGAGGAGCGCGACGTCCTGTTCGTGGACGAGATTCACCGCCTCAACCACGTGGTGGAGGAGGTGCTCTATCCGGCCATGGAGGACTTCCACCTGGACCTGGTGATCGGCGCGGGGCCCAGCGCCCGCACCGTAAAGCTCGACCTGCCCCCCTTTACCCTGGTGGGGGCCACCACCAGGGTGGGCCTTCTCACCCCACCCCTGCGCGACCGCTTCGGGGTGCAGCTACGGGTGGATTTCTACACCGTGGACGAGCTGGCCCAGATCGTCACCCGCTCGGCCCGCATCCTGGGGCTCAGCATGGACCAAGCCGGGGCCGCCGAGATAGCCCGGCGCAGCCGCTCCACCCCGCGGGTGGCCAACCGCCTGCTCAAAAGAGTGCGCGACTTCGCCCAGGTGGAGGGCGGGGGCAAGGTGGACCAGGAGATGGCCGACTACGCCCTGAAGCGCCTGGGGGTGGACACCAGCGGCCTGGACCGCCTGGACCGCGAGCTTTTGAACACCATCGCGCTCAAGTTCGACGGCGGGCCGGTGGGGCTCAACACCCTGGCCGCGTCGGTGGGCGAGGAGGCCCATACTATAGAAGAGGTCTACGAGCCCTATCTCATCCAGCAGGGCTACATCAAGCGCACTCCCGCCGGGCGGGTGGCAACTCATCGAGCCTACGAACATTTAGATTTGCGGCCCAGTAACAGCGCACAAAAAAGACTGTTCTGAATCCATGAAGATATCCCGTCAGACAGTTGAAGCCTTGGCTGCTGTCATTACAGGGGATGAAAAAATATCTCCGTATAGATCAGGTCCGAAACCAGTTAGGTTTTTTAATCGTTTCGGATTTGACTTGTCTTACGAAGGGCGCGGGTTTCCTGCCCGCCACACATTTGCAGAAGACAGAATAGAAGATTTGAATAACAACAAAAGATTGAAACAAGTGTTTTCTGCTGCGCTGGACCCTCGGGATTTTATAAATTCTGAGTACGATCTTGAAAAAGCGGTGAACTATTTAAATGAATATCTTGCCTTTGACGAATATCAAATCATAAGGCGAGGAAAGAAATATATTGTTATTGATGTAAAAGAGGGCATTGTCGGGCTAGATTGCGATCCGCTAGGCTTTAAAGGCATGAGCCCTGAATTTATTGACGAACAAGTTGGAAAAGCAAAAGATAAAATTGAGTATGGCGATTATTCCGGTGCTATTACCAATGCAAGATCGCTATTAGAAGGCATTTTAATGGAGGTAGAATTTAGATTCAGCGGTGAAAAAATTAGATATGATGGGGATCTGGTTAAACTTTACCGCAAGGTAATGAAGCAAATGAATCTTGAACCGAGCAGAAACGACATTTCGGAGATTTTAAAACAAATTTTGTCCGGTTTGATAAGTATTGTAAACGGGATCGCTGGCATGAGAAACAAGATGAGCGATGCTCATGCTTCTACTTACAAGCCATCTGAACACCACGCGCTATTGGCAGTCAACGCCGTTAACACGCTGTCCAGCTTCCTTCTGGCCTCTTATAGTTATCAAGTTGGCAAGGGGTTAATTGTTCGCGACTGCGAAGAAAGTAACTCCTAATTCCCAATGCTGACCCGAACCTTCCTCCATATCCCCAGCGTAGGCCCCAAGCGCGAGCTGTCCCTGTGGCGGTCCGGGCTCACCGGCTGGCAAGACTTCCTGGAGCGTGGCGAGTCCCTGGCCCCCCGCCAGGTCTACAACCTGGGCCGCCCCATCATAGAGCGCAACCTGGCCGCCCTGGAGCGCCCCGGCGGCCTGGCCGAGCTGGCCGCCGCCATCCCGCCCAACGAGCACTGGCGCTTCTGGCCCCGCTACTCCCGGGTGGCCTATCTGGACATCGAAACCGGCGGCGACCCCGAGGACTTCGGCGGCATCACCGTGGTGGGGGTCTACGACGGCATGGAGGTGACCCAGTACGTGGCCGGGGTGAACCTGCACGAGGCGGGTCAGGCCCTTGCCGGGTACGAGGTGGTGGTCAGCTTCGCGGGATCGAGCTTCGACGTGCCGGTGCTCAAAGGCGCGTTCGCCAACTTCATCGTGCCGCCGGTGCACATCGATCTGCGCTGGGTGCTCAGGCGCTTGGGGCACAAGGGCGGGCTCAAGCGCATCGAAAAGCGCCTGGGCATTTCCCGCCCCGAGGAAGTGGGCGACATGGGCGGCTTAATGGCGGTGATGCTCTGGCAGGACCACCTGGCCGGGGACCCCGACGCCCTAAGCACCCTGCTGCAATACAACGCCTGCGACATCGTGAACCTGGAGCCGCTGCTCAATATGGCGGTGGAGGGGCTTCGGGAGCAACTTATGGGGCGGTTGGGGTAGAGCGGGGAGAAACCCCGCCCCTACACGGCTCATCCAGACAATAGCGTAGGTTGGGTAGAGCGAAGCGAAACCCAACAATTCCTCCAAATTAAAAGGCGGCCCGGCACCTGCCCGGCCGCCTCTCTAATACCTAGCCTTATCTACTTAACCAACCCCGTCACGTCGGTGAAGCGCGGCCCGGTGGTGATGGGTATGCGCTGCAACTTGGCGGCGTTCAGGTCCAGTTTGTTCATGTCCACCACCTTGGGGGTCAGGTTGTCATAGGTGGCGAAGTAGAACTTCAAGTTTTTCAGGTCGCAGGCGTCCATCCACTGGGTGAAGTCGTAGTGCACCTTGCCCTTTTCCCAGGAGCGGGACATGCCTTTGCTTATGTAAAAGGAATCCAGCAGGCGCAGGGCGCTCATCACCGCCTCCTCGCCGTCCCGCGCCGGCAGGGCGGCCTGGGTGAAGGCCACCGCCCGCACCAGGCGTGAGGGCGGGGTGATGTCGCCGGGCAGGCCCAGCATGCCCGAGCCCTGGCCGGTGGGGTAGATGTTGATGCCCTCCAGCTTTAGCTGGGGCACGTTGTTGGCCGAGAGGTTCACGTAGTTGCGCAGGTTGTTCAGGTGCCAGTCAAAGGGCGGGGAGTTGGTGATAACCCCCAGGGAGTTGTCGTACAAATGCAGCTTGCCGCCCACGTACTCCACCACCAGGGAGTTGCCCCCCTTGTCGGTGACCAGATAATGCAGGGGTTGGAAGCTGTCGCTGATGCCCGCAATGGTGGCGGGCCAGACCTTGACCTTGGGCAGGGCGGCTTTCACCTCGGCCACGCTGGCAAAGTTGGTGAGCATCCAGGTCACCAAGTCCCAGGGGGCCAGGCACCTGTCCTGGTCCGCCGGGGTCACCTTCTGGTACTCGGCGAAGCCGGGCAGATAGAACATGCCCGCCCCCAGCCCCTTTTCGTTCATGCCGTCGGCCAGGGAGGGAAGGTTGAAGGCGTTCAGGCCCAGCGCGCCGTACTTGGCCTTCCACTTGAGGCCCGGTTTGTCCCCCGGTCCCAGGCCGGTCAGGGCGTAGCCGCGCGGGATGATGAGCACCTCGGATTGCAGGTCCATGCCGAACTCCATGGTGCGGGCGTGGACCACCGCGCCGTCCTGGGCCTTTACGGTGATGCCGGTGCAGGCCACGGCCGGGGCCGTGGCCAAGACCACGGCGGCCGCCAACCCCAATAGGATTTTAAAAATTTTCATGGTTTCCTCGAAATTGATGGGGGTGAGATCAGGCGGCGAGGGGGGACACCGCCCCTTGGCTTGTCCTTAATTCTGAGCTTGCAAGGCGCTATAGGCAAGCGGGCTGTTTTAATAGGCCCCGTTTCGATCGCTGACCAGCCAAACGTGGTAATGGGCGTCCTTTTTCATGCCCACCCCCACCCCGCCCTTGTCCAAATACAGGGCCATGGCCCAGTCGGGATCGAAGCCGCTGGTGGTGGCTGACCAATACTGGGGTCGCAGCTCGCTGAAGGGAGCCTCGGGGTCGATGGCCGGAAAGGCCCGGCCCGAGTCCACCAAGAGCTCCAGCTCGGCTATGGCCGGCAGACGCCAGCCTCCTAGGCCGCCCAGGCGCGCGGCGTCGGCTTGCTGGGCCAACTCCATGGCTCGGAACCAGCTTACCGGGCCGGGGGCCAGATCGGCGCATTTGCTCCAGATCAGGCCGCCGAGGCGGTCGCGCACGGTTTGGCCCCGCGCCTCCCAGCGCGGCTGGGGCCAGGGGATGCCGCTGGCAGGTTCCGGTCCGCCGGTCACCGGCAGCACCGGGCTCTTTCCCCGCACCGGCCACACGTAGTAGGAGCGGCCCTTGTCGCCAAAAAACATGCGCCCGCCCTCTGTGTGCAGGTACCAGGCGTAGGCCGGGTTGGCCGCGTAGGGGGTGGCGCTCCAATACCAGGCCAACTCCACCGAGGTGAAGGGGTGGCCCACGGGCAGGGCGGGGTTGGCCTGGGCATAGTCCATGAGTGAGAACAGCTCCCGGCGGTTGGGCAAGCGCCAGTCGTTGAAACCCAGGTGAGCGTCCTGGTTAAGCCCGGCCAGGTAGTCGTTGGCCTCGCCCCAGAAAAGGGGCCAACCCGCCGGGTTGGCCGAGCGGCTCCACACCAGGCCGGTGGCCTGGTCGCCGACCGTCTTCCCCTGCAAGATGAAGCGTTGCCCACGGGACATGGCCTGGCCGATTTCCTTCCGGTTAACGCGAGGCTAGGTTCCAGCGCCGCAATACGCTACAATTGCGGCTGAAGCTTATGATAGCATTCGTAAGCCTGCCCAAACCTGGAGAGAAACCGGCCGTGCCTCCCAACGCGCGCATAGTGATCGCCACTTGTCTGGTTTTGGGCCTGGCCTGGGCCGTGGGGCTCGGATGCGGTTCGGAGCAAAAGCCGGTGAGCAAAAAGGCCGCTGAATTCCGCACCAGGGCCTTGAGCTTGCTGGACAACGCCAAAAAACGCCTGGCTCCCTTGGCCACCCCGGACAAGCAGGAGCAGTTGCAACAGGCCATGCGCGAGCTGTACAAGGACTCGGTGGCCAAGAATCAAGCCTTGCCCTGCGGGGTGGGGGTCATAGACGGCAATGGAAAGGCGCTCATGGGCGCGTTCCCCGACCCCAAGGCCAGGGGCGGCTTGATGGTGGTCGCCGGCGGCAAGGACTACTCCCAGTACGACAAGGTGAAACAGGCCATCAAGGCGCGGGGCAACGCCCATTTCACCCTTTACACCAGTGATGGAGCGGTTTACATGATATGCTCTCCGCTGAGTGAAAACGGGCGCACCGGGGCGATATGCCTGGCCTTCTTCGAAGGAACCCTGCGCGACGAGTTGGGGGTTGGCGACAAAGATTTCGCATCCTTGAATTTCAACTGAATCCGCCATTAGGTTGCAGCAAACTCCGGCGAGGCGATGATCCACAAGAAAGACATGCCCAGTTTTCAGGCTGTTCTGCAAGGGGAGGGCGGGGCCAGGACCCTGAGCCTCTCCGGCCGCCTGGACGTCTACGCCACCGACCTTTTGGTGGCCCGGTTCCAGCAGATCACCTCCACCACCGGGCTGACCTCCCTCACCGTGGACATGAGCCAAGTGGCCTACCTGGACACTGGCGGGGTCATGGCCCTGAACGTGTTGCAGCAGCAGGCCGCCGAGGCCAAGGTGCAGGTGGCCCTCCAGGGCGTGAGCCAACAGGCCCAGGGGATGATGGACATCATCCACTACGACGAGCTCAAGCCCATGCCCCCCAAGCCCAAGCGCTCCCCGGGCGGCTTCGTGGGGGCCATAGGCAAGGGCACTTTCGAGCTTATAAAAGACGTCTCCGACGTGATCGGCTTCGTGGGCACCCTGTTTTTGGCCCTGGGCCGGGTCATCCGGCGGCCACGCTCCCTGCGCTGGGGCGACACCGAGCTTTACATGGAGCAGGTGGGAGTGGACGGCCTGCCCATCGTGGGGCTCATCAGCTTCTTGCTGGGGCTGATCATGGCCTTCATGAGCGCCATCCAGCTCAAGAACTTCGGGGCCAACATCTACGTGGCCGACCTGGTGGCCCTGGCCATGGTGCGCGAGCTGGGGCCCATCATGACCGCCGTGCTGGTGGCCGGACGCTCGGGCAGCGCCTTTGCCGCCGAGATAGGCACCATGATCGTGCGCGAGGAGGTGGAGGCCCTGGAGGTTATGGGCTTCGATCCGCCCACCTTCCTGGCCCTGCCGCGCATCGTGGCCATGATCCTCATGATGCCCCTGCTCATTGTGTTCTCGGATCTTTTGGCCATTTCGGGCGGCCTGGTCATCGGGGTCACCTACCTGGACCTCACCGTGTACGGCTACGTGCAGCAGACCATGGGGGCCCTGGCGGTTAGCGACATCCTGCTGGGCGCTTTCAAGGGGGTAATTTTCGCTTTCCTAATCGGCGGCATCGGCTGCCAGCGGGGCTTCACCGCCCGGGGCGGGGCCGAGGCGGTGGGGCGGGTCACCACCTCGGCGGTGGTGGCCGGAATTTTTCTGATAGTGGTGTCCGACAGCGTCTTCGCCGTCGTGCAGTACTACTTCCTGTAGGAGCCTTTGCGTGGAACCGGTGGTCACCCAAAGCGAACCAGCCCTGGACCAAACCCCGGCCTCGCCGGTGGTCAAGCCCATCGTGGTCAAGGACCTGTCCCTGGGCTACGGCCGCGATCCCATCCTCACAGACGTGAGCCTGGAGGTGGAGCCCGGCGAGATCGTGGTCATCGCCGGGGGCAGTGGCTGCGGCAAGTCCACCCTGCTCAAGGGCCTGGTGGGGCTGCTGGCGCCCATCAAGGGCCGGGTGTGGCTGGAGGGGATGGAGGTCACCGGGGCCAGCGAGAAGGTGCTCAGCCAGGTGCGCCGCAAGATCGGGGTGGCCTTCCAGGGCGGGGCCCTGTTCGGCTCCATGACCCTGGCCGAAAACGTGGACTTGCCCCTGGCCGACACCGCCCGCCTGTCCAAGGCCGCCCGCCAGGTGCTGGTGCGGCTCAAGCTGGCGGTGGTGGACCTGGACGGCTACGAGGGCTACTACCCCTCGGAGATATCCGGCGGCATGCAAAAGCGGGCCGGCCTGGCCCGGGCCATGGCCCTGGACCCCACCATCTTGTTTTTCGACGAGCCCAGCGCGGGCCTGGACCCCATCACCAGCGCTGAGTTGGACCAGACCATACTCAAGATCAATCACGCCCTGGGCACCACCATGGTGGTGGTGACCCATGAGCTCAATTCAATTTACACCATCGCCCACCGGGTTATTATGCTGGATAAGAGCGATAAGGGGATTATCGCGGTAGGGCCGCCCTCGGATTTGCGCGACAAATCCACCGACCCCAGGGTGAGCAACTTTTTCCACCGCAGACCCCGGAACTGAGAGGAGCCATGTCCACCCACGCTTCGAATTTCAAGGTGGGTTTGTTCGTCATCCTGGGCCTAGCCCTGGGAGTGGGCGCCATAGCCTGGCTGGGAGCCTCCCAGTACCTGAAGGGGGCCGAGAAGTACGTCACCTTCTTCAACGAGTCGGTGCAGGGCCTGCAAAACGACAGCACCGTGCGCTACCGGGGGGTGGAAGTGGGCCGGGTCAAGGCCATCCGGGTGGCCGCGGATACGCGCCTCATCGAGGTGCTGATGGAGATCCAGTTCCAGGGCGACCTGTCCAAGGAACTGGTGGCCCAACTTTCGACCGCGGGCATCACCGGCATCACCTTCATCGAGTTGGACCGGCGCAAGCCCGGCGAAAAGGACCTTTCGCCCAAGATCGATTTCGTGGCCGAGTATCCTATCATCCCCTCGCGGCCCTCGGAGTTGCAGCGCATCGTGTCCACCCTGGACAGCGTGATGCAGCAAGTGCAGACCATCAACTTCAAGATGATGGGCGAGCGACTGGACAAGGCCCTGCAAGGAGTGGAGAAGCTGTTCACCGACCAGCGCCTGCAAGTGACCATGGAGCGCATCGCCGACGCCTCGGTGAAGGTGGATGAGCTGGTGGGACGGGTCAACCGGGTGCTGAACCAGAAATCCTTGGATGGCCTGGTGGGAGACAGCCGCAAGGTCTTGGCCGAGGCCAAGGCGGCGGTGGCTTCGGCCAAGGTAGTGGTAGATCAGCTGGCCGAGGACGTAAAGCAGATGGACCTGGGCAACACCGGCAAGCGGGCCGGGCGTCTGTTCGAGGGTCTGGAGCAGCGCAGCTACCAACTGGCCCTGGAGGCCCAGCTGACCATGCAAAACCTGCGCGAGTCCTCCGAAAGCCTCAAGGAGCTGCTGCACAACATCAAGCGCAACCCCAGCAGCCTCATCTTCGCCACTCCCCAGCCCACCTCGCCGCGACAGGAAGGGAGACAGCAATGAAACGCCGGCATCGTCAAATGTTTCACCCGGCGCTGGTAGGCGTACTGTTGTTACTGGCCGCCCTGGCCATGCTCAGCGCCTGCGGCGGCTCGCCACCGGTTTACGTGCAGCAATACGTGTTCGCCTATGCCCCGCCGTCCCCGGCGGGGGTCAAGCCCCTGGACGCGGCGATCAAGGTGCAGCGTTTCGGGGCCCTGCCCCAGTTCTCCAGCCAGAGGATGTTTTACCGGCCCGACAGCTACAAGATGAGCCACTACATAGACCACCTCTGGCAGGGCTTCCCCTCGGACATGATATCCGGGCTACTGGCCCGGGACATGGCCGACTCGGGCCGCTTCACCGCGGTGTTCGGCACCTCCTCGCCCCAGATGCCCCGTTTCATGCTGGAGGGAGGTCTGGTTAAGTGCTGGGAAGACGACATGGCCGGCGGGCCGGTGGTGGAGTTGGAGGTGAACATTACTTTGCTGGACATTCAGCAGGCTGAAACGGTAAAAAGGGTTTTGTTCCAGAAGAGATACAAAGCCACCCGGGGAATGGCCGCCAAAACGGCCCAAAGCATGGCTCAGGCCATGAGCCAGGCCATGGCCCAGATTTCGCCCCAGGTTGTTGAGGACGTTTATCAGGCAGTGGCTAAACGCCTGACCCAGGGCGAACCACCTTTGGGAAAGCCCATCAAGTAGAAGATCGCCGCCGCTTGGGCGTTGACTTGGGGGGGCTATTCGGCTAGCTTGGCCCAAGCTTGGCAATAAGGAAGAGGACACGGAGGTTCAGATGGCCCAGATCAAAAATATCCTGTATCCGGTGGACTTCACCGAGCATCACGCAAAAGTTCTGCCCATGGTCAAGGAGATGGTGCAAAAGCTCGGCGCCAGCCTGCACACCCTGCACGTGGTGGAAGACCTAGGTCATTACGCCAACTTCTTCGTGCCCCACCCCTCCCTGGACAAGATGGAGAGCGACCTCAAGTCCGGCGCCCAGCGCAAGATGGAAGAGTTCGTCGCCAAACACTTCGCAGACTTCCCCGGCGTGACCGCCGAAGTTGTCAACGGAGACCCGGCCAGCGAGGTGATCAAGTACGCCCAGGAAAAGAACATCGACCTTATCATCACCGCCACCCACGGCCGCAAGGGCCTGGAGCACGCCATCTTCGGCAGCGTGGCCGAAAACGTGGTGCGCAACTCCCCGGTGCCGGTGCTGACCATCAACCCCTACAAGCTCAAGTAAAAAAACCGCCCAGCGGCGGTTCAAGACTTCAGGCCCCTGCCTACGGGCGGGGGCTTACTTTTTTTTGACTGGCTGCACCAGCCACCGCCATGCTGCGTTGCCGGCATCGCTTAGGCCTCGGCGTAGGCTTGGCTACGCCTGCGGCCTGCGCTTGCCGGTCGCCTTGCCTGACGGCGGCTGGCTGTGCCGGTGATTAGCTGCGCCAGGCCCCGCATGGCGGCGTTGTCGGCGTCACTCGCTCCTCGGGGTGGGTTTGGCGGGGGGCTATTTCCGGGCCTTTTCCGGGGCGCAGGCGGGAATGTCGCGGGACAGGGAGAAGCAGAAGCAGGCCCCCTGGGGCTGGGAGGTGTCCAGCCAGGCCAGCCCGCCGTGGCGCCGGGCTATCTCGCGCACGATGGCCAGGCCCAGGCCGGTGCCCTCGGTGCCTTGGGAGGTGTCGGCCCGCTTGAACAGGGTGAAGCACTTCTCGGCCAGCTCGGGGGGCACCCCCACCCCGTCGTCACTCACCTTGAACACGTGCTGGGCTCCGTCGTCCAGGTGGAGCACCTTGATGCGGCTTAGGCTGGGGCCGCCGTACTTCAGCGCGTTGTCCACCAGGTTGGTCAGGGCCCGGGCCAGGGCGCTGGCGTCGGCTCTCAGCACCACATCTTCGCTGGGCAGCTCCAGGGTGACCCCGCTTTTCTCCAGGCGTTCGGCCATCTCTCCGGCCACCGAGCTCAACACCTCGGCCAGGCTCACCTCCTCCACCTTTAGCGGGGCCTCCTTGGCCCGGATGTAGGCGTTCACCTCCTGGGCCAGGTCCTCGATGCGCTGGGCCGCCTTTTCGATCTGGCTGATGATGGCCCGGCCCTTTTCGTCCAGGTTGTGCCCCGCCCGCTGGGCCAGCATGCGGGCCAGGCCGTGCACTCCGGTGGCCGGGCTTTTCATGTCGTGACAGGCGGTGTAGGCGAAAAACTGCACCGCCTCCTTTTGCTCGGCCAAAAGCCGCGCCTGCTCGGTCAACTCCTGGGCCTGGATCACGCTTTCGGCGGTGGTGGCCACCAGGTTGCCCATGACCATGACCAGGTCGATGGTGGCCATCTCCAGGGGGATCAACTCCTCGGAGGCCAGGTTGATCACCCCGATCACCTGGTCGCGGGTAATCAGGGGCAGGCAGATGACCCCCTTGAAGCCCTTGGAGGCCAGCAGGGCCACCCGCTCGGCATCCTCCAGGTCCTCCACGCGCATGGCCAAAAAGCTGCGGGTGCGGGCGGCCTTGCTGGTGAAGCCCACCCCGGCGGGCACCGTTTCCAGGCCCTCGGGGCTGACTCCCCGGTGCGCCACCAGGCGGAAGCAGTCCTCCTCGGGCACGGCCAGATAGAGCCGCCCGGCGTCCACCCCGAGCTGCTCCATGATCAGCTCCAGGGCGCCGCCCAAAAGGTCTTCCAGCTTGGTGCGGGTGCTGAGGTAGTTACTAAGCTGTAAAAGCACCGACAGGGCCCGGTTACGCTCCTGTAGCTGGGCCTGGTCCAAGGGGACGGTTATAAGGCGCTGGTTGCGCAGCACGCTTCGTCTCCTGGGCGGGCATGAAAAAAGCCCCGGGGGTAATCCCCGGGGCAAACACCGATCGCCTCGGGTGCTTAGGTTTTAGGCGTAGTACTCGAAGTTCTTAACGAATTGGCCGATCTGCACCCCCAGGTACACGCACTGGGTGCCTTCGATACAGGCTGTGGCGTCCTTTTGGTCCAGCAGGGTGTGCATGAGATGATCGCCCTTGGAGAGCTTTACCACCCAGTAGTCCTTGTCCGCCTTGAACTCCAGCTCCAGGCTCAGGTCGTGCTGGGTGATCTCGGGATACATTTCCTTGAGTTTGGCGGCCAGATCGTCTTTGTTCATCGGGTTCCTCCCAAGCTAAGGCCAGGATTGAATTTTAGTGTGTTCATCATGCTAAAAGCATCCCGCCGGGGTGTCAATGACTAAGCATGGGTTCTTGGGGCTATAATAAGGGCATCGACCTTTTACGACCGGAGGGGGAGCATGGCCGGCGCGGTTCGAAATTGCCTGGGCGCGATGGTGGCGCTGTTGTTGCTGGCCGCCGGGTGCGGCGGTTTTTACGCCCCCTTGGGGGAAAACCCGGCCCGCCTGGAGGTGGCCGCGCAGGGGCGCATAGACCAAGAGCAGATCAACCGGGCGGTGTTCGAGCAGGTGGGGCCCATGCAGGACCAGCCCACCCTGTGGCACTGGCTGGGGCTGCCCACCTGGCAGGTGGAGGCCTACATGCTGGGCGACGCGGCGGCCATCTGGCCGCTCAAGCCCCTGGGCGGACTGGCCAAGCCCCAGGTGGGCATGGACGCCCAGGGCGTGGCCTCCTTCGCGGTGCCCTCGGGAGCCAACCGCTACCGTATCACCTTCAGCTGCGTGGTCACCCACTATTGGGACGAGGGCGGCACCTGGCAGGAGCCGGTGTACGTGTATCTGCGTCAGAAGGAAATGAACTTGAACCCGGCGCCGGGGCAGGTGCTGAGAATCTCGCCCTTTGACTCAGAGAAGGGCAAGTGAGGGCGGCCCTGGGGCTGCTCTTGATGGGACTGACTTTGCTGGGTTGCGACAACTTCATAGAGCGGCAGGTGTTCTACCCCGAAAAGGGGCACTACGCCCAACCGGCTGATTTCGGGCTCGCCGCCCAGGACGTTTGGCTCACCACCGGCGACGGGCTGCGCCTGCACGGCTGGCACCTTCCCGCGCCGGGTGCCACCAACCTGGTGCTGTTTTGCCACGGCAACGCGGGCAACATATCCCACCGCCTGGACAACCTGGCCCGCATGCATAGGGCGGGCATGGCGGTGTTCATCTTCGACTACCGGGGATACGGCCAGAGCCAGGGCAAGCCCAGCGAGCAGGGCATGTACCTGGACGCCGAGGCGGCCTGGCTCTGGGCCCAGGGCCAGGCCAAAAGCCAGGGCGGGCGGGTGGTGATTTTCGGCCGCTCCCTGGGCGGAGTGGCCGCGGTGTATTTGGCCTCGCGCCAACAGCCCGCCGGGCTGGTGTTGGAGTCCACCTTCACCAATTTGGGGGCCATGGCCAGGGGATTTTTCCACATACCCGGCCTGGAAAGCTGGCTGGGGGGGCGCTTCAACAGCCTGGAGCGGGCCCCCCGGGTGTCCTGCCCGGTCTTGATGTTGCACGGCGACGCCGACCAGATCGTGCCCTACCGCCTGGGGCAGGAGCTGTTCGAGGCCCTGCCTTCGCCCAAGCAGTTCGTGACCCTACAGGGGGCTGGGCACAACGATACGTACGTTGTCGGTGGCCCGGCCTATTTCTCGCGGCTCGAAAAGTTTGTGAATAATCCTCTTGAGTCTTAACCGGCACAGTCAGCCGCCGGCAGACAAGGCGCCTGGCGAGCATGGGCCGCAGGCGTAGCCATGCCTACGCCGAGGACACAGCGCAGCCGGCAACGCAGTATGCCGGCGGCTGGCGCAGCCGGCGCACAACCTCCAAACTATGTGCGGGCTACGGAGTCTCTTTCACAAGCGGCAGCACGGCCCTGAACTCCTCGGTCCCCGCCTCGCCCAGCAGCTCATACATGAACATCTCGGTGGAGCTGATCACCGCCCCGGCCTGCTCCAGGCGCCTGAGGGCCACCGCCCGGTTGGGCTCGTAGCGCGAGGCCACCGCGTCGGCGATGACGTGCACCTCGTGGCCCACCAGGGCGCTGAGCGCGGTCTGGGCCACGCAGATGTGGCTCTCGATGCCCGCGAAGATCAGCACCGGTTTCTGGTGCTCCCACAGCTTTTCCTGGAAGGGGCCGCAGCCGAAGCAGTCGAAGTTGATCTTCTCCACCGGCTGGGTGGAGTGGGGCAGCACCGAGGCGATCTCCTCGATGGTGGGCCCCAGGTTCTTTTGCTCGCTGACCACCACCGGCATGTTCACGATGCGCGCGAAGCGGGCCAGGCGCGACACGTTGGCGATCAGGCGCTGTTTGTCGGCCATGATGGGCACCAGCTTCTGCTGCATGTCGATGATCACCAGCAGGCACTGCTCCCGCGTGAGCAGGGCGGGCGGTTTCCTCAAATCGTGTTCCATGGGTTTCATCCCTTTGTCTTTGTCCTATTACTATCAGTTCGCTAGCCATATCTTAACCCGGCACAGCCAGCCGGCGGCAGACAAGGCGTCCGGCGAGCGCAGGCCGGAGGCGTAGCCGAGGCTACGTCGAGGCCTAAGCGATGCCGGCAACGCGGTATGCCGGTGGCTGGCGAAGCCGGATGGGGGCTAGGGATAGATGCCCCTGAGCCTGGTGGCCTTGGCCACCCGGCCGACCCCCAGGATCATGGCCGCGGTGCGCAGGCTTACCTTCTTTTCCTGGGCAATGGCCAGCACCTCGTCCATGGCCTTGCCCATGATTTCCTCCAGGCGCTGGCCGATCTGCTCTTCGCTCCACAGCAGGTTTTGCAGGTTCTGCACCCACTCGAAGTAGCTTACCGTCACTCCCCCGGCGTTGGCCAGGATGTCGGGCACCACCAGCACCCCCTTGTCGGCCAGGATGGCGTCCGCCTCCGGGGTGGTGGGGCCGTTGGCTCCCTCCACCACCAAGCGGGCCTTGACCTTGCCCGCGTTGGCCTGGGTCAGCGCGCCTTCCATGGCGCAGGGGGCCAGCAGGTCCACCTCCAGCTCCAACAACTCCTGGTTGCTGATCTCTTCGGCGGATACCTCGTGGCCCAGCAGGCAGGAGTACTGGTCCTTGCAGGCCAGGGCCTTGGCGCTGCTCACCCCCTTGGGGTTGTAGACCCCGCTCTTGGAGTCGCTCATGGCCACCACCGTGGCCCCGGCCTGCTCGAAGTAGCGGGCCGCCACCCCGCCCACGTTGCCCGAGCCCTGGATGGCCACGGTCATGCCCTTCAGCTCCAGTCCCAGGTGGCGGGCCGCCCGCGCCGCGGCGATTACCACCCCCCGCCCGGTGGCCTCGAAGCGCCCCAGGCTGCCCCCCAGTTCCAGGGGCTTGCCGGTGACTACGCCGGGGGTGGTTTGGCCCATGAGCATGGAGTAGGTGTCCATGATCCAGGCCATCTCCTGGGGCCCGGTGTACACGTCCGGAGCCGGGATGTCACGCTCCGGCCCGATGATGGAAGCTATACCGTAGGTGAAACGCCGGGTCAGCTTCTCCACCTCGGCGCGCGACATCTTCTTAGTGTCGCACTGCACCCCGCCCTTGGCCCCGCCGTAGGGGATGTTGACCACCGCCGCCTTCCAGGTCATCCACATGGCCAGGGCGCGCACCTCGCCCAGGTCGGTGTCCGGGTGGTAGCGCAGGCCGCCCTTGAAAGGGCCGCGCACGTCGTTGTGCTGCACCCGGTAACCGGTGAACATTTTCAGGGATCCGTCGTCCATCTTCACCGGGAAGTTGACCGTCAACTCCCGCTCGGTGAACCGAAGGCGCTCCAGCAGGCCGGGTTCGATATCCAGATGGGCGGCGGCATCGTCCAGTTGTCGGCAAGACATGGCGTAGGGGTCGAGACGTGTGGTTTCTGACCGGCTCATGATGCTCTCCCTGGGTTAAGGAAGTGTTTTTTGGGGCCGGTCTTATTTTAGCAGATGCGGGCCAGGCCCATTGCTACCGGTGATCTTCTGCTCTAATCTGAAATTGCAGGCAACTTTTTGGGGCGGGGAGAGACGATGCGGGCGGTTAATCTCAAGGCCAAACGGCAGGGCTGGATCGCCCTGGGAGCCATGACCGCCCTGGCCGCCCTGCTGTTCTATTTCGCCTTCGGCTTCTCCGGGGGCAACTTCTGGCTCAAGATCGCGGCCACCGCCCTGATCCTCACCGTCACCTCCCTTTTCCTAAGGCCCCCGGTGCCCGGCGGCCTGGCCTTTCGCCCCAAGGACCTGGCCCTGGGCCTGGCCTCGGCCGTGGTGCTGTGGCTCATCTTCTGGCTTGCCAAGGGGGTTAGCGCCTGGATGTTCCCCGCCCTGGCCGACCAGGTGGGGGCCATCTACGCCAAGGGCCAGGGCACGCCTCAGTGGCTTATCGCCATCTTGTTGTTTTTGTTGATCGGTCCCTGCGAGGAGCTGTTCTGGCGGCGCTACATGCAGGCCGGGCTCATGGAGCGCCTGGGGCCGCTCAAGGGATGGCTGTGCGCCACCGGTCTCTACACCCTGGTGCACCTGCCTTCGCTCAATATCATGCTCATGGGGGCGGCCGCCGTGGCCGGGGCCTTCTGGGGGCTGCTCTATTGGCGGTGGGGGCGCATCCCGCCGGTTATCATCTCTCACGCCGTGTGGACTACCACGGCCTTCGTGGTGTTTCCCATCCCTTAGCGCCCGGCTTCGCCAGGAAGCGCCATGCTGCGTTGGCAGCATCGCTTAGACCTCGGCGTATTATCAATACGCCTGCGCTCTGCGCTCGCCGCCGCCTTGCCTGACCCTCCCTGGCTGTGCCGGTGTGGGAGTGGCCCCGGCAGGCTATGCCGGTGAAAAGCTTAAAAGGGGAATGTATTTCAGGCGGGGGCCTTGAACTTTAGGCCGGGATCTAGTCGATGCCGGGCAGGGTGATGGTGCCGCAATTGCCCGCGTTGGCGCAGGAGCGGTTTTCCACGGTGGGGCTGCTGGGGGACGGGGCGTTCTTGGAGCCGTTTACCACCGAGGCGCAGGTGCTCATAACCCGGCTGAGTTCGTGGCCGCCGCATTCGGGGCACTTCATCTCCACCAGCTCGCCAGAGGTCATGGCCAGGTGCTCGAACACGCTCTGGCAGGATTCGCAACGGAACTCGTAAATGGGCATGGTCCTTCTCTCCGGGCCTAGTTTCATCATTGGAACCACTAGTCTATACCGCCCTCCCCGGCCTGGCAAGGCGCGGTGGCCGTGCTATGATGAGCCTGCACCCAAAGCAAGGAGACACGCCAAATGCCCTGGAGCCTGGCCACCTTCAACGTCAACGGAGTGCGGGCCCGTTTGCCCCTTTTGCTGGATTGGCTGAAAAAAGCCTCGCCCGAGGTGGCCTGTTTGCAAGAGACCAAGGTCGTTGACGAGGACTTCCCGGCGGACGCCTTTACGGAGTTGGGCTACCACGCCTATTTCCACGGCCAGAAGTCCTTCAACGGGGTGGCAATCCTAACCAGGCAGGAGGCGGCCGAGGTGGTGCAGGGCCTGGAGCCGGGCGACGGCGGCCAGGCGAGGGTCTTGGCGGTTCGCCTGGCCACCGGCTGGGTGGTGAACCTCTACGTGCCCCAGGGCCGGGAGGTGGGTCACGAGGCCTGGCACTACAAGCTGGAGTTCCTGGATCAGGTGGCCCGTATGCTGCCCCGGCGCTTCAATCCCAAAGAGCCGGTGATCGTCACCGGGGACATGAACGTGGCCCCCACCGACCTGGACGTGTACGACCCCAAGCGCATGGCCGGCAAGGTGTCCTGCCACCCCGACGAGCGGGCCGCCCTGGAGCGCATCGAGGCCTGGGGGCTCACAGACCTGTTCAGGCAGCACCACCCGGAGGCCAAGCAGTTCACCTTCTGGGACTACCGCCTGCCCCAGTCCTTCAAGCGCGACCTGGGCTGGCGCATAGACCTTATCCTGGCCACCGCGCCGCTGGCCGAGGCTTGCGGCGAGTGCCTGGTGGACACCGAACCCCGGGGCCTGCCCAAGCCCAGCGACCACACCCCGGTGTTGGCCAAGTTCGCCTAGGGGTATTGCGGCAATCCTTGCCCCAACGCCCGCGCCGGTGCTATGGTGAGGTGTCCGACAAAAGCAAGCGCCCAGGGAGGATGCGTCCATGAATTGGCAATTTTATCTGATCGTGGGAGGCTCAATCGCCTTGGCCCTGTTAATCACCTGGCTGGGCCGGTGCCAAGACAGGAAAGACCAGGCAGCTTCTTCCGAAGGCTAGCCTCCGGATGCCGGCCTGCCCGCCAACGGGCTTGACACCTTCCCGGCCCTTAAATAAGTTGAATTTGGCAAGTTCGCCGGTATCCGCCGGAGGGGACGCGGTGCGTCTGAATAAATTTTCAGCCATGCCCGGCTTGGTGCTGCTCAGCGCCCTGGTGGTCCTCTCGCTCCTGGGCCCGGGGGCGGCCCCGGCCGCCGGGGAGGCCGGGCCGGTCAAGATCGGGGTGGTCTTTCCCCTCAGCGGCACGGAAGCAGCCTATGGCGACTGCGGGCTCAAGGGCCTCAAGATGGCCGCCAAGCACCGCCCCACGGTGCTGGGCCGCCCGGTGGACCTTGTTCTGGCCGACAACCTGAGCAACAAGGTGGACTCCTGCCGCGAGACCGGCCGCCTGATCCGCGAGGACAAGGTGCGGGCCATCATCGGCTGCCTGACCTCGGGCAACACCCTGGCCGCCGCGCCGGTGGCCGAAAAGGCCCAGGTGCCCCTGGTGGCCCCCTGGGCCACCAACTCCCGGGTCACCCAGGGGCGCAAGTACGTTTTCCGGGTCTGCTTCGTGGACCCCTTCCAGGGCCAGGTGGCGGCCAAGTTCGCCAGGGAGAACCTGAAGGCCAAGACCGCGGCGGTGTTCACCGACCTCAAGCAGGAATACTGCGTGGGCATCGCCCGCTGCTTTAGGCAGGCCTTCCAGCAGATGGGCGGCAAGGTGGTGTTCAAGGCCTTTTACAACAGCGGGGACCAGGACTTCGCGCCCCAGCTGGAGGCGGCCAAAAAGGCCAACCCGGACATCATCTACCTGCCCGGCCACTTCCGCGAGGACGCCCTCATCGCCCGCCAGGCCCGGGCCATGGGCCTGAACCAGCCCATCTTGAGCGGCGACGGGGCCCAGACCGAAGAGCTGATTTTCCAAGGCGGGGAAGCGGTGGAGGGCCTGTGCCTGACCACCCACTTCCATCCCCAGGGCGTGGACACCCCGGCGGGCAAGCAATTCGTGGCCGCCTTCCGCAAGCTCTTTCGCTACGACCCGGAGTCGGTGAGCGCGCTTACCTACGACGCCTACAACGTCCTGCTGGACGCCATAACCAGGGCCGGCTCCACCGATCCCCCGGCCATCGCCAAGGCCCTGGAGCAGACCAAGGACTTCCCCGGCGCCACCGGCATGCTCACCCTGCTCAGGCACGACGCCATCAAGCCGGTGGTTATCTTGCAGGTCAAAGACGGCAAGTTTAAATACCTGACTTCGGTAAAACCCTAGTAGATCAGGTCCTCCTGCCAGGAGTAGTTGAACCGGCAGACCTCGTCGCCCTGGCCGATGAAGGTGGGGCGCTCCAGGTGCAGGTTGGGGGAATAGCCCCGGGCAAAGGCGAAGTCCCGGCAACACGACAGCACCGGCAACAGCTCCTCGGGCAGGCCCATCTTGCGGTATAGCTTCAGATAGCCGCAGCCGGTCACGGTCAGCCTCATGCGGCCCTCTTCCAATTCATAGCCCTCGGTCTCCAGGGATCCGGGCACGGCCATGAGCCGGTCCCAAATGGTGGAGAAGTGCTCCAGGCTGGGGCCGGTCTTGGACTCGGCGGCAAAGGCCTTGCCCGCCTCCTCGGCGGTTTGCTCCACCATTTGGGTCATCACCGCCAGGGCCTCTTCCCGGCCCAGGCGCTTTTGCAATACTTCATAAACCTGGGCCAACACCGTGGCCTCTATCTCCCGGCGCACCAAAAGGGGAACTTGGTTGACGTTCACGGCGGTCCTCCCGGCATCAGATGGTGTGGTTGAATAACCCCAGATTGCCCCACCCGCGCCCTGGGCGCAACGGCATAAAAGAAATTCGCCGCCCGGCCGGGGCCGGGCGGCGAATGGTTCATGTAGAGATGCGAAAAACGTAGCAGGCCGGGTATCGTCTAGGAGACCTTGAACACCACCGAGGCGGCGGTGTCGCCCGCGGCGCAGCCCGCGAACAGGCCGTAGCCGCCGCCCTTTAGCACCAACTCTTCGATCATCTCCACCATGCAGCGCGCCCCGGTGGGCCCCTGGGGATGGCCGAAGATCATGGAAGAGCCGTAGTTGTTGAAGATGTCGTCCGGGATGTTCATGAGGCGGCCCATGACGATGTCGTTGATGGTGAAGGGGTTGTGGGTCTTCACCGCGGCCAGGTCCTTGACCTCCAGGCCGGCGTTCTTTAGAGCCATCTGGGCCGCCGGGGTCACCGCCGCGGCCATGCGGGCCTTGGCCGCGCGGCCGTAGCCGTAGGAGAGTATCTGGATGGTCACGCTCTTGTCGGCAGAGAGTTCCTTGGCCTTGTCCTGGGTGGTGACGATGAGCCCGGCGTTGCCGTCGGCCGGGTGGGTCTGGGCCCCGAAGGTCAGCGCGCCGTCGGGCAGGATGGGCCTCAAGGAGGCCAGGCCCTCGGCGGTGGTGGGCATGATGCCCTCGTCGGCCTCCACGGTGACCACCTTTTTTTTGCTGATCTTGACGTCCACCGGGATCATGTAGCCCTTTTGGAAGGCCCGGTCGTCAGCCAGGGCCATCTGGTACTGCTCGTAGCGCCTGAGCGCCAGGGCGTCGGACTCTTCCTTGCTGACCCCGCCGTTGTCCTTGCCCACCAGCTCGGCGGTCATGAACATGGCCTCGCCGCCGTAGGGGTCCTTGTTGAAGTTGTCCATCATCCAG
Organism: Pseudomonadota bacterium; assembly: GCA_018902755.1. Classification (GTDB taxonomy): domain Bacteria; phylum Desulfobacterota; class Desulfarculia; order Desulfarculales; family Desulfarculaceae; genus Desulfoferula. Next base: position 61,747 of record JAHIQI010000056.1, on the reverse strand, counting down.
TTTTCGCTGATCACCTCGGCGCCGGGCCCCTTGGGGTTGGGCCACACGGTGTGGGGGCCGTTGGAGCAGCGGTCGGTGGTGGCCACCAGGTTGCACTCGTGGGCCCCGCACTCCAGCCCGGCGGCGGCGGTGTAGAGGGCGGTGGCGCTGGTGGCGCAGGCCTGGCTCACGGTGGGCCCGGAGATGCGGTCGTTGCCCATGAGGGCGCAGTACCAGGGGTTGGCGTAGAACCAGGAGGGCATGCCGATGGTCATGCCGAAGGTGCACCCGTCGAACACCTTGGGGTCGATGCCCCTTAGCTCCAGGAACTTTTTGGTGGTGGCCGCGGCCAGTTTCACGGGGTGCTCGTTTTGAAACGATCCCTGCCAGCGGGAAAAAGGCGAGGACCAGTACCCCTTGTGGGGGACAAAGGCTTTGCTGAACATGGTCTGCTCCGTATCGGTTAGAAGACGGTGGTAGCCATAATGGCAGCCTGTAATTTACTGGTGGTTTTTGGGGCCTATTTATCCGACCAATGGCCGTAGCGGTCCCGAAGCACCCGGTGCAAAATCTTGCCGGTGCCGGTGCGCGGCATCTCCTCCTCGGCCACGAAGTGGATGTTCTTGGGCCGCTTGAATCCGGCGATCTTGCCCTTGGTGAACTCGCTGAGCTCCTTGGCCAGCTCCGGGCCGGGCTCGTAGCCCTTGTGGGTGATGACCACGGCGGTGACGCTCTCGCCCCACTTGTCGTCGGGCACCCCGATCACCGCCACGTCCTTGACCGCCGAATGGCCGCCCAGGCAGTCCTCCACCTCGCTGGGGTAGACGTTCTCCCCGCCGGTGATGATCATGTTCTTCTTGCGGTCTACCAGGTAGTAGTAGCCCTCCTCGTCCATGTAGGCCATGTCGCCCGCGCTGAAGAAGTCGCCTACGAAGGAGTCCTTGGTAACCTCGGGCAGCTTCCAGTACTCGCTGAACATGGCCGGGCCCCGGGAGTAGAGCTCGCCCACCTCGCCCACGGCCACCTCGTTGTGGTCCTCGTCCAACAGCTTGATCACGTCGGTGCCGGGAATCTCGCGCCCGATGGAGCCCAGCTTGTCGAACTGCTCCGAGGGCAGCAGCAGGGTGACCAGACCGGCCTCGGTGGAGCCGTAGGCCTCGTAGAGCTGGCTGTTGGTGAAGTACTCCATGATGGACAACTTCAGGTCGCGTCGGGCCGGGGCCGAGGAGATGAGCAGCTTCTTCACGCAATCCACGTTGTACTTGTTCTTAACCTCCTCGGGCAGGGCCAGCATCATGATGTAGTGGGTGGGCACCAGGGAGGTGAAGGTGATGCCGAACTCGCTGAGCGTCTTGATCATGTGCTCGGCGTCGAAGGACACCGAGTTGTAGACCAGGGCGGTGGCCCCCAGGCAGGTGAACACGAAAGAGTAGAACACGCTGTTGATGTGGCACATGGGCATGACCAACAGGCCGCGGTCGTCGCGGTCGTAGCCCATGGCCGCGATGTTGGTCCAGTATTTGCCCGCCAAGGACTCGTGGGTGCGCACCACGCCCTTGGGGCGGCCGGTGGTGCCGGAGGTGTACATGACGATCCAGGTGTCCTCGTCGTACACCTTGGTGGCAGGCTCCTCGGGCGAACCGGAGGCGAACAGGTCCTCCAGGTGGGTGTAGCCGGCGGGGGCCGCTCCCTCGCCGAAGTAGATGTATCCGTTGTCCTGAATGGTTTCCAGATCCGGCTTGGCGTTCATCACGTCGGCCGCGAAGGGCTTCTCCACGATGATGGCTTTGGTCTCGGCGTTGTTTAGGATGTAGATGTACTCGGTGGGGGTCAGGCGGAACATGATGGGCACGGCCACCAAGCCGCCCTTGGCGCAGGCCCCGTAGAACTCCATCCACTCCAGGCAGTTGTAGGCCAACATGGCGATGCGGTCGCCCTTTTTGAGCCCCCGGTCGGCCAGGGCGTTGGCCAGGCGGCAACAGCGGTCGTTGAACTCCTTGAAGGTCAAGGACCGGTTGAGATCCGCCACTCCTTCCTTGTCCGGAAACTTGATGGCGTTTACCCGAAGAATGTCGGCCACGGTGAGCCAGCGGTTCATAACTACATCCTCTCCCGTTGGGGTTCAGCCCAGGCCGGGGGGTCCCCTCAAACCACCCCGGCCATTGAGCTTAAGTTATTCGCTCGCCAGTTGCCGGGCTCTAAAGTCCCGGGCTAGGATCGCCGCTCCCCAGGCGCCGTTGAGCTGAGGCAGGGGAGGCAACAGGACCTCACGTCCCAGCTCCAGGCTCAGCATCTCGGCCAGATAGGGGTTGTGCTCGGCGACTCCGCCGGTCATGACTACCGTGCCTTCAAAGATGTCCATCTCCATGACCCGCTTGACCACCGAGCGGAACAGGCCCTTGACCAGGGCCTCTATCCTTACGCCGTCGCGTATCTTGGACAGCACCTCGGTGGCGGTGAATACGGTGCAAAATGCTCCCAGGGTGGCTTCTTCGGTGGCCTTTTCGGCCAGGCCGTTGAGGCTTTCCAGAGGCAGGTCCAGCCGTAGGGCCATCTCCTCCAGAAAGGCTCCGGTGCCCGCCGCGCACTTGCGGTTCATCTTGAAGGAAGTGCGCAGCCCCTGGGCGTTGAGTTTGATGATCTTGTTGTCCTGGCCTCCGATGTCCACCACGGTCAGCGCCTGGGGAAAATGGTGGTATGCCCCGGCGGCGTGGCAGGCGATCTCGGTGCGGGTCTCCTGGGCCATGGCCGCGTTCTTGCGGCCGTAACCACAGGCGAATATCCCATCCACCTGCCCGGCCTCCAGGCCCGCCTGGGCCAGGGCCATTTCCATGCCTTTTTGGGCGCTGCCGGTGAAATCCACTCCCGAACGCAGCATCGCGCTGCCCAGGAGTCGGCCGGAGTCGTCTATGAGCGCCGCCTTGGTGGCGCTGGCTCCGATGTCTATGCCGCCGAAGAACATCAGGCGGCCGCTTCCTCGATCTGCTCCACGAAGGCCTCGATGTTGGTCTTGGCCTGCTCGTCGCTGAAGCAACGCAGGTCGTTGAGGTCGCCGTTGATGACCAGCGAAGGCACCCCGTGCACCTCGGCGAAACGCTGCGGCAGGCCATAGCGGCTGTTGGAGTTGTTGGGGCAGGTCTTGGCGTCGTGGAAGATGATGCCCTGGCAGCCGTAACGCTTTACGTGCTCGAGCATGTAGTTCTCTTTGTAGGCCTCGTCGCGCACGATGAACAGCTCGGTGTAGGCCCGGGCCATGGACTCGAAGGGGTCGTTGGCGTCGAAAGCGCCGAAAATCCAGGAGTTGCAGTAGGTGGAGCACACGATGGCCGCCTTGAGCTCGTTCATCAGCTCGGCCAGCATGCGCAAGCGGCCCCAGACGGGCATGCCGTCCCAGTAAAGGCGCAGGCGCTCGCCGGGCACGGCGGAATAGCCCGCCTTCTCGCGCTCCACCAACTCGGCCAGCAGGGTGTCGTAATACTCCACGGCCTCGGGGCGGCCCCGGAGTACCACCGCGGGGGCCATGTGGATGGTGTGGTCGAAGAAGTTCATCTGGGCGGGCACCCGGGCCCCGTACTCCAGCACCGCGCGCCACTGCTCGGTGCACTGTTTGCTGAGCCCCACCACCTCGCGCAGGCGGTCGATGTCGAACTTGTTGCCGCTGACCTGCTCCAGGGTGGGGATCAGGTCCTTTATCTGCTGGGCCACGTCGGCCACCATGTAGTCGCGGACCTCGCCCACGCCCCGGTGGGTGCGCACCCCGATGGCCGGCACCCCAAAGTGGCGGCCATACCACTCGAACCAGTCCTGCACGTCGCGGCACTGGTTGGTGTTGAACACCAGCACGTCGGGCTTGGGCACGCCCTTGATGCCGTAGGCCTTGGTCAGGGGGGTGATTCCCTTGAGGAAAGCGCCGACGTCGGCGGTGAGGTAGGAGCAGATTTCCGGGCTGTAGCCGAGGGCGTTGGCCACCGGTATGGTATCGGTGGCCATGCGGGAAGCGCCCAAGAGGGCCCCGTGGTTCTCAGGGTAGTAGACCTCGAAACCCATGGCTATAAGCAGCTCGGCCGGACCCACGCTGGTGCACCAGGCCACCTTGGGACTGCCCTCGGCGGCGGCGCGATCCAGGGCCAGGAAGTGGTCGGCCATGAGCTTTTTCATCATTTTGGTTGCTTGAATCGGCGGTGTTTTTTCAGACATGACTTAGTCTCCGGCCTATGCGACACTTTGCCGCCGTGCAAGGCCGGAAACACGGCAAAGCGGGCCAAAAATGGTGGACACGTGGTTACAACTTAGCTACAATCTAGCTAACTTGCACTATAGGCAGGCCCGTCAGGCTTGTCAAGCGCTAATTTCCGGAGCTTAATCCGGCGCTTAGGGCCGTTCGCCCCCCCTTGCGGGGGCGGTTTCTCGGGCCGGCATTTAAAGCTCTTATAACAGTCGAGGACACATTGACCAACGCCCAATTGGACACGCCGGTCTTGATCCTGGGTGGCGGAGTGGCCGGGTTGGCCGCGGCGGTGGACCTGGCCCGCCGGGGTGTGGCCGCCACCATCATAGAGCGGGAGCCCCGCCTGGGGGGGAGGGCCTCCCAGTTCTGTTGCAAGGCCACCGAAGCCTGCGCCCGTTGCGGCGCGTGCCGTTTGGGCGAGCTCATGGCCCAGGCGGCCCACCTTCCCCAGATAACCATATATACCGCGGCCCTGGCCGTGGCGGCCCAGCCCCGGGGCGACGGCTGGCAGGTGGAGCTGGCTCCCCAGCCGAACGGCGAGATCGGTCCCGGTCCGGGCCGCCCCCTGAGCGAGCGCGCCACCCTGAACGCCCAGGCGGTGATCCTGGCGGTGGGCGGCGAGGCCTTCAACCCGGCGGGCAAGACCCGCTTCGGCCATGGCCGGGTGGAGGGTGTGTTCAGCGCCCTGGAGCTGGAAGCCATGCTGGCCCAGGGGGCCTTGGGGCCAAAGGCCATGGCCCCGGCCAAGGTGGCCTTCATCCAGTGCGTGGGCAGCCGCGACGCCTCCCTGGGCCGCCTGTGGTGCTCCCGGGTCTGTTGCGGCTACGCCCTGCGCATGGGCCGGGTGATTCGCGGGCTTTTGCCCGAGAGCGAGGTCACCTTTTTTCATATGGATGTGCAGGACTACGGCCGGGCCTGGGAAGAAGAGCTGCCCGAGTTGCGCAAGCAGATGCGCTTCGTCAGGGCCATGCCCGGCGAGGTGACCGCAGGCGACGGCGGCCCCGAGGTGACCTACGCCCTGGCCGGAGAGCAGGCCATCAAGGAGGGCTTCGACCTGGTGGTGCTCTCGGTGGGCCTGGGGCCGCCCAACGGCGCTTCCGCCCTGGGCGAGCTGTTCGGCGCGGCCAAGGACTCTGACGGCTTCTTGACCGCCGACGGCGGCCCCGCCGGGGTGTTCGTGGCCGGGGCGGCGGCCGGTCCCCGCTCGCTGAACGAATCCATCGTGCACGGCGGGTTGGCCGCCTCGCAGGCGGCCTCGCGGGTGGCCTCTCTTTCGGAGGCGCGCCATGGCTAAGGTCAGCTTGGTTTGGGTGGCCACGCCTGGCCTGGACGACTTGGACCCGGCGCTGGTGGCCAAGGCCGCTGGCATGGCCCTGGACCAGGGCGGCCTGCTGGAAGCGGCGGTGGTGACCACCAGCCAGGAGCAGGCTCCCAAGCAGTTGCGCCAGCGCCTGGTGGGGCTGCCGGTGGCCTGGCTGGAGCTGGCCGCCGAGGTGGGCGGCGGACCTGAGGCCCATCGCCTGGCCCGGGCGGCGGTGGCGGTGTCGCGCGCCGCGGGGCGGGCGGCCAAGGGCACCCTGCCTCCGGTGTACGCCCCCCAGCCCGCCCAGAGCGTGCTGGTGGCGGGCGCGGGCTATAGCGCTTTGGCCGCAGCCTGGGAATCGGCGGCCCTGGGCCATCCCGTAACCCTGGCCACCCCCTTTGAGGCGTTTGACCAGGCCGGGGCCGACGACGACCCCGAGGCGGTGAGCCTCATGGCCGCCCAGCTTCCGGCCCAGGTGGAGCTGGTCCCTCATAGTGAGTTGACCCGCCTAATCGGCGGGGCGGGCGGCTTCAATGTCTGGCTCTCCACCAACGGCGACGCGCCCCAGACCTATGGGGCGGTGTTCCTGGCCCCGCCCGGCGAGCTGGCCGTGGGCTGCGAGGTGGACGGCCTGGACCCGGCGCTGTGCTGTCCGGTGAGCCAGCTGAACCCCGAGGACTACCAAGCCCCGGCGGACGGCTGGCTGCATGTGGCCGTGTTGGCCGGGACCGCCGAGCCGGTGCCCTCCTACAGCTTCAGCGCCGCCCTGGATGCGGCCCTGGCCCTGGCCCGGCGGCCACGGGTGCAGGTGACCCTGCTCTACAGCGAGGCCAGGGTGGCCGCGCCCGGCGGGGAGAAGCTCTTCCGCGACTGCCGCGAGGCCGGGGTGCTCATCGCCCGGGTTGCGACCGGCGGACTCCAAGTGCGGGCCGATGGCCGCGAGCTGGCTTGGCTCGATCCCCTCTTGGGCGAGGAGCTGGAGCTGGCCCCGGCGGCAATGGTCCTGGCCCAGCAGGCCACGGCCTCCCGGCCCGCCTGGCTGGACAACGATCTGCTTATCAAACCCTGGGGTGAGCTGGTTCCGGACAACCCCCGCCTGGCCGGGGGGCGCACCAGCCGCACCGGGCTGTACCTCACCGGCGCCCTCCGGGGCACCGCGCCCGGCGACGCCCGCCGGGCCGAGGCCGCCGCGGCCGCCGCCGCCATGCACGAGGTGCTCACCGGCAAGGTGGTGCCCATGCCCGTGGTGCGCGACAGCTTCTGCGCCAGCTGCCTTACCTGCGTGCGCACCTGTCCCCACGGCGCTCCCCGCTACGCCGTGGAGCACATCCAGTGCGCCCCGGCCGCCTGCCTGGCCTGCGGGGCCTGCGCCGCCGAGTGCCCGGCCGAGGCCATCGCCCCGCCGGGCTGGGGCAACCCGGAGATGTTCTCCAGCCTGGAGTGGGGCCTGGCCCTGGCGGCCGAGCCCAAGATGGTGCTCTTTGCCTGCGCCGCCTCGGGCATGCCCGCCGTGGCCTCCCTCTCGGCCCAGGGCCATGAGTGGCCCGCCGGTCTGGTGATCTACCCCCTGGTCTGCGCCGCGCGCATGAGCCAGGTCCTGCTGCTCAAGGCCCTGGAGCTGGGGGCCAAGCGGGTGCTGGTGGCGGGCTGCCATCCGGGCAACTGCCGCTCGGTCACCGGCAACCACAAGGCCATGGCCAAGATCGCCTCCCTGAGCGGCGACCTGGCCGCCCTGGGCCTGCCGCCCGAGGCCATGGAGTTCCTGCCCCTGGCCGCCAACCAGACCAGGGAGCTGGCTCAAAAGGTGGCGGCCATGGCCCAAGGGTTGGGGGAGGAATAAGCATGCGGCTCAACGAATGCGATCCCGGCTTCAAGCATGAAGTGGCCGCCGAGCCCGGTGGGGCGGGCATCCGCGCCTGTTTCGCTTGCGCCGCCTGCAGCGCCCGCTGCCCGGTGGGGGCCAACCGCCCGGACTACGACCCCCGCCGCCTCATCCGCCTCACCCTCCTGGGCAGGCGCGAGGAGGTCTTGGCCTCGCCGCTGATCTGGCTGTGCTCCTCCTGCTACACCTGCGGCGAGGTATGCCCCCAGCAGGTGCGCTTCACCGAGGTGCTCACCGCCATCAAGAACATCGCCTCCCGGGAGGGCCACGCCCCGCCCTCGGCCAAGATAACCGCCGAGCTTTTGGCCAAGCAGGGCCGTTTGCTGGAGGTCACCGACTTCGAGAACGACAAGCGGGCCGACCTTGGGCTGCCCCCGGTGGAGCAGCGCCCCCAAGACTTCCAGGCCATCCTGGGCCTGAAGCCCAGCGAGGGCGAGGCCGGGGAGGAGCCGCGATGAAGGCGCTGTTGTTTTTGGGCTGCACCGTGCCGGTCAGAAACCTCAACTACGAGTTGAGCGCCCGCAAGGTGTGCGAAATCCTGGGGGTGGAGCTGGTGGACGACGCGGCCCTGGCCTGCTGCGGCTATCCGCTCAAGGGAACCGATCAGGCCCACGCCCTGACCATAGCCGCCCGGGCCCTGGCCCAGGCGCGGGCCCACGGCCTGCCCCTGGTGGCCCTGTGCTCGGCCTGCGCGGGCACCCTGGCCGAGGCGGAGCATCACCTGGCCCACCACCCCGGGGAGGCGGCGCGGGTAAACGCCGAACTGGCCCCCCTGGGGCTAACGTATGAGCCGGGAGTGCGGGTGACCCACCTGGTGCGCTACCTGCTGGAGGAAGTGGGCCTGGAGGCCATCAAGGCCAAGATGACCCGCGATCTCGGCGAGTTCACCTTCGCCCCCCACTACGGCTGCCACTACCTGAAGCCCGCCGAGATCATCGGCGGCCTGGACGACCCCGAGGCCCCCACCAGCATGGGGCGGCTCATCGAGGCCACCGGGGCCAAGGTGGACAATTACCCCCGGCTCAAGGACTGCTGCGGGGGCGGGGTGTTGGGGGCGGACGAAGGCCTGGCCGGGTCCCTGGCCGGGGCCAAGCTGGCCGAGCTGGACGCCAGGGAGGTGACCGCCATGGTGTTGGTGTGCCCCTTCTGCAACGTGATGTACGAGGGCCAGCAAAAGGCCATCGCCAAGCGCATGGACACCAAGTTCAAGGTGCCGGTGGTGTACCTGACCCAGATTTTGGGGCTGGGCCTGGGCCTGGAGCCCGACGAGCTGGGCTTCAAGCTGAACCGGGCCAAGCCCAAGGAGCTTCTGGCCGCCTTTAAGAGCTAGGCGGGTGGCGGCGGCCGAGGCTATGCTATAAGAGAAAACTTTTGCCGGATTCCGGCGATCAGAGCACTTGAATACACCCCCACGGGGGTTGGCGAGGAGGAAGGCGTCCATGGAAGTAGGCGGCTATAACTTTCCCGACGATCTCTACTATGACCAAAACCACTACTGGGCCAAGGTGGAGGGCGGCGTGGTGATCATGGGCACCACCGACCTCACCCAGAAGCTGGCCGGCGAGATCACCTTCGTGGACGTGCCCGAGGAGGGCGACGAGGTGACCCAGGGCAAGCCCTTCGGCTCCATCGAGAGCGGCAAATGGGTGGGCCGGGTCTACGCCGTGGTCTCCGGCGAGGTGGCCGAGGGCAACGAGGAGTTGGAGGACGAGCCCGAGCTGATCAACTCCGACTGCTACGGCGAGGGCTGGATTTGCAAGATCACCCCCAGCGACCTTGAAGGCGATCTGTCCAAGCTGATGAAGGGCGAAGCCTACAAGGAGTGGGTGGCCGCCGAGATCGCAAAGGTGGAAAAGGACCAGGCCTAGGCGTGCGCGCCGCGCGGTCATATCGATATTATCTTGTAGCCATGGGGAGCCGGGGCCTTTGGCCCCGCACCTATGGCCCGGATAGGTTCGCCAAAGGCGGGGAGGGGACTTTTACCCTCCCCGCCCGGTTTTTGCGCTAGCCCGGGCGCGCCGGGACAGGAGGAAGAATCATGGAAATCAACCAAAGACTTGCCGAGATCGTGGGGGAGGAGAACGTAATCACCAACAAGGCCGACTGTCAGGCCTACTCACGGGACATGTCGGTGCACATGGCCCCGCCCCAGGTGATGGTATTCGCCGAGACCACCGAGCAGGTAAGCGAGATTCTGGCCGCCTGTCACCAGGCCGAGGTGCCGGTGATCGCTCGCGGCGGCGGCACCAGCGTCACCGGCGCGGCCCTGGCCCCCAAGGGCGGGGTGCTTCTTAACCTCATCCGCATGAACAAAATCCTCGAGATCAACCTGCCCGACCACTACGCCAGGGTGCAGTGCGGCGTTGTCTGCGGGGCGCTCAACGCGGCGGTGGCCGCCAAGGGCTTCTTCTTCCCGCCCGATCCGGGCAGCGCGGGCATCGCCACCATCGGCGGCATGATCAACACCAACGCCAGCGGCATCCGGGCGGTGAAGTACGGCACCACCAAGGACTACGTCATGGCGCTGAAGGTGGTCCTGGCCGACGGGCGCATCCTGGACACCGGCTCAAAGGCCCCCAAGACCTCCAGCGGCTACAACCTGTCCCAGCTCTTCTGCGCCTCGGAGGGCACCCTGGGGGTGATCACCGAAGCCACCATGAAGATCATGCCCGCCCCGGCCTACGCCATCAGCGCCCGCCTGGAGTTCCCGGACATCCAGACCGCCGGAGACGCGGTCACCGAGATGCTCACCACCGGTGTGCCCATCGCCACCTGCGAGATTTTGGACAACATATCCATCGCGGTTTTGGCCAAGGCCATCGACCTGAAGGTGGAGCCCGGCGTGGGCTGCATGATCATGTTGGAGCTGGACGGCCACAAGGTGGCGGTCCAGGACTACGTGAAGCAGGTGGACGCCATCGCGGCCAAGCACAGCATCTTGAGCGCCAAGTGGACCGACGACCCGGTGGAGAAGGCCCCCCTGTGGGAGGCCCGCCACCGCCTGGTCCCGGCCATGAGCCGCCTCAAGCCCGGCTACCGCCTGGTGCCCCTGATGGAAGACTTCGGGGTGCCCATGACCAAGATCCCGGAAACCATCCGCCAGATCCAGGCCATCGGCGAGAAGCATGGCTTCCCCATCGCCACCTTCGGCCACATCGGCGACGGCAACCTGCACGCCACCTTCATCATGGACGTGAAAAAGGCCGACGAGTGGGACGCGGTGAAGAAGATCGTGCTGGAGTTCGTGGAGCTGACCGCCTCCATGGAAGGCACCATGAGCGCCGAGCACGGCCTGGGCATGGCCAAGTCGCCGGTGATCGAAAGGGAGCTGGGGGCCACCGGCATGGAGGTGATGCAGACCATCAAGGACGCCATGGACCCCAAGGGCATATTGAACCCCGGCAAGATGGGTCTGCGCGATTCCATCGACGACGTGTACGACACCAGCGGCTTCGAGCCCTTGCGCACCGGCTCCCTGGATGTGGCCAGCTTCGGCGAGGTTGACAACGAAATCGTGGCTTGCATCCAGTGCGGCTTCTGCCGCCTGGGCTGCCCCACCTACGCCCAGACCGACCTGGAGTCCATGAACGCCAAGGGGCGCATCACCCTGGCCTTCAGCCTTTTGTCCGGGCACATGGAGCCCTCGGCGGACATGGCCGAGCGTCTTTACAAGTGCATGCTCTGCCTGAACTGCAAGTACACCTGCCCGGCCCAGATCAACCTGGCCGCCGTGGTGCAGGCCGCCCGCCAGCGTTTGGTGGAAAAGGGCTATTTGCCCGAGATATTCGTCAAGCTCATGAGCGACATGAAAGAGGCGGGCAACCCCTTCAGCATGCCCCGGGACACCCGCACCGACTCCTACCCCGTGGGCTACGAGGCCAAGCCGGGGGCGGACACCATGCTGCACCTGGGCTGCGTGGCCTCCTACCAGGACGTGAAGATCATCCCCGCGGTGATGAAAATCCTGGACGCGGCGGGCATCGACTTCACCACCCTGGGCAAGGATGAAAACTGCTGCGGCTACCTGGCCTATTTGGTGGGGGACATGGAAACCTTCCACACCGTGGCCGCGGCCAACGACAAGATATTCAAGGACCAGGGCGTGGGCACCCTGCTCACCACCTGCGCCGGTTGCTACAAGACCTTCGAGGAGGTCTATCCCCACCACGGCCACGGTGACGGCTACAAGCCCGAGCACGTGGTGTTTTTGCTGGAGCGGCTCATCAACGAGGGCAAGCTAAGCTTCGCTGAAGACGGCAAGCAGGTGAAGGCCATCTACCACGACCCCTGCGACCTGGGCCGCCACCTGGGGGTGTACGAGCCGCCCCGCGAGGTGATCAAGGCCCTGCCCGGGGTGGAGCTGTTGGAGTTCCCCCAGAACCGCACCCTGGCCAAGTGCTGCGGCGGCGGCGGCGGGGTCAAGGCCTTCGCCAACGAGTTGGGCGGGGACATCGCCTTCGAGCGCATCAAGGCGGCCATCGCCCAGGGGGCGGACACCGTGGTCAGCGCCTGCCCCTCCTGCAAGAACTCCCTGAACCAGGCCGCGGCCCGGGCCCGCAAGGAAAAGCTGGGCAAGGTCAAGGTCCTGGACATCACCGAGCTGGTGGCCTCGCGCCTGGCCAAGTAGCTCCCTAACCACGCCCTTGCCTGGGGCCGTCCGGCGTTCGTCGCCGGGCGGCCCCTTTTTATTCCCAGCTTCGCCAGCTGTCCGTGGGCTGTGTTGCCGGCATCGCTTAGACCTCGGCGTATTAGCATATACGCCTGCGGTCCGCGCTCGCCGGACGCCTTGCCCACGAACACCTGGCTGTGCCGGAAGATGCGAAGGCGGTCCTGGATACAACCTGTGCCTCGATAGGACTTGCTTTTTCTTGGGTAGTCCATACATGTTGGTTCCGTTGTTTATTGCCACCCAACCTTCGTAAAATATCCGGGGTACGGTATCTAGCCAACGCCTTTCGGTAGGTTTGGGGGGCATGTTCGGTCCGGGGGGATCAAGCCTCTGAATTGAATGAACATTTGAGTCGGCACCATCCGGCGTCGCTTTTGCACGGTTGTGGCCTGCCCACGTTGGGGGCAGGGGGGACATTGGTGCGACAAGTGGTTGTGGTTTGGTTTTTACTGGCGGGTTTGGTGCTGACGCCCGCCTGTTTGGGCAAGGTGGCCTCCCGGCCGCCTGTTCAGGGCCCTTTCCTGGCCTCCGGCCCCTGCCTGCCCTGCCAGGGGAGCCAGGCCTGGCTGTGGGGCCTGGCCGGAGGGGTGGCCCTGGGGCTGGCCCTGGGCTTGGGCCTGCGCTGGTGGCGGGTGTCCCGGGCCCGGCGGGCCGGGGCGGGTGGGCTGGTGCTGGGCAACCTGGAGTCTTTGCAGGGAGCCCTGGCCCTGGTGGAGCAGGTGTTCACCGGCTGCCAGCGGAGCATGAAGGTGGTGGATTTCGACGACTGGGTGGCCAGGCGCAAAAAGAAAAAGCAGGGCAAGCGCGATGAGCCGCCGGAACTCTAGCCTAAGACAACATCGCTGGTCCGCCGCCGCCCTTTATTTCTCCACACCCTTAGGAAGCTCGCCTCTACTTAATGATGCGAATATCCCCAGCACGCACAGCAGGCAGCAGATGATGAAGGTGGCCTTGAGGCTGTTCAGCAGGGCCGGGTAGGCGGCTGGGGTTATCTGCACTTGGCCTACGAACACGGCCAACATGGAGGCGGCGATGCCCATGGAGACCATCTGGCCCATCATGCGCATGGCGGCCACGGTGCCCGAGGCGATGCCATAGTAGCGCGGGGCCACCGAGGACATGATGGCGTTCATGTTGGGCGAGGAGAACACCCCGAAACCGATGCCGTTGAGCATCAGGCAGGCGATGACGTAGAGGATCGAGCTGTGGGCGTCCAGCAGGGCCAGACCGGCCAGGCCCAGGGCGGTGAGCCCCATGCCCAACGAGGCCACCAGGCGCGGCTGGACCCGGTCGGAAATGCGCCCGGCCAGGGGCGAGAGGACGGCCTGCATCACCGGCTGGGCCACCAGGATCAGCCCGGCGGCCGAGGCGCTGAAGCCCTTGACCCGCTGCAAGTACAGGCTCAGCAGGAAAGTCACCGCGAAGATGGCCGCGTAGTTGATCAGGGCGGCCAGGCTGGAAAAGGCGAAGGGCCGGTTGGTCTTGATCAGGTGCACCGGGAACACCGGGGCCGGGCTCTTGCCCTCCCAGCGCATGAAAAGCCACAGGAACATCGCGCCCGCCAGGACCAAGGCCCCGCCGGTCCAGGTGGGCATGCGGGTGAGGCCCAGGATGAGCCCCACCAGGGCCAGGGCATAGAAGGCCGACCCCATGAGGTCGAAGTGCTCGCCCTTGGCCTCGGCCCATTCGGCGTCCAGCTTGTACACCGCCACCCACACCGCCAGGGCGCTGGGCGGCACCACCAGGGCGAAGACGCCGCGCCAGGTGAGGTAGGTGGTGACCACTCCTCCCAGCAGGGGGCCCAGGGACAGGCCGATGTAGATGGCCGCCACGTTGATGCCCAGGGCCCGGCCCCGCTGGCCGGGGGGGTAGGCCTCGGAGAGGATGGCCATGCCCGTGGCGAAGACCATGGCGCTGCCCATGCCCTGGGTCACCCGGGCCACCAGCACCACCAGGACGGAAGGGGCCAAACAGGCCAGCAGGGAGGCCAGGCCGAAAGTGGACATGCCCCAAATGAATATGCGCTTGCGGCCCAGGATGTCGCCCAGGCGCCCGGCGGGAACCACGCACACCGCCGTGGACAGAATGTAGGAGGTCTGCACCCAGGAGAGGGTCACCGCGTCAAGGGCGAAGCGCAGGCCCATGTCGGGCAAGGCCAGGTTCACCGCCGAGGCCATCACCGGGGTTACGAAGGAGCTGATCACCGCCAGGGTGAGGGCGGCGCGTTGCAAAGCATTGTCGGTCATTTTGTTCGCGTGCGAGCCTTGTTAATTCAGTGCAAAAAAACCAGGGCAATTGTGAAAATGTACTCCGAGGTTTCGCCTTAGGCAAACAGCCCCGCCGCCGCGTCGGCCATGTTCAGGCCGGCCTCGGTGGGGATGATCCGGCCCCTGGCTATGAGGCCCCAGCCCCGGCGGCGCAGTTCCTCCAGGGGAGCGGCGTAGACCCGGCGGGGGTCGGCTCCCCGGAGCACCGCCAGGGAGGCCAGCTCCACCCCGCGCACGGTGCGCAGGCCCAGAAGGATCAACTCCAGGGCCCGCTGCTCCCGGCTCAGCTCCTCGCGCATGGCCAGGGGCTCCTCCCCGGCCTCCACCATCCGGCAATATTCAGGGGGATCGGCCACGTAGGCCCAGCGCACCCCGGCTAGGTGGCCGTGGGCCCCCGGCCCCAGGGACAGGTAGTCGCCCCCCAGCCAGGTGGACTGGTTGTGGCGGCACTCGTAGCCGGGCCGGGCGTAGTTGCTCACCTCGTAGCGCTTGATGCCCGCCGCCTCCAGCAACTCCTTGGCGGCCTGCTCCATATCAATGATCTCTTCATCGCCGGGCAGGGGCGCGACGCCGGTACGGAAGCGTTGGCCAAAGGGGGTGTGGGGCGAAAGGGTCAGCTCGTACAGGGACAGGTGCTCCGGCTCCAGTTCCAGGGCGGAGGCGAGGTCGGCGGCGGCCAGGGCCTCGCTCTGGCCGGGCAGGCCGTAGATGAGGTCCAGGTTCAGGTTCGAAAACCCCGCCCGCCGGGCGGCCTGCACCGCCTTGGCCGTGGCCTGGGGGGTGTGGCGGCGGCCCAGGGCGCGGAGCAACTCGGGGCTGAAGCTCTGGGCCCCCAGGGACAGGCGGTTGAAACCGGCTTGTCTCAGGGCGGTGAGTTTGGCCTGGGAAAGGGCTCCGGGGTTGGCCTCCAGGGAAACCTCGGCCCAGGGTTCCAGGCCGATCAGCTCCTTGATTTGACCAAGCAGCGAGGCCAGGGCCGCGGCGGGCAGCATGGACGGGGTGCCGCCGCCGAAGTACACCGTGGCCAGGGGGCGGCCCTGGGCCCTGGGGGCGATGCGCTCAACATGAACGGCGAGGCCCGCCAGAAGGCGGCGGGCCTCGCCGTGGTCGTAGGTCTTGGCGTTGAAGTCGCAGTATGGGCAGCGGCTCGGGCAAAAGGGGAGATGTAAGTATAACCCCAGGCCCGGAGTCATTAAGCGCCCTTGGCGGCCTCTTCCTCCTTGAGCACCCGGCGGAGCACCTTGCCCACCATGGTCTTGGGCAGCTCTTCGCGGAACTCCACGATGGAGGGAACCTTGTAATGGGTCATGTTTTCCTTGCACCAGGCGATGATGTCATCCTCGCTCACCTGGCCCACCTTTTCCGGCTGCAACACCACGAAGGCCTTGAGTATCTCGCCCACCTTGGGATGGGGCAGGCCGATCACCGCCACCTCCAGGATGTCGGGGTGGCTGAACATGTAGTCTTCCACCTCTTTGGGGAAGACGCTGAAGCCCTTGAACTTCACCAGGTCCTTGGCCCGGTCCATGATGAAGATGTAGCCGTGCTCGTTCATGTAGGCGATGTCGCCGGTGTAGAGCCAGCCGTCGCGCAGGGTGCGGGTGGTCTCATCGGGCCGGTTGAGGTAGCCCTTCATCACCTGGGGGCCCTTGACGCACAGCTCGCCTACCTGATCCGGGCCGTAGCCCAGCTGGGTCTCGCCGGTCTCCAGGTCCATGATCTTGCAGTCGGTGTTGGGGAAAGGCAGGCCGATGGAGCCCATGACCCGCTCTTTGCCCGCGGGAATGACAAAGGGGTTGGCCGTGACCACCGGGGAGGACTCGCTGAGGCCGTAGCCCTCCACCACCTTGGCCCCGATTTTTTCCTCGAACTTGATCTGCACGTCCCGGGGCAGGGGGCCGGCTCCGGAGAGGCAGGCGGTCAGGGGGCTGAGGTCGTAGGCCTCCAGGCCCTTGGTGTTGTTGATCTTGTTGAACAACACCGCCACCCCGGCCATGCACAGCTGGGTGCCCTTGCCCCACTTCTGGATCTCAGCGGCCCACTCCAGCATGGACTCGGGCGGCTTGGGGAACAGCAGCATGAAGCCGCCGGAGGCGATGGCCGAGTTCATGCAGCAGGTCATGGCGAAGACGTGGAATAGGGGCAGAACCCCCACCCAGCCCGCGTCCCTGGGGAAATTGCCGCCGATCCAGGCCTTGCCGCTAAGGGCGTTGGTCACCAGGTTGAAGGAGGTGAGCATGGCCCCCTTGGGGGTGCCAGTGGTGCCGCCGGTGTACTGCAACGCCGCGATGTCGTTGACCGGGTCGATCTCCACGGTCGGCGGATTGGGCGGGGTGTTGAGCAACTCCTTGAAGCTCAGGGTCCCGGCGGGTAGCTGGCCGGTGGGAATCTTGCCCAGCTTCTTGCCCAGCCATTTCTTGAGCCCGCTGATCTTGAGCAGATCGGCGATGTTGGTGCCGATCAGGTGCTTCACCTTGGTCTGGTCCAAAATTCGCCCGGCCTCGGCGAACACCGAGTCCAAGACTACCAGGGCCTTGGCCCCGGAGTCGTTGAGCTGGTGCTTTATCTCCAGGGCCTTGTAGGTGGGGTTGATGGCCGTGGCCGCCATGCCCAGCCGCTGACAGGCGTAGAAGGCGATGACGAACTGGAAGGAGTTGGGCAGCATGATGGCCAGCACGTCGCCCTTGGCCAGCCCCAGGTTGGTGAGGGCGGTGGCCATGCGGTCCACCGCGTCGTCCAACTCCCGATAGGTCATCACCGAGTCCAAGAACACGATGGCCTTGTCGTCAGGGTAGGAGGCGGCGGATTCCCGCAGCAGGTCGCTGAGGCTTATTTCGGGGAAGTCTATGCTTTTGGGGACGCCTTCCGGCCAGTCGCCGTACCAGGGGCGGTCGCCGAGGTCCTGGGCCATGGTTCTCCTCCTGGGGCCCAGAGGCCCCACCTGATTGTGCGGTGGCGGGCGCAGAGGTCAAAGTAACCCAGGGGGCCTCGAGCTGTCAATGATTTGCCGCGTTTCCCCCCAGCTTTAGGGCCTGAAGCGGCTATACCGCTGACCCCACCCTCCGCCAAATGAACACCAAGGGCAGGCCCATTGCCACCAGCAGGGCCAGATTCAACAGGGCGTTGATCCAGACTCCGCAGTAGATCGAGTAAAAGGTGTCGACCACGAACCACAGGGCCAGGGAGGCGGCCCAGGCATTGCGGGCCCACCGTTCGGCCCGGCCCAGGGGAACCCAGGCGATGAAGGCCATCATCAGTCCCCAACCGGCAACCGTGCCTCCCCAAGCGCCGTAAATCCATCGCTGGAAGGCGGCCGCGCCGGGGGGAGGGCCGCTCTGGCCCCAGAAGACCGAGTCGATTCGCTGGGCGAAAAACTCCATGGGACCGCCGGTTCCGGCCAGGGCCATTACCAGGCCAAAGAGGCAAACCGCCAGGGACACCAGGACCAGCCACCAGCGCCAAAGACCTATTCCACCCATAAATTCACCTCCTTCGCTTGCCGGTGGATTCACTCATCCATTGTAGTACGTCACCGGCTCCGGGAAAAAGCCCTTGACCAGCAGGGGGGGCAGTAGGTAGCTTTTCTACCCCATGGAAGGGCAAACACGAGCCCAGGGCTCCGGAGAGCTGCTGGATTGGCTGGGGTTGAAGCTCATCCCCGGCGTGGGCAGCGTCACCTTCGCCCGTCTGCTGGCCGCCTTCGGCAGCCCCGGCGCGGTGCTGGGCGCGCCCTTGGAGGCCCTCCAGGCCATACCCCGCCTCAGGCCCCAGGTGGCCCGGGCGGTGCACCGCCGGGCCTGGGAAGTGGACCCCGGGGAGCAGCTCGCCAGGCTTGAAAAGCTGGGCGGGCACCTGCTCACCCTGGACGACCCGGCCTACCCGCCCTTTTTGAAGGGCATCCACGCCCCGCCTCCGCTCTTGTTCGTTTTGGGCGACCTCTCCCCCTGCCAAGAGGGCGGCATAGCCGTGGTGGGCAGCCGGGCCATGAGCCCCTACGGCCGCCGCCTGGCCGGCGAGTTGGGCCGGGACGTGGCCCGCCGGGGGGTCAGCCTGGTCTCGGGCCTGGCCCGGGGGGTGGACGCCGCGGCCCACACCGGGTGCCTGGAGGCGGGCGGGCACACCGTGGGCGTGTTGGGCTGCGGCCTGGACGTGGCCTATCCCCGGGAGCACCGCGAGCTCATCGCACGCATGGCCGCCCAGGGCGCGGTGGTCAGCGAATTTCCCCTGGGCACCCAGCCCGCCCCGGCCCACTTCCCGGTGCGCAACCGGGTCATCAGCGGGCTGAGCCGGGCGGTGGTGGTGGTGGAGGCTGGCCTCAAGAGCGGCTCCTTGATCACCGCCCGCCACGCCCTGGAACAGGGGCGGGAGGTGTTCGCGGTTCCGGGGCCGGTTGGCTCGGCAACTAGCGCGGGCAGCAATCAACTGATAAAGGAAGGGGCCCGGTTGCTCACATCCAGCCGGGATCTTTTCGAGCCCGGAGCCCTGCCGCCCTCGCCGGGGCCCGGAGCCCCGCGGCCCGAGGAGCCCGGAGAGCTTAGCCCGGCCGAGGCCGAGCTACTCAAACTGGTGGGCCCGGAGCCGCAGCACATAGACCAGATAGGCCGGGCCAGCGGCCTGGCCCCCGGCGATTTGGCCACCCTTTTGCTAAACCTGGTTTTGGCCGAAAGAGTGGTGGAGTTGCCCGGCAAGCATTATGTGCTTAACCTGTAGAGACACTGCAACGGAGATAAAGCCCCTATACCGTTATGGCTAAAAACCTTCTCATAGTCGAATCGCCGGCCAAGGCCCGCACCATCAAGAAGTACCTGGGCGCGGACTTCTCGGTCAAAGCCTCGGTGGGACACGTGGTGGACCTGCCCAAGAAACGCCTGGGAGTCGACCTGGACAATGGCTTCACGCCCGAGTACCAGGTGATCCAGGGCAAGGAAAAGGTGGTCCGCGAACTAAAGAAAGCCGCCCAAAGCGCCCAGGAGGTCTACCTGGCCCCCGACCCCGACCGCGAGGGCGAGGCCATCGCCTGGCACATCGCCCACCAGCTGGGGCGGCCCCTGGACAGCTACCACAGGGTGCTGTTCCACGAGCTGACCAAGGACGCCATCAAAAAGGCGGTGGCCGAGCCGGTCAAGCTGGACCCCCACCGCTACGACAGCCAGCAGGCCCGGCGCGTCCTGGACCGCCTGGTGGGCTATCAGATTTCGCCCCTGCTGTGGGAAAAGGTGCGCGGCGGCCTTTCGGCCGGGCGGGTGCAGTCGGTGGCCCTCCGTCTTATAGTGGAGCGCGAGCGGGCCATCCAGGCCTTCGAGGCCCGGGAGTATTGGACCGTCACCGCCGCCCTGGCCGGGGACGAGCCCCCCAAGTTCAGCGCCAAGCTGGTGGAGGTGGGCGGCAAGAAGTTCGAGCCCGCCGACCAGAAGCAGGCCATGGCCGGAGTGGCGGCCATCGAGGGCGGCCCCTTCACCGTAACCAAGATCAACAAGCGCCAGGTGAAGCGCCACCCGGCCCCGCCGTTCATCACCAGCACCTTGCAGCAGGAGGCCTACCGCAAGCTGGGCTTCACCACCAAGAAGACCATGACCCTGGCCCAGAAGCTCTACGAGGGCAAGGAGACCGCCGAGGGCGCGGTGGGTCTGATCACCTACATGCGCACCGACTCCACCCGCCTGGCCCAGCCGGCGGTGGCCGAGGCCCGCGAGATCATCGGCGGGCGCTACGGGGCCGACTACGTGCCCCCCAAGCCCAACGTGTACAAGTCCCGCTCCGGGGCCCAGGACGCCCACGAGGCCATCCGCCCCACCAGCGGGGCCCGCGCCCCCGAGGACATGGCCCAGTACCTGAGCGGCGACGAGCTCAAGCTCTACCGCCTCATCTGGCAGCGCTTTTTGGCCAGCCAGATGGCTCCGGCCCTGTTCGACCGCACCCAGGCCGACATCGCCTCGGGCAAGGGCATCCTCCGGGCCAACGGCCAGATCAAGACCTTCCCCGGCTTCACCGCAGTGTACGAGGAAGGCAAGGACCAAGGCGACGAGCCCGAGCAGGAGGGCATGCTGCCTCCCCTGGAGAAAGGCCAGGAGCTCAAGCTGGAGGGCATCGAGCCCAAGCAGCACTTCACCCAGCCCCCGCCGCGCTTTTCCGAAGCCAGCCTGGTCAAGGAGCTGGAGGAGAAGGGCATAGGCCGCCCCTCCACCTATTCGGCCATTTTGAGCACCTTGGTGGACCGCAAGTACGTGAGCAAACTCAAGCGCCAACTGGCCCCCACCGAGATGGGCCTGGTGGTCAACGACCTTTTGGTGGAGAGCTTCCCCAAAATCATGGAGGTGGACTTCACCGCCCAACTGGAGCAGAGCCTGGACCAGGTGGAGGAGGGCAAACGCGACTGGCGCAAGCTCTTGGACGAGTTCTACGGTCCCTTTGCCCAGGCCCTGGACGAGGCCAAGACCACCATGCGCCAGGTCAAGGGCAAGGGCCTGGCCACCGACGTGGCGTGCCCCGAGTGCGGCAAGAAGATGGCCATCCGCCTGGGCAAGCACGGCGAGTTTTTGGCCTGCTCCGGCTACCCCGAGTGCAAGACCACCTTCGACTTCAGCCGGGACGAAAAGGGCAACATAATCCCCGACGAGCCCGCCCCGGACCCGGGCATCGCCTGCGAAAAGTGCGGCGCGCCCATGGCGGTCAAAAAGGGCCGCTACGGCCCCTTCCTGGCCTGCACCGCCTACCCCAAATGCAGCCACATCCTGCCCCTGGACGAAAACGGCCAGGCCATGGAAAAACCGGCGGCCGAGCTTTTGGGCGAGGACTGCCCCAAGTGCGGCGCTCCCCTGGTGATAAAGCCCACCCGCAGCGGCGGGCGCTTCATCTCCTGCTCGGGCTACCCCAAGTGCCGCTACAGTCGGGGCCTGCCCGTGGGCGTGGCCTGCCCTCAGTGCGGCGGCGAGATCGTGGAGAAGCGCTCCCGCCGGGGCAAGAACTTCTACGGCTGCGACAACTACCCCAAGTGCGACTACGCCACTTGGAGCAAGCCCGTGCCCACCCCCTGCCCCGCCTGCGGCCACGCCTTTGTGGTGGAAAAGAAGAAGGGGAGCGGCACCGTGTGTCCCGAATGCAAAGCCGAGCAGGACTGACGGCACAGCCAGCCACCGCATGGCGGCGTTGTCAACATCGCTCGGTCCTCTGGGTAGGTCTAACTACCCCTGCGTCCCTCGCTCGTTTCCGCCTTGCCCTGCGGCGCCTGGCTGTGCCGCCCTTGGCGTTGACGGAGCGTGGATTTGGGACGGTGTTGTAAAGAGGGCTTGGGATTCCCGGTAGCTCTGCTACATCTGCGCCTTTCGTTCGCCGGCCGCCTTGCCCGCGAAACCCTGGCTGTGCCGTTAGGTGGAGTTGATGGGAAGTAAAACCAGGGCGTCGTTGGCCCTCTAGCCTGCCCCTAGTTTTAAGAGCCAAATAAAAAGGCCCCGCCCAACTGGGCGGGGCCTTTGCGTTATGCGTATCGCGGGGCTACTGGGGCAGCTTCTTGATCCAGCCGGACTGCTTGAACCAGCGCCTCTTCAGCTCGTTGATGCCGCCGCCGCCTTCCAGGGTGCCCAGGAAGTTGTCCACCATGTTTTGCAGCAAGGGGTCGTTGGCCGGCACGGCCACGCCCAGGGGCTCGAAGGTGAAGGGCTTCTGCAGGGCGGCCAGGTTGTCGGCCTTGTAGCGGAAGCTGGCCAGCACGCAGAAGGGGAAGTCGGTCACCAGGACCTGGGCCTTGCCGCTCAGCACCGCCTTGAGGGCGGCGTCCATGTCCGCGACCGACATGATCTTGGCTTTGGGCAGAAGCTGCTTGGCGGTGATCTCACCGGTGGTGCCCTTGGCCACGGCCACGGTGTACTCGGGGTGGTTGAAGTCGGTGAGGTCGCGCACCTTCTGCATCATCTCACCCTTCATCAGGGCCCCCTGGCCGGTGATGAAGTACGGCCCGGCGAAGAACACCTTGGCGTTGCGCACCGGGGTCATGGTCACGCCCGAGATCACCACGTCAACTTTGCCCGCGTTCAGGGCGTCAAGCAGCTTGGGGAAGGGGATGACCTCGATCTTCAGCTTCACGTTGATGGACTTGGCCAGGATGGTGGCAAGGTCGATATCCAGGCCCATGATGGTGCCGTCGGCGGCTTTGAAGTTGAAGGGAGGGTAGTCGGCGGCGGTCCCCACCACCAGTTCGCCCTTTTTCATGATCCTGTCCATCACCGGACCGGCCAGGGCGGCCGAAGCCAGGGCCAGGGTCAAAAAAGCCACCAAGGCGATGACGATTCCACTTTTGCGCATGAAACTCTCCTTAAAATAAATATCGCAGGAATGATGCCCATCATGGGCATAGAAGGGGCTGGATGACAAGTGTTAATCAGTCCAACGCGGCCCGCGGCCCTAAAAAAAACCGGGGCGCAGGGCCCCGGCTTTGTTGACGATATTGGTTCCTAGCGGGTTAAGGCAGCAGCCGCATCCAGGCCGGGCTTTTGAACCAGCGGTTCTTCAGGTAGTTCAGCCTGCCGCCGCCTTCCATGTTGAACAGGAAGTTGTTGACCAGGTTGTCCCACTGGGGATCGTTCGGGGGCAGGGCCACGCCCAGGGGCTCGAAGGTGAAGGGCTTTTGCAGGGTGCCCAGCTTGGCCTCGGGGTTGCGGAACACCGCCACCGCGCAGTAGGGGTAGTCGGCCACCATGGCCTTCACCTCGCCGCTCAGGACCATCTCCAGGGCCTGGTCCATGGTGTCGGTGGCGATTATCTTGGCCCGGCGCATGATCTGGCGGGTGGCCTGCTCGCTGGTGGTGCCCTTGGCCACGGCTATGGTGAACTCCGGCTGGTTCACATCGTCCAGGCCCTTGATGCCCTCGCCCACCTTGGTGGTGGCCAGCAGGGTCTGGCCGGAGACGAAGTAGGGCCCGGCGAAATAGACCTCCAGGTTGCGCTGGGGGGTCACGCTGATGCCCCCGATGGCCAGGTCCACCTCGCCGGAGGCGGCCGCCGGGATAAGGCGGTCAAAAGGCATCTGCCGGATTTTCAGGCGCACCCCCAGGGACTGGGCCAGGGCCTTTGCGATGTCCATGTCCAGGCCGATGAACTCGCCCTCCTTGGTCTTGGCGGTCAGGGGAGGGTAGGCCCCGGTGGTGGCCACCACCAGCTCCTTTTGCTGGAGGATGCGCTCTATCACCGGCCCGGCCTGGGCCGATGGCGCGGCCATGGCCAGGCCCAGGAGCAGGGCCAATGCCAAACACAACTTCTTCATGCTTCGTCCTCCCCCTGGTTCAGGCCAGTCCGGCATAGATAAGGGCCAACACTTTGGCGTCGGCGATCATGGAAGAGACCCTGGCGAACTCGTCGGGCTGGTGCACCGACTGCTCGCAGGAATACCACACCGCCACCGGCAGGTTTTGCTGGCGGAAAAAGGCGGCTACCGTGCCGCCGCCCACCCCGCCCACCCTGGGCTCCAGGCCGCGCACCCGCTTGATGCCCTCCACCAGGGCGCGGACCACCGGGGCTTGAGGATCGGTGGCCTTGGGCGCCTGCAAACGGTTGACCACCTCCAAATCCACCGTGGCCCCCTCCTCGGCGGCGATGGCCCCGAAGCGCTCCTCAAAGGCCTTCATCACCTGGTTCAGGTCCACCCCCGGCAGGATGCGGCAGTCGATGTAGAACACGTCGCGCCCGGGCACGGTGTTCACGTTGGACACCCCGGCCTCCTTGCGGGTGGGCTCGCAGGTGCTCACCATGGGGTCGAACAGGGGATCTGCCGCCCCGAAGCCCTTGGCCAGCTCCCGGGCGGCGATCATCATGCGGGCGGCGGTGTACAGGGCGTTGACCCCCTTGTGGGGGGTGGAGCCGTGCACCTGCTTGCCGTGGACCGTGACCTTGAGCCAGAGCATGGATTTTTCGGCCACCTCGATGAAGCTGCCGTCCGGATCGCCCACGTCGGGCACCAGGATCAGGTCCTGGGGCGAAAACAGCTCGGGCCGCTTTTTGAGCAGGTGCTCCAGGCCGTAGCCCGAGCCGGTCTCCTCGTCGGCCACGGCAATGAGCCCCACGTCCCCGGCCGGAGCGATGCCCTCTTCCTTGAGGGCCTTCAGGGCGAAAAAGCCCGAGACCAGGGCGGCGTGGTTGTCCATGACCCCCCGGCCGTAGATGAGGTCGCCCTCCACCCTGAGCGTCCAGGGGTCGCTGGACCACAGCGAGCGGTCGCCCTCGGGCACCACGTCCAGGTGCCCCAGCACCCACACCTTGGGGCCGCCCCCGCCGGGCATGACCCCCCAGAGGTTGGGCCGCACCCCGCCCGGCACCCGCTGGTCCGGGCAGTCCTCGTGCCGGACCTCAAGGCCCAGCTCCTCCAGCCAACCCTGGACCACCAGGGCCTTTTTCATCTCGCCCTCGCCCCCGCTGGTGGGCCCCAGGGCGGGTATGGCCACCAGCTCGCGCTGGGCCTCGATCATCTGGTCGCCATAGGAGTCTAGGCGTTCCAACAACTTCTGAACCTGATCCATGAGTGCTCCCTGTTGAATGCAAATTCAGCCACCTGGGCCTGATAGTAGGCTAGCCCGCCGGCCGCCGGGGGTCAAGGCGCGTTGACACTTGCAATTCAAGGGGTTAACATTCCTGACACCTTGCTGGTCCGCCCGGGATGTAGGTGTGCTGCCCCCCCGAGAACCCCGGGCCAAAGGAGTGCCGTGCCCGACTCCGTCGCCAAGGCGGCCCTGCCCACTGAAGTCAGAAGATTTTCGGGGCTATACCGCTTTATTGATCCAGAGCGCTTTGCCGAGCTGGGCATTGACCCGGAGGACGTGCCCCTGGGCACTTACCCCGCCGAGGATCACCCGCCCTTCTTGCCGGACCGCCTGGGGGGCAACGCCTACGGTCTGGGCCTGTTCGAGCAAGCCACCCTGCCCCCGGAGCAGGCGCGGCTGGTGGAGGGCCTGGACCTGGCCGACTCCGGGGCGGTGTCGGCCAACTACCGCCAGCTCAACGACATTTTCAAGCGCCTGGGCCTGCTGATCCGCTACACCCGCCTCGGCAGCCCCTTTTTCCTCATCCCCCGGCAATACGTGGCCCACTTCCTGGTGGAGGTGCGGGCCCGGGCCGACGAGATCATCACCTTCCTGAGCGGGCTCATGGTGCGCCGCCTGCGCGAGACCATGCGGGTGGGCCTGCTCTCGGCAGAGAGCGAACTGCTCCTGCCCGAGCTGACCAGCCGCATGCCCCACCTGGACTTCGTGGTCTTGGAAAGCCTGGAACACCTGGCCGCCAACCGGGCCCCCCTGGAGGCGGTAGTCTTGGTGGAGGAGCCCTGGGAGTTCTTTGCCGAGCGCCTGCGCCGGGCCGGCTGGGCCACGCCCAAGGACCACCGCGAGAGGGAAGACCTGGGTTATTTCGCGGCCGGCCGCCTCTACGACCTGTTGGCCGAAGGCGGGGAGCTTCTTATTCTGGCCGACCGCCCCCTGTCCAGCAGCAACGAGACCATGCAGGTCACCTTCAAGAACCAGCTGGAGTTCAAGCGCTTCCTGATGTTCAGCCACGTCTACCGCACCAGGCGGCGCTACCAGAGCGGGGCGGGCATGGCCATGGAGGTCAACCGCTTCGACTTCTACTCCTTCCTCTCGGGCCTGGGGGTGTACCACGAGACGGTGGAGGGGCTCCTAGAGGGCCGCAGCCTAGGCTATCTGGAGCCCCAGGAGATAGACGGCCTGGCCTACCAGGACCTGCCCCTGCCCCGGGGCAGCGACGAGCGCCTCCTGAACGCCTGGAGCCGCTGGTTCGGGGCCTTTTTCAGCCAGCAACACCTGGGGGTGTCCCTGCCCGAGGCCCAGGAGCGGGCCTGGGCCTCCCAGTACGACATCGAGGGCAGCTTCCCGGACACCCTGTGCACCTTCCACGGGGCGCGCCGCCAGCCGCCGGAGACCACTGCGGCCATCGCCAGCCGGGTGCGGCGCAAGCGCATCGCCGGTTGCGACCGGGAGCTTCTGGCCGCCTACAAGGACTCCTTCGACTACGTGCTCCGGGTGCTGGACATCCTGGAGCAGGTGCGCCAGGGCACCTACACCGAGCTGCCCGGCCTGGAGCTCAGCCGCCTGCGCAAGCCCTTCGAGACCATCGTGCACCAGAGCCAGCTCAGGGACGTGCGCCGCCTCATGGAGCTGGCTCCCCGCCTGGCCCGCCTGGAGCAGCGCCTCAACCCCGGCAAGCTCCTGGGGCCGCGCACCCCGGTGCTGGACAACCTGGAGAAGCTCTCCCTCATGGGGGTGGAGCCCGCCCCCCTGCTCCAGCTCTACCTCATGGTCCTGGGCCACAGCACCATGACCAGGGTCACCTTCGGCAAACTTCCGGAAAGCTCCCTGGAGCCCTTGACCGACCTGAACAGCTACCAGGACCTGGAAGAGGCGGTGGCCGTGGTGCGCCTGTACCGCCTGCTCTCGGTGGCCGAGGCCGCGGCGGCCAGCCCCGGCGGCCTGAGCCGGGGCCAGGCCTGGGAGATGTTCACCCTCTACGACAAGTGCATCCGGGTGCTCACCGAACCGGACCTCACCTGGACCGACATCCTGGACGAGCAGATCAGCCAAGTGGGCGGGGTGCAGGCCAAGGCCACCCGCAAGCTGTTGAAGCTGTTCAACCTGTTCGAGCACCTGGCCGATTGGCAGCGCCTGGAGCTGGCCGGGCTGCGCGAAAAGGAGGCCCTGGCCGGCTTTGACGCGGTCAGGCTGGAGCGCATCGGCCAGGTCATCGAGCTGGTGCAGCAGCTGCGCCGCTTCGTGGAGCACTTCTACGCCGGGGACTCCTCGGTGCGGCCTTATTTCTTCCGGGCGCTCCTCACCTGCGAGCTGCACGGCAGCGGACGGCTGCTGCCCAGCCTGGGCACCGCGGCCAGCTTCACCCTGCTGTGGATATGCGTGCATCTGAGCGAGAAGCATCTGATCAACTTCAACCCCCTGCTGGCCGATGGCGACGAGGGGGAGTTGAACCAGCGCCTCGGCAAGCTGCGCCGGGCCCTGTTGGCCTTTGCGCCCCAAGAGCTTCCCCCGGACCAGCTGGGCCGCCTGCGCCGCAGCCTGGCCGCCGGAGGCGAGGCCTACCTGGGCGACTCGGGCATCTACCTGACCCTGGACCCGGCCACCGGGGCCCTGGTGCCCCATTTCATGGACCCCCACCAGGAGCTGGCCCGGCTGAACCAGCTGGTGAGCCACACCCAGAGCCAGCCCCTGGCCGAGGTGCCCGCCCGGCGCCTGGAAGAGATGGACCGCTGCTGCTACGAGCTGGAGCGCTTCCTGGCCGCCCAGCCCCAGCCCCAGCCCAGTGAGCTTTTGGACATGTCCGAGGGCCTGGAGCGGCTCCGGGCCCGCCTGGAGCGCTATCTGCTGGACGAGCTTTTGGTGCTGCCGCGCTTCGCTCTTAACCTGGGCCGCCTGCTCAGGCGCTGTCCCCGGCTCATGGAGCGCTTGCTGCCCCAGGGCGCGGGCCACCCCATGACCCGCCGCCGCCTGGCCGCCGCGGGCAAGCTCAGCGCCATGGACCGGCGACGCCTGGAAGGCTTCCAGGACATGCAGCTCAGCCACGAGATGGCCCGCCAGGAGTTCGGGGCCGCCGCGGCGGGCATCGTGGGGGCCACTCCCTTGCAGTTCCAGCGCCTCACCGCCAGCTTGGCCCAACTCCTGGACGTGCAGCCCTACCTGGGGCGGCTGATGATGCTATTGGTGCTGCTCTACGAGGAGGAGGAGCCGCCAGCGCCCGAGACGTTGGAGGCCTCGGCAATGCTGGCCCATCTGGACCTGAGCACCAGCCAGCGCCAGGACCTGGCCTTCTTGCTGGAGCACCAGGGCCTGTTCCGCCAGGTCATCTTCGGCGAGGCCTGCCTGGTGGGCCTGCAACCCCTGCTGGAAAACAACGACCCGCCCATGGTGGAGGTGCTGTTCCTGTTGGCCGTGGTCTGCGGCGGGGCTCGGCGGGAGGGCTATCTCACCGAGGACATCCTGGAGCGCTACTTCTCCCTGCTGGATCTGGTGCGCCGCCTGGGCCGAAAGCGCATCCCCGCCCGCCAGGCTCAGGACGACCTGGTGGCCGACAACGCCCGCCGCCGCCTGGCCCTGGACCGCTACCTGGAGGTGCAGCCCGAGGGCTCGCCCTCGGCCAGTTTGCGCCATTTGGTGGAAAACACCCGCCTGCCCCAGGAGGGGCGGGAAACCTGGCTGGCCCAGGGCCGGGTGCTCACCGGCATCAACCGCCTGTTGCAGCTTCGGGGCCTGGTCCTGGTGGATTCGCAAGACCTGTTCATGCTCGACAACGAGGTGCCGCTCAAATACATCTACCGCCTCAAGGCCCTGCGCTCGGTGGGGGTCACCCACTTCGAGCGCGACCTCTACGAGGGCCGCCGGGTGCTCCGGGGCCTGGAGCAGCTCAGGCCCGAGGTGCAGGAGTTCTTGCTGCAGGCGCTGAGCGACAGCGGCCAAGCGGTGCGCCTGGCCTTTTTCGCCCCGGCGGCCGAGCGCCTCACCTACCCCAACCAGATCAAGCTGCTGGTGCTGGGCCTGGCCGCCTCGGGCCTGGCCTATAAGGAAGACGGCAGCCCGGTGATCGTGAGCTTCGCGCCCCTGGCCCGGGTCATGGACCGCAAGTTCGAGATGATCAACGAGCTTATCAGCTCCCTGGACGCCAAGGCCCTGGTGGAAAACCCCGACGGCCTGGCCCGCCTGGTGGGGGCCAAGGAGGGCCTGGCCCTGACCCTGGCCCCACAGGGCGGCAAGCTGAGCCTGTCCGCCGCCGACCCCCTGCGCCTGGACCGCAAGATAGAGGCGGTGCGCCGGGCGTCGAGCCCGGGCAAGCTGAAGCGCCTGTACCACGAGGAGCTCAAGAAGCTCAGCCTCACCGCCCAACGCAACGCCGACTACCAGCAGCGCCTGGAAGAGGCCTTCCAGGCCAGCCTGGAGCGCCTGGGCGGGCAGATGCTGGAGCGGGTGGGCGCATCCATGGCCGCGGTGAACGAGTTGGCCCGCCTGGAGGAGATGTTCAAGATCGCCTGGGAGCAGGGGCAGGAGCTGCCCCTGGGGCCGGATCGCCAGGGCAGCCTGCGCGACCTGTTCGAGATGAACGCCGAGCGCCTACGCGCTCAGGTGCTGGCCCGCCTCACCTCACGCCTGGAGCGGGTGAACACCTTCGCCGAGTTGGAGGAGCTTTGGCAGCGGGCCAAGAACCAGCTCATGGAGCAAAGCCGCTACCTGGGCCAGTCTTTCCACCTGGAGGTAGCCCGCCGCTTCGATAGGAGAGCGCAAGAGCTACGAGGCCGCGCCCGCGCTACCTTGTAGGCGGCTGCGCCAGGCGGCGCTATGCTTCGTTGCGGGCGTCGCTCGCCTCCTCGGCGTATTAGGCATATACGCCTGCGGGTCTCGCTTGCCCGACGCCTTGCCTAGCACCCCCTGGCTGTGCCGCTGGCTGTGTGGTTGGCGGCTGCGCCAGGTGGCGGGGCCTGCGTTGCCGGCATCGCTCAAGGCTCGATGTAGGCTCTGCTACATCTGCGCCTTTCGCTCGCCGGTCGCCTTGGCCGCCGTCGTCTGGCTGTGCCGCTAGGCGGGGCGGTGTTTCAGAAAAATTAAGATCAGCTTCGCGACGCCATGGTGAGGCTTATTTGCCGCCGTGGTGCTGCCAGTGCAGCATGTTCACCAGGGAACGCTTGGGCACGAAGTGCTTGCCGGTTTCGTCGTCCCAGTAGCGGATGACCTCCTTGCCCTGCTGGCCGGGCTCCAGGTCCACCGCCACCGCCTCCACCGCCGGGCGGCCCAGGGCGATCACCGAGTCCACCTCGATGCCCTCGGGCAGGCCCAGGAGCTTGGCCGCCCTGGGGCGGTTGATGCTGCGGATCCAGCAGGAGCCCACCCCCTGGTCGTGGGCCAACAAGAGGATGCTCATCGTCGCCGCGCCCACGTCGAAGGCGCTGCCCGTGGGGGCCACGTCCTGTTGGCGCACGCACACCACGATGTAGGCGGTGGGGCGGTGGGCCTCGTCGGGGACGCCCACCGGCGCGGTGTAGGCGGCCCACTTCAGGCAGCCGAACAGCTCATCGCGCTGCTTTTTCTCGGTGACCACCACGTATTCCAGGGGCTGCAAATTGGCCGCGGACGGGCACTGTCGGGCCGCGTCGGCCAGGTCGCGGAGCAGGGCCGGCTCCAGGGGTTCCTGGGAAAAGCTGCGTACCGAGCGCCGGTTCCAGATGGCTTGCCGGGTTTCCATGTCTCCCTCCCTGTTATTTGCCTTAAATGATCCACCAGGCCAGGGCCAACACCCCGGCCAGCCAGAAATTGAAATCCACCAACGCCTCGCTGAGCGCGCCGGGCAGCATGTCCCCCCGGCTCAGCACCCGCTGCATCAGGGCCAGCCCGGCTATGGGCAAAAGCAGCAGCAGGCACAGCGCCGTGGGAGGCCCGGCCAGGGGCGCCAGGAGCATCAGTAAGGCCAGCCCGGCCAACAGCCAGCTGACCAGGCGCAGGGTGCCCTCCTCGCCCAGCATGATGGGTATGGTTTCCTTGCCCACCACCAGGTCGCCCTGCACGTCCAGCACGTCGAACACCGCGCAGCGGCAGAACACCAGCACCGCGGTATAGACAAAGGCCAGGGCCAGGGCCGCCGGTTGCCAGGCCTCGAAGCCCACCGCGGGCAGAACCGCCACCACCACCGCCCAGGCCCCGGCGGCGCTCACCGTCTTGGAGCCGGGGATGTCCTTGAGGCTGGCGAACTTCAGGCGGGCCTTCAAGGAGGGGGGCACCACCGGCACCGAGTAGAGGATGCCCAGCAGGCTGATGAGGCTTACGATGACAAAGGGCCACGGGCCCATCATGACGCACAGCATCAGGGCGGCGGCGGCGCTGAAGATGCCCGAGCCGATGAGAAAGGCCCGGTGCTTGGCCAAAAACTGGGCCCGGTCCGGGTCGTTGTATTGCCCCGCTTCCTTGTCCAGGAAGTGGTTGAGGATGTGCATGGCGTAGATGTAGAAAAAGGCCGTGGCCGCCAGGGCGGGGTGGGGGATCAGCCCCTGCAACAGGCTGGCCGCGCAGGTCATGCCCGCCGCGCCCAGGGCCACCAAAAGCTGGCTGCGCACGAAAAAACGGAACACCCGGCGCAGGATGTAGGAGCCGCCGCCCTCGCGCTCGCTGCGGATGGCCCCCAGCTCCCTGAGCACCCGCTTGATGAGCCAGTTGGGGGTGGAGGCCCCGGCGGTTACTCCCACCGTCTCCAAGTGGGCCAGCTCGGCGCGGGAGAGCTCTTCCTCGGTCTCCACCGCGAAAACCGGCTTGCCCGAAAGGGCGGCCACCTGGGCCAGGCGCTGGGTGTTGCCGCTGTTGCGCCCGCCCACCACCACCACCCCGTCCACCTCCTGGGCCAGGCTCTTGACCTCGTCCTGGCGGCGGTGGGTGGCCTCGCAGATGGTCTCGTGCACCTCCACCGGGCCGAAACGGCTGATCAACTCCTGCACGATGGCCGCGAAGTTCTCTCCGGTCTGGGTGGTCTGGGCCACCACCACCACGTCTTTCAGCATGGGCAGCCCGGCCACCTCGCCGGGCCGGGAGACCACCAGCCCGCGCCCCTGGGCGTGGCCCAGAAGGCCCACCACCTCGGGGTGGCTGGCGTCGCCCACGATGACCACGTCGGCCCCGCGCTTGGCCGCCCGGGCGATGATGGCCTGCACCCTTATCACCCGGGGGCAGGTGCCCTCCACGATCTGGCTGAAGCCGGCCCGCTTGAGGCGGGCCTTGTCCTGAGGCGGCACCCCGTGGGCTCTTATGATCACCGTGCCGCCCGCCACGCTGCCCTCGGGGGGGATCTCCTCCAAGACCCGGATGCCCTTGCTCTTCAAAAGCTCCAGCACCTGGGGGTTGTGGATCAGCGGGCCGTAGGTGAACACCGGACCCTCGCCGTGGTGGGCCTGGGCCAGGGCCAGCTCCATGGCCCGGCGCACCCCCATGCAGAAACCGGCGTGGCGGGCCAGGCGCACCCTCATGCCGCCTGCTCCGGCTGCTCGGGCTCCGATAGGTCGGGCTCGACGAAGAATTGGTCGCACAGCTCCCACAGGGGAGCCAGCTCGTGGCAGGCCCCGGCCTGGCGGCGGAACTGGGATGCCCCGGGCAGGCCCCGGGAATACCACATCATGAATTGGCGTATGAAATGGATGGCGTGGCCCTCGCCGCCCAGGCTCTTGGCCAGCTCCAGGTGCTCGGCCAGGGCCTGGCGCTTAATGGCCGGGGTCACCGGCGGGGGCTCCCGGCCGGCCAGGCGGGCCACCGCCCGTGAGAAAATCCAGGGGTCGCCCATGGCTCCCCGGCCGATCATCACCGCCGCGCAGCCGGTCTCTTCGAGCATGCGCACCGCCGCCCGGCCGCTGGTCACGTCGCCGTTGCCGATCACCGGCACCGGGCACCAGGAGGCCAGGCGCTTGATGGCTTCCCAGTCGGCCCGGCCCCCGAAGCCCTGGCGGGTGGTGCGGGCGTGCAGGGTGATGACCTGGGCCCCGGCCCTGACCAGGCGGGGCACCAGATCCTCGGTGATGTCGCTCCCCGGCCCCAGGCGTATCTTGGCGCTCACCGGCAGGCTGGAAGCCTCGGCCACGGCGGCCATAATCTCGGCAGCCAATATGGGGTCTTCCAACAGGGCGCTGCCCGCGCCGGGGCGGCGCACCTTTTTGGCCGGGCAGCCCATGTTCACGTCCAGGGCGTCCGCCCCCAGGGTGCAGGCAATGGCCGCGGCCTCGCCCATCTGCCGGGGGGAGGCCCCGAACAGCTGCAAGACCAGGGGCCGCTCGCCGGGCAGGCTGCGGGTCAGGCGCAGGGTTTGGGGCTGGTGGCGCAAGAGTCCGGCGGCGCTGACCATTTCGCTGTAGACCATGGCCGCGCCCGCCCGGCGGGCCATCAAGCGAAAGGCGGGGTTGGACACCCCGGCCATGGGCGCGGCCACGAATGGTGATTGCAGTGTAAGCCCCAGTAGTTGCATGGGGTTGAGTCTACCTTAGCCCCCCCAAACTGTAAACCGGCGAAGCTAGGGAGTCGCTTGACATGCGGGCGGCCAAGGACGAACATTTAAACGGCCCCAAACCTTGGAAGGCGGGAGGAATAAAAGTGAGTGGTTCCAGCGGCCAACAGGCCGTCTTCGGGCCGGTGCCCAGCCGTCGGCTGGGGCTGAGCCTGGGGGTGGACTTGGTCTATCCCAAAACCTGCCCCCTGGATTGCATCTACTGCGAGCTGGGGCGCACCACGGTGCACACCGCCCAGCGGGGCCGGTTCCGCGACGCCGACGAAGTCTTGGCCCAGGTGGAAAAACGCCTGGGCGAGATGGAGACCCCGCCGGACTTCGTGACCCTGGCCGGCAGCGGTGAGCCCACCCTGCATCTGGAACTGGGCCGGGTCATCAAAGAGCTCAAGGGTATGAGCCCTTGCCGGGTGGCGGTGCTCACCAACGGGGTGCTCATGACCGATCCCCAGGTGCGCCGGGACCTGGCCCTGGCCGACGTGGTGATCCCCAGCCTGGACGCGGTGGACCAAAAAATATTTGAAACAATCAATAGGCCCGCGCCAGGGCTTATAATAAGCGAGATCATAGAAGGCCTAAAGGCCTTTGCCCGCGAGTATGGCGGTCGCCTGTGGCTGGAGATTCTTCTGGCCTCGGGCATAAACGATTCCCCGGAGCACCTGGCGGCCCTGGCGGCCACCGCCCGGGAGATCGGACCTGAATTGGTGCAGCTCAACACGGTCATCCGCCCACCGGCGGTGCCCGGAGTGGGGGCCCTTTCCCTGGAGCGCCTGGAAGAGATAGCGGCGGGCTTCGGCCTGCCCTGCACGGTTACCGCCCCGCCCCGGGCGGCGGCCAAAGGCGACCGGGGGGACCTGGAGCGCCAGGTGCAAGAGATGACCCGGCGCAGGCCCTGCACCATCTCCGACGTGGCGGCCATGGCCGGGGTGCAGCCGGAGCGGGCCGAGCGGCTTTTGCATGAACTGGCCCGCCAAGGCAAGGTGCGGGCGGAAGATTTCGGGGGCGAGATTTTTTATCGGGGTTTGTAGGATCATCAAGAAAGGTGCGGCATGAGCGACTCCTCCGTTAGCTCGCAAGTGGCGGATAAAGGCAAACTTTACCTGGGCCTGGACGTGGGCTCGGTCAGCCTGGACACGGTGGTGCTGGACCATGACGGCCGGGTACTCTTGGCCGACTACACCCGCACCAAGGGGCGGCCCCTGGCCGTGGCCAGCCAAGTTCTGGGCGAAGTGCTGGAGCGCTTCGGCCGCGATCGCTTCGCCGCGGTGGCGGTCACCGGCAGCGGGGCACCCACCCTGGCCCCCCTGCTGGGCGGCGAGGTGGTCAACGAAATCATCGCCGCCGCCCGCGGGGTGCAGCGGCTGTGCCCCCAGGCCCACACCATCATCGACATGGGCGGCGAGGACGCCAAGCTCATCCTGGTGAGCCCCGGCCCGGACGGCGGGCTGCGCATCGAAGACTTCGCCATGAACACCATGTGCGCGGCGGGCACCGGTTCGTTCCTGGACCAGCAGTCCCACCGGCTGCAACTGACCATAGAGCAGTTCTCCGAGATCGCCCTGAACAGCGCCAACCCGCCGCGGCTGGCAGGGCGCTGCTCCGTGTTCGCCAAGAGCGACATGATCCACTTGCAGCAGGAGGCCACCCCGGACTACGACATCGTGGCCGGGCTGTGTTTTGCCATGGCCCGCAACCTGAAGTCCAACATCGCCAAGGGCAAGAAGGTGGTGCCGCCGGTGGCCTTCATCGGCGGGGTGGCGGCCAACCAGGGGGTGCACCGCGCCCTCAAGGAGATACTGGCTCTGGAAGACGGCGAGCTTCTAGTGCCCCCGGATTTCGGCTGCGTGGGGGCTCTGGGCGCGGCCCTGTTCGCCCAGGACAAGGGCCTGGTGGCCCCCCTGACCGGGTTGGAGGACCTACAGCGCCGGGCCGCCGAGGCGGCGGGCGAGACCAAGCGCCTGCCCCGGCTCAAGCTGGGCGAGCACCACCGCAAGGACCTGCAAAAGATCCAGGTGCCCGAGGGCCAACTCGTCGGCTATTTGGGAGTGGACGTGGGCTCCATCTCCACCAACGTGGTGGTGATCGACGAACAGGGCAGGGTGCTCTCCAAGCAGTACCTTCTCACCGCCGGGCGTCCCCTGGAGGCGGTCAAGGAGGGCCTACGCCTGGCCGGGGCCGAGATCGGCGATCGGGTGACCATCCTGGGCGCGGGCACCACCGGCTCGGGGCGCTACCTCACCGCCGACTTCATCGGGGCGGACATCGTGCGCAACGAGATCACCGCCCAGGCCACCGCCGCCGCCCACATCGACCCCGAGGTGGACACCATCTTCGAGATCGGCGGCCAGGACTCCAAGTACATCTCCCTGGAAAACGGGGCCATCGTCGACTTCATGATGAACAAGGTGTGCGCGGCGGGCACCGGCAGCTTCCTGGAGGAGCAGGCCGAAAAGCTGGGCATCCAGATCAAGGGCGAGTTCGGCTCCCGGGCCCTGGGCGCGCCCAACCCGGTGCGCATGGGCGAGCGCTGCACCGTGTTCATGGAGTCGGACCTGGTGTCCCACCAGGCCTCCGGGGCGGAGATAGACGACCTGGTGGCGGGCCTCAGCTACTCCATTGTGCACAACTATCTGAACAAGGTGGTGGAAGACCGCAAGATAGGCAAGCGCATCTTCTACCAGGGGGCCACGGCGGCCAACCAGGGCATAGTGGCCGCCTTCGAGGCGGTGACCGGTAGGCCCATCATCGTGCCGCCCCACCACGACGTCACCGGGGCCATCGGCGCTGCGCTGCTGTCCATGCGCGAGCGCACCTGGAAAGAGAGCTCCTTCAAGGGCTTCGCGGTGAGCGAGACCGGCTACGAGATCACCACCTTCGAGTGCTCCGGCTGCCCCAACACCTGCTCCATCCGCAGGGTCAAGGTGGAGGGCCTGGCCAAGCCTTTGTTCTACGGCTCCCGCTGCGAAAAATACGACGTGGACCGCGACGCCCAGGTGCGCGAGGACATCCCCGACCTGTTCGCCGAGCGCGAGGAGCTTTTGCTGTCCT
Organism: Pseudomonadota bacterium; assembly: GCA_018902755.1. GTDB lineage: Bacteria > Desulfobacterota > Desulfarculia > Desulfarculales > Desulfarculaceae > Desulfoferula. The sequence goes on along the minus strand of JAHIQI010000056.1, from coordinate 25,354 downwards.
ACGCCAAGCCGGTGGACCCCCAGCGTAAAAAGGGCGTGATCGGCATCCCCCGCACCATGTTCTTCCGCGAGTGGCTGCCCTTCTTCAGCGCCTACTTGAACAGCCTGGGCTTCGAGGTGCAGGTCTCCGGGCCCAGCACCAAACGCCTGATCCACAAGGGCGTGGAGGCGGTGGTCAACGAGCCCTGCTTCCCGGTGAAGGTGGCCCACGGGCACCTGGCCGAGCTGATCGAGAGCGGGGTGGAGAAGATTCTCCTGCCCTCGTTGATCAACCTGCCCGCGCCGGGCAACGAGCTGACCTACGGCCAGGTGTGCCCCTACGCCCAGACCCTGTGCTACACCGCCCCGGCGGCCCTGGATTTCGGGGGGAGCGAGCTGATCGACAGCCCCCTGCGCTTCGGCTATGACACGGGCACCATGCGCGCCGACCTCAAGGCCCTGGCCAAGCGCCTGGGCGCGGGCGCCAGAGGGCTCAGCCAGGCCATCGCCGCCGGTTGGGAGGCCCAGCACGACTTCAATCGCCGCCTGGTGGCCCGGGGCAAGGAGGTGCTGGCCTCCATGAAGCCCGGCGACCGGGCCATGGTGGTGATCAGCCGCCCCTACAACGGGGCCGACCCCGGCCTGAACCTGGGCATCCCCCAGAAGATGCGCCACTTGGGGGTGTTCTCCATACCCATGGACTTCCTGGACCTGGACCAGCACATGGGCCATCCCGAGCTGTCGGAGATGTACTGGCGCTACGGCCAGAAGATCCTGGCCTCGGCCCTGGAGGTGCGCTCAGATCCCCGCCTGCACGCGGTGTACATTACCAACTTCGGCTGCGGCCCGGACAGCTTCATCGGCCACTTCTTCAGGCGGGTCATGGACGGCAAGCCCTTCTTGGAGATCGAGATCGACGAGCACTCGGCCGACGTGGGGGCCATCACCCGCCTGGAGGCCTTCCTGGACTCCCTGGGCAACGTGACCACCGCCCCGCCCCAGGCCAAGGCCGCCCGGCGGCGCAACATCCAGCCCGGCGAGCGCACCATCTACATACCGCCCATGACCGACCACTCGGTGGCCGTGGCCGCGGCCTTCGCCGCCTGCGGGGGCCACGCCGAGGTCTTGCCCGAGAGCGACCAGCGCACCCTGGAGCTTGGCCGCCGCTACACCTCGGGCAAGGAGTGCTACCCCTGCGCCCTGACCACCGGCGACCTTCTTAAGCTGTTGATGGATAAGAAGGTGCCGCCCAAGGAGGTGGCCTTCTTCATGCCCGGCGGCACCGGGCCTTGCCGTTTCGGCCAGTACCACCGCTACCACCGCCTGATCCTGGACGAACTGGGCTTCGAGGAGGCCCGCATCTACTCGCCGGACCAGTCGGAGGTGTTCTACAAGGAGCTGGGCATGGTGGGGGGCAGCGATTTCACCCGCCTGGCCTGGCAGGGTCTGGTGGCGGTGGATCTGCTCATGAAGGCTCTGCACGAGACCCGGCCCTACGAGGCGGTGCCCGGCGACAGCGACGAGGTATACCGCCACATGCTGTCCAGGGTGGCCGAGGTGATGGGCCGCAAGGGCGACCTCCAGCCGGTGATGGCCGAGGCCAGGGGCGAGTTCGCGGCGGTTCGGCGATCCGGGGACAACCACCGGCCCCTGGTGGGAGTGGTGGGGGAGATCTACACCCGGGCCAACCGCTTCGCCAACGAGGACATCGTGCGCACCGTGGAGTCCCTGGGCGGCGAGGCCTGGACCCCCACCATCGGCGAGTGGGTGCTCTACACCAACTTCACCTCCGCGGTGCGGGCCAAGATGCTCAAGAGGCGCCAAGCCCTGGTGGGCACTCTTTTGGAGAACTACTTCCAGCACAAGGACGAGCGCACCCTGGCCAAGCCCTGGAGCGGGTCCCTCAAGACCCTGCACGAGCCCCCGGTCAAGGAGGTGCTCAAGATGGCCCACCCCTACCTGGAGCCCAGCTTCGAGGGCGAGGCCATCCTCTCCCTGGGCAAGAGCCGGGACATGCTCAGCCGGGGGGCCTCGGGCGTAATCAACGTGATTCCCTTCACCTGCATGCCAGGCACCATCGTCAACGCCCTGATGAAACGTTTCCGGGAGGACCACGGCAACCTGCCGTTTTTGCCCATGGCCATGGACGGCCAGGAGCAGAGCGGCAGCCGCATCCGCCTGGAGGCCTTCATGCACCAGGTGCGCCAGTTCCAACAGGCCCGCGAGAACTGATCTGACTCCCCTTTGCACGGCCGAACAGGTGGTCCGGGCCCGGTATTGCCGGGTCCGGACCACCTGGCGTCCGGCGGGTTCATATAAAAAACTTTGTCACGACTGCATAGCAAAAATTCAAGCATTCGGGTAAGCTGGCCTACATGTCACGCAAGATGCTCATAAACGCCACCGGGGTCGAGGAACTGCGGGTGGCGGTGGTTGAGGAGGGCCGCTTGGAGGCCTTTTATGTTGAGACCGCCGCCCAAGCCCAGACCAGGGGCAACATCTACAAGGGTGTGGTGGCCAACGTGGAGCCCAGCCTCCAGGCCGCCTTCATAGATTACGGGCGGCCCAAGCACGGCTTCCTCCAGATCGCCGACCTGCGCAACGACCTCTGGGGCGACCACCAGGCTACGGCCAAGGGCCTGCCTCCCTTGCAGGACGTGCTCAAGAAGGGCCGCCAGCTCCTGGTGCAGGTGGTCAAGGAAGAGACCGGCAACAAGGGCGCGGCCCTGACCACCCATTTGTCCATCCCCGGCCAGTACCTGGTGCTGACCCCGGGGCACTCCCACGTGGGAGTCTCCCGCCAGATCGCCGACGAGAAGGAGCGCAGCCGCATCAAGGAAGTGCTCGATTCCCTGGAGCGGCCGGGGGACCTGGGAGTCATCGCCCGCACCGCCGCCGAGGGGCGCAGCAAGCGCGACCTGACCACCAACCTCAAGCAACTACTGCGCCTGTGGGAAGACCTGGAGAATCGGGGCAAGGAAGCCAAGCCCCGCACCCTCATCCATAAGGAAGAGGAGTTGGCGGTGCGCACGGTGCGCGACCTGTTCACCTCCGACCTCAGCGAGATCCTGGTGGACGACCCCGAGGTGTTCGAACGGGTGAGCACCTTCGTGGGCACGGTGAACCCTCGGCGCAAGAAGATCGTCAAGCTCTACCGGCAAGAGCGCCCCATCTTCGCCAAGTACACCCTGGAAGAGCAGATATCGAGCGTGTACCAGCCCGCGGTGCGCCTGCCCTCCGGGGGCAGCATCGTCATCAGCCCCACTGAGGCCCTGGTGTCGGTGGACGTCAACTCCGGCAAGACCGCCGGTGGCAAGCAGCTGGAGGACACCGCCCTGGCGGTGAACCTGGAGGCTGCGGCCGAAATAGCCCGCCAGCTTCGCCTGCGCGACTTGGGCGGGCTTATAGTCATCGATTTCATCGACATGCGTGACCGGGCCAACCAGCGCAAGGTGCGCAAGGCCCTGGGCGACGCACTCAAGGGCGACAAGGCCAAGACCACGGTGGGCCACATCAGCCGCTTCGGCCTGCTGGAGATGAGCCGCCAGCGCATCCGCCCGGCCATCGACTTCGGCTCCACCCGCACCTGCCCGGTGTGCCAGGGCCGGGGCCTGCTCTTAACCAGCGAGGCCCTGGGCCGCAAGGTGCTCCGGGACCTGGAGCTCAAACTCCGGGGATACGGCGGCAAGGGGCTCAAGGTGCGCCTGGCCCCGGAGACGGCCCACCACCTGCAAAACGTAAAGAGGGTGGAGCTGTCCCGCCTGGAGTCCAGCAGCGGGGTGTGTCTGGAGTTGGTGGCCGACCACGAGGTGGCCCTGGACGAGTTCAAGACCGAGGCCTGCGGCGATCCCTGGTCCGTGTGCGCCCCGCCCCAGGCCCAGGAGCAGGCGGCCCCCCCGCCGCCCGCGCCCGCTTCCGGCTCCGCCCCCGCTCCAGCCCGCGCGCCCGCGCCCGCGTCCAAGCCGAAGCCTCCGGAACCGGCCCAGGCCGAGGCCGCGCCGCCCAAGCCCGCTTCCAGCGGGCGCAAGCGCCGCCGCAGCCGCAAGAAACCGGCCCCCGCCCCCGAGGCCAAGGCCGCGGGCAACGAGAAGCCCCAGCCCGAGGCCCCGGCGGCCCAGCCCCAGGAGCCGCTCCGCCAGCCGGTGGACAATTCCCCGGAACAGACACCCAACGGCCAGGCCCCGGCCCAGGACGCCGCTCCGGCCGCGCCCAAGAAGCGCCGCCGCCGCCGCCCCTCCGGGGCTCAGCGCCGGGCCAGGGCCAAGGCCAAGACCAAGAGCGAGCCCGGCGACGAGCAGCCCCAGGGTGGGGACCGGAGCGAGCCCCAGGGCGAGGCCGCCCAAGGGGCCCAGGACTAGGCCAGGCCCACCACTCCCCGATCGGCCATTTTTTCTATTTCAGCTTGGCTGAGGCCCAGCCCGGTCAGGACCGCCATGGTGTCCTGGCCCAGGGCCGGGGGCGGATCGGTGGGGGCCTGGGGCGAGCCGGACATCTTCAGGGGGCAGGCCAACTGGACCCCCTGGCCCAGGGGCTCCACCATGCCCCGCTCCCGCACCAGAGGGGAGGCCACCGCCTCGGGCAGGGAAAGCACCGGCTCGCAGCAAGCATCGTGACCGGCCCAGAACTCGCTCCACTCATCGCGGCTACGCCCGGCGAATATCGCCGCCACCTCCTTGATGACCTCCGGCCCGGCGAACTGCTTGTCCAAGAGCTCCGGGCGCTGAAGCGCCGCGCAAAAGGCCTGCCAGAACTTGGGCTCCAGGGCCCCCAGGGAGAACCAGCCGCCGTCCTTGGTGCGGTAGAGGTTGTAGCAGGGGAAGGCGCCGTTGAGGGTCATGCCCGCCGGTCGGGGGGCGTCGATGCCCGCCTGCACCCCGGCCCAGACCAGGGTGGCCATGGACACCGAGCCGTCGAACATGGCCGCGTCCACGTGCTGGCCCCGGCCGGTGCGCTCCCGCTGGTAAAGGGCGGCCAGCACCCCGGAAAGGCCCAGCAGCGATCCCCCGGCCAGGTCGGCGATCTGCACCCCGGGGATGGCCAGGCCGCCGTCGCAACTCCCCGTGGCCCCCAACACCCCGGCCAGGGCCAGGTAGTTGATGTCGTGGCCCGCCCGCTGGGCCAGGGAGCCCTCTTGGCCGTAGCCGGAGATGGACAAATGGATCAGGCGGGGCTGCACTTGGCTGAGCAGGGAATGGTCCAGGCCCAGGCGGGCCATCACCCCCGGACGGAAGCCTTCCAGCAACACGTCGTAATCTTCCAGCAGGCGCAGCAGGATGTCGCGCCCGGCCGGGTCCTTGAGGTTAAGGGCCAGGCTCTGCTTCCCCCGGTTGATGGCCGCGAAGTAGGGCGAATCACCTCCCCCTTCGCCGGAGAGGCCCCGGCTGTAGTCGCCGCCCACCGGGTTTTCGACTTTTAAGACTTGAGCCCCCATACAGGCCATGAGCCAGGCCAGGTACAGGCCGGGCAGGTTCAGGGACAGATCAAGGACCTTTACTCCGCTGAGGGCGCGCTCCATGTAAACCTCCCAGCCCACCAATCCCATAACTGCTGCGCCAGGCTCGGATGTAATAATCTTCTGATGAAACCAGGGCTGTTTTTATAAAAAACTAATAATTCGCCGATAGTTAAGACTAGTATCCCGTCCCGGCCGAACCCGGCGGCCTAGGCTGCGCCCGGCACGAAGGCGGGCCCGCGGGCCTCGCCCAGGCTCAGTGCCTCGGTGGGGCAGGTGATCAGGCACAGGCCGCAGCCCATGCAGCGCTCAAGGTCCACCACCGCCGTGGCCCCCTCCTCCTCGCTCAAGGTGATGGCCGAAAAGTAGCAGCGCTCCAGGCAGGTCCCGCAGGCGGTGCACTCATCGGCCTCCACCACGGCCACGAAGCGGCTGGGGTCCACCACCCGGATGCCGCCCTCGATCAACACCGGCATGGTCTGGCAGCAGCAGGGGCAGCAGTTGCAGATGAAGTTGTTGCCCTCGTGGCGATTGAGGGTCACGTGCACCAGGCCCGCCTCCTCGGACTGGCGCAGGATGTCCAGGGCCTCTTCCCGGCTGATCGCCCGGCCGGTGCCCCGGGCCAGGTTGTAGTCGGCCGCGCCGTCCACCTGCAGGCAAACCTCCAGGGGGCGGTCGCAGTTGCGCATGCTCAGGCGGCAGGTGCACTTGGTCACCGCCAGGCTCCTGGCCTTTTCGATCATCTTGGCCACGGAGTCGAAATCGAGGATGGAGGTGCGGGCCTCGATGGCCACCCCCACCGGGATCACCCTGGTGAAGGGTTTTTTCACCTGTGCCCCGATGGTCTTGGCGATGGCGTACCATTCCTGGTCCATGAACTCGCGCCACAGGTCCAGGAACTCCGGGGGGGCCTGGGGCCAGAGGATGGTGGCGTCGTGGAACTGCACCAGGTCGCGGCTCATGCGCCAGGTGGGCGGGTCGGTTTTGCGCGAAGGGAACACCAGGCCCTTGAGGAACAGCCAGTCGACCATTCGCTGAATCTCATCCGGATCGCGCCCCAGTTTTTTGGCCGCGCCGGGCACGTCCGCCGGCAGGGCCAGCAGGAGGTCGGCCTCGTCCGAGTCGGCCAGCATGGCGAACAAGGCGGCGATGCGCGGCGATTGCCCTAGGCCGATGCGGGCGGCCATTTCACGGTAGCGCGGGTCCGTGTCCATATTATCCTCCCCAAGGATGTTCGGCGGCTGGGGGCCGCCCTTGCGAAGCTATTTCCCACCGCAACCCTAAATAACATAATTCAGCTGGTGATTGCTTGAAATGGGGCTCAAAAATTTTTGGATGATTTGATTTCGGGCAGCTGGGCGGGCGCTGTTTCGCCCCCTTCGGAGGTGGCGGCGGACCTCCCGGCGACCTGACCGGCTGCCCGTCGGGCCGTCTTGCCGCCCGCCGGACCAGCGCATGGCTAAGGGCTGGAATTAATACCTTAAAGCGAGAGCGTTCACCATGGGACCGGGCGCCTGGAAATGGCTCCGCCTTGGCCGGGGGGACTTTGTGACTATTAACACATTTTTCTTGACATCAAAGTTAAGTCTGCGTTAGAACAGGCCGACCCCATGGAAAAAGTAGGCCGAACCTTATGTGGCGCAGGGTCGCCCGGGACCAAGGGCCACAGGGGCGACGCAAAATAGCTTGACACGCGGGGTTCGATTGCGGGATAGTTTGTTCCAATACGCACAATCGATGGTTTTCGTCGCTAGGTTCCGACCTGGTTACGTGTCCCATAAAGGTAAGGCAGAAACCAAGCTCGGGTAATGGAACTCGAAGGAGGTGTAGGGAAATTAGGGACGTGAACTAGCCCCACCTAGGGAGGTAGGGCTCATTTGGTAGTCGTTTAGGCAGGTTGCAAAAGGTCAACCCGTCAACACTACGGAGGAATAAATGCCAAGTTTTGTCATTGTTGAAAAGTGCGATGGCTGCAAGGGTCAGGATAAGACCGCTTGTATGTACATCTGCCCCAACGACCTTATGCTCCTGGACAAGGACGGGTCGCTTGGCTTCGGCGAGATGAAGGCCTTCAACCGCGATCCCAGCATGTGCTGGGAGTGCTACAACTGCGTCAAGATCTGCCCCCAGCAGGCGGTTGACGTTCGCGGTTACGCCGACTTCGTGCCCATGGGCGCCAGTGTCGTGCCGCTGCGCGGCTCGGACAACATTATGTGGACCGTCAAGTTCCGTGACGGCGCGGTCAAACGCTTCAAGTTCCCCATCCGGACCACCGCTGAGGGTTCGGCTGCTCCGTTGGGCGGCTTCGATGCGGGCGATGGCGACATCAACAGCGCTAACTTGATGACCGAGCCGGCCTCCACGGGCCAGGACACGCTGCCCACCCTGTAGGGGGCGCGAAGGTTTAGGAGGTAAGGAACTATGGCGAATTTTGAGACTGTGGAGGTCACCACTGACCTTCTGATTTGTGGCGGTGGCATGGCTGCCGCGGGCACGGCCGTCGAGGCTGCCTACTGGGCCAAGAAAAACGGCCTCAAGGTGACCTTGGTCGACAAGGCCGCTTTTGACCGCTCCGGCGCGGTGGCCATGGGCCTGAGCGCCATCAACGAGTACGTGGGCTACGGCGCCGGCGACAACACCCTCGCCGACTACGTGAACTACGTCAAACAGGACCTGATGGGCATCGCCCGTGACGACCTGGTGTACAACATCGCCCGTCACGTCGACAGCTCCGTGCACCTGTTTGAAAAATGGGGTCTGCCCATCTGGACCGACGAGAACGGCAAGTACGTTCGCGAGGGTCGTTGGCAGATCATGATCAACGGCGAGTCCTACAAGGTGATCGTGGCCGAAGCGGCCAAGAACGCCATGAACGACGCCGGCTTCGAAATCATCGAGCGCGTGTTCATCGTCGGTCCCATCATGGACGGCGATCGCGTGGCTGGCGCCTACGGCTTCAGCACCCGCGAGAACAAGTTCTACGTATTCAAGGCCAAGGCGGTTTGCGCCATGATGGGCGGCGCGGTGCACGTGTTCCGTCCCCGGAGCGTGGGCGAGGGTCTGGGCCGTTCCTGGTACCCGCCCTTCAACAGCGGCTCCAGCGCCTACTTCACCATCCAGGCCGGTGCCGAGATGACCTGCCAGGAGATCCGCTTCATCCCCGTGCGCTTCAAAGACGCTTACGGCCCGGTGGGTGCGTGGTTCCTGCTGTTCAAGAGCCGTGCTACCAGCGCGACCGGCGGCGAGTACATGGTGGAGCGCAAAGCCGAGCTGCAGAACTGGGCCCCCTATGGTCTGGTGAAGCCGATCCCGGCCAACCTGCGTAACTACCTTGGCATGCTCGATGTCGACGCGGGCCTGGGCCCGTTGTACATGGAGACCGCCGAGGCCATCCAGAAGTTGGCCGCCGCCGCTCCCGACGAGAAGGCCTTCAAAAAGAAGATGAAGTCCCTGGAGGCCGAGGCCTGGGAAGACTTCCTGGACATGACCGTGAGCCAGGCCATCCTGTGGGCCGCCAGCAACATCTACCCCGAGAAGAGCCGCTCTGAGATCGCCGCGTGCGAGCCTTACTTCATCGGTTCTCACTCCGGCGGTTCCGGTGCCTGGGTTTCCGGCCCCGAAGATCTCGAGACCCCCTACAAGTGGGGTTACGGCAACATGACCACGGTGCAGGGCCTGTTCAGTGCCGGTGACGGCACGGGCGCCAGCAGCCACAAGTTCTCCAGCGGTTCTCACGCCGAGGGCCGTTACGCGGGCAAGCAAGCTATCCGGTTCATCCTGGATAACAACAGCCAGCCCAGCGTCGGTGACGTGGAGGCTCTCAAGGCTTCCTGCTTGGCTCCCCTGGACCTCTTCGAGGCCAACAAGGGCATGACCACCGACCCGGAGATCAACCCCCACTACATCCGTCCCATGAGCTTCATGTTCCGTTTGCAGAAGATCATGGACGAGTACGCTGGTGGCGTGGTCAGCGCCTTCAAGACTTCCAAGGCCCTTCTGGAGCGCGGTCTCGAGCTCCTGGACATGCTGAAGGAAGACGCCAAGAAACTGGCGGCCGAGGACAGCTACGAGCTGGAGCGCTGCTGGGAGAACACCCACCGCATGTGGCAGGCTGAGGCCCACGTGCGCACCATCCTCTTCCGCGAGGAGACCCGTTGGCCCGGCTACTACTTCCGCGCCGACACTCCCAAGATGGACGAGGCCAACTGGAAGTGCTTCGTGAACTGCACTTTCAAGGACGGTGAGTGGAAGTTCGAGAAGAAGGAAGTCGTCGACCTGATCGGCTAACTTCCATGTCGTAAGTATCAGCAACTCCAGGCGCCGCCCCTAGGCGCCTGGAGTTTTTTGCCCGCTTCGGGGCAAACTGCCCCGGATCGGACAAAAGACCCCGCTCGGTGGAGCCCCCTGGGCCCACCGCCGGGAAGTTGCCGTGCTAATTAGGCAAAATGCTTTCGCCCACAGCCGGTTTTTCTGGACGGAGGCGGCGCGGCCATAGTATATTCGGTGATCGATTATCCGCCGGTCTCCCTTGGGAAACCGGCAAGCCGTTCGGCAAAATGCGCGGCCGGTAAGGTGGAGCAACGCCCGCCGGGCCGCGTGTGTTGGGCGGAACAGTTTGTTTATTTAGGTCAACAGCTATATCCCTTGCGAGGAGGACAGCACGATGGGCCAATCCATACTGGTCGTCGGCGGAGGCATGAGCGGCGTCAGCGCGGCGCTGGAAGCTGCCGAAGCCGGCTACGACGTGGTGCTGGTGGAGAAAAATCCTTATCTCGGCGGCCGCGTGGCCCAGCTCCACCAATACTTCCCCAAACTATGCCCGCCATACTGCGGACTGGAAATCAATTTCAAGCGCATCAAGTCCAACCCGCGCATCAAGCTCTACACCATGAGCGAGGTCACGGGCATCGAAGGCGAGCCGGGCAACTACAAGGTGACCATCAACCAGTTGCCCCGCTACGTCAACGAGCGCTGCACCGCCTGCGGCAAGTGCGCCGACGCGGTGGAAGCCACCATCCCCAGTTCCTTTGACTACGGCCTGGGTCAGATCAAGGCGGCCTACCTGCCCCACGAGCTGGCCTATCCCTACCGCTACGTCATCGATCCCAGCATCGTGGAGACCGAGGACGGAGCCAAGGCCAAGGAGGCCTGTCCCTACGACGCGGTGGTGCTGGACGACGCCCCCAAAGAGACGATCGAGGAAGCCGGGGCCATCGTGTGGGCCGCCGGTTGGAGCCCCTACGACGCCTCCAAGGTGGAGTACTACAACTTCAACAGCAGCCCGGACATCATCACCAACGTGCAGATGGAGCGCCTGGCCGCGGCCGGCGGCCCCACCGGCGGCAAGATCGTCAAGCTGAGCAACGGCGAGGCCCCCAAAAAGGTGGCCTTCATCCAGTGCGCCGGCAGCCGCGACGTGAACCACCTTCCCTTCTGTTCCACCATTTGCTGTCTGGCCAGCCTGAAGCAGGCCACCTACGTCCGCGAACAACTCAAGGACGCCGAGGTGACCATCTACTTCATCGACATCCGGGCCATGGACCGCAATGAGGACTTCTATACCAAGGTAAAGGCCGACGAGAAGATCAGCTTCGTAAAGAGCAAGATCGGCCTTATCGAGCCCGGCGAAAACGGCGTGTTGGTGCTCAATGGCGAGAACACCACCACCGGCGAGCGCTTCAAGGCCGAACACGACCTGGTCGTCTTGGCCACGGGCATGCAACCCAACACCGATCTGAGCAAGATTCCGGCCGATATGGTCTATGACGAGTACGGCTTCGTGCAGAACGCCGAAGGCATCTTCGGCGCGGGCACGGTTCGCCGTCCCGGCGAGGTGCACGTAAGCGTGCAGGACGGAACGTCGGCGGCGCTCAAGGCTATTCAAGTAGTGGCCGGGAGGTAGTGATCATGGATAAGAACCAAGCGTGCTATCTCTGCAAAGGCTGCGGCCTCGGCGAGGCCCTGGATTTTGACAACCTCGAGGAAGTCCTGGGCGAGTCCGGCGTCAGCGAGGTTAAAACCCACGACGCCCTTTGCTCCCCCGACGGCGTGGCCCTGATCCAGGCCGACGTGGACGGCGGGGTCAACGCGGTGCTCATCGGCGCCTGCTCCTCGCGGGTGAAGACCGACGAGTTCAACTTCGGCTCCCAGGTAATCGTGGAGCGGGCCAGCCTGCGCGAGCAGGCCCTCATGTGCTCCGAGGCCGAGTACGAGGGCGAGGAAACGGCCGGCGAGGACCGCCAGATGCTGGCGGCCGACTACCTGCGCATGAGCGCGGTGAAGCTGGCCAAGTCCAACGTGCCCGTGCCCTTCAAGCTGGAGCTGGAGCCCGAGACCGCCCTTATGGTGGTGGGCGGCGGCGTGGCCGGCATCAACGCGGCCCTGGCCGGCGCCAAGGCCGGCGTGCAGGTGTACCTGGTGGAAAAGGAAGCGGCCCTGGGCGGCTTCCTGGGCAAGATGGCCAAGCTGGCCCCGGAGACCCCGCCCTACCAGGAGCTGGAAGACACCGGCCTGGAAGAGTTGGTGGCCCAGGTGGAGGCCGACGGCAAGATCAAGGTCTACACCGGCAACACCGTGGACAAGACCGCGGGCGCGCCCGGCAACTTCACCGTGACCTTGTCCGGCGGCGACACCTTCCGCTGCGGGGCCATCGTGCAGGCCACCGGCTGGCTGCCCTACGAGCCCGAGAAGCTGGCCGACGAGCTGGCCTACGGCTCCAACCCGGGCATCATCACCAACGTGGACATGGAAGCCAAGGCCAAGGCCGGCGAACTGGGCGGCCTGGGCGCGGTGGCTTTCATTCAGTGCGCGGGCAGCCGCGACCAGAACCACCTGCCTTACTGCTCGGCGGTGTGCTGCACCGTGAGCCTCAAGCAGGCCATGATGGTCAAGGAGGCCAACCCGGAGGCGGCGGTGTATGTCATCTACAAGGACATCCGCACCCCCGGCCAGAGCGAGGAAGTCTACCGCGAGGCCCAGCGCAAGGGCGTCGTCTTCATCCGCCGCGACGAGGACTACCCCAAGATCAGCGAGTCCGGCGGCAAGCTGGCCATTGAGACCATGGACATGACCCTCAACGACACCGTTGAGATCGACGAACTGGACATGGTGGTGTTGGCCACGGGTCTGAAGCCCAACAACCCCAAGGTGGTGGACGCTCCCCTGGTGGCCCTGGGCATGGACCAGGAAGCCGCCAAGAAGCTGGCCGCCGAGTCCAAGGCGGCCTGCGACTCCTGGTCGGTCTTGAACTTGCAGTACCGCCAAGGGCCCAACCTGCCCACCCTGAAGTACGCCTACCCGGACAGCCACTTCATCTGCTTCCCCTACGAGACCCGGCGCACCGGCATCTACACTGCCGGCACCGTGCGGCGTCCCATGCGGGTGAGCCAGGCGGTGGAAGACGCCACCGGCGCGGCGCTCAAGGCCATCCAGGCGGCCCACGCGGCGGCCGAGGGCGTGGCGGTGCATCCGCGCAGCGGCGACATGAGCTTCCCCGAGTTCGCCATGCAGCGTTGCACCCAGTGTAAGCGCTGCACCGAGGAGTGCCCCTTCGGGGCCATCAACGAGGACGAGAAGGCCAACCCGCTGCCCAACCCAACCCGCTGCCGCCGTTGCGGCGTGTGCATGGGCGCCTGCCCCGAGCGCATCATCAGCTTCAAGAACTACTCCGTGGACATGATCGGCTCCATGATCAAATCCATCGAGGTGCCCGAAGAGGATGAGGAGAAGCCCAGGGTCATCATCTTGGCCTGCGAGAACGACGCCCTGCCGGCCATCGACATGGCCGCGCGCAAGGGCCACAAGTGGAGCCCCTACATCCGCTTCATCCCGGTGCGCTGTCTTGGTTCGGTGAACCTGGTGTGGATCGCCGACGCGTTGTCTTCGGGCATCGACGGCGTGATGCTCTTCGGCTGCCGCCACGGTGAGGACTACCAGTGCCACTTCATCAAGGGCTCTGAGCTGGCCAACGTGCGCATGTCCAAGATCTCCGAGACCCTGGACCGCCTGGTGCTGGAAAGCGACCGGGTGCGGGTCGAGGAAATCAGCTTCAACGAGGTGGACCGTGTGCCCGAGATCATCGCGGAGTTCATGGAAACCATCGAGGAAGTTGGACCCAACCCCTACAAGGGCTTTTAGCTAGAAAAGGGGGCCCGCCGCTTGGTGGGCCCCCTTCACCTTCTCAGGGTTTGACAATATTTCGTTTAACCGCTTTGCAGTGAGGATGGCAATGGCCACTAAGGCCTATGACAAAAGCTTCCGCGAAGAGGTGTACCAGAACGTGGATTCGGGGGAAGACGTCAAGCTGTGCATGCAGTGCGGCGTCTGCGGCATCACCTGTCCCTTGCGGGACGAAATGACCCACGGCCCCCGTCAGCTCTGGTCCCTTATACGCGCCGGTAAACGCGACGAGGTGATGAACAGCCCGGACATCATGCTGTGCACCTCTTGCTATAGCTGCAAGGTTCGTTGCCCCCGGGGGGTCAAGGTCATCGACGTGATGCACGGCCTGGCTCACTACGCCCTGGAGCAGGGCATCGTACCGCGCAAGGAAACCTCAAAATTCGGCAAGGCCTTCTGGGACAGCATCTACAAGACCGGCCGGGTTGACGAGACCGAAGTGCCCATGCGCTACACCATGATGGCCGGTCCCATCCACGGCATCTTCAACATGCTGGAGATGATGGACATCGGCCGCGCACTTCTCTCCCACAAGCGCATGAAGTTCAAGATCGGCCCCGGCCTGCCCCCTTCCAAGAAGATCAAGGGCATGAAGGGCCTCAAAAAGATGTTGAACAAAGCCAAGGCCATGAGCCCGGGAAAGGAGGGTTAAGATGACTTACTTCCTTTACCCCGGATGCTCCCTGGAAGCCGGCGGCTCCCACTATCTGGTCAGCGTCGAGGCGGTGGCCCACGCCCTGGGCCTCACCCTCAAGGAGATCGACGACTGGAACTGCTGCGGGGCCTCCATTCACTACGTGGGCGGCACCGAGTTGCAGACCAAGACCCTCAACGCCCGCAACCTGGCTCTGGCCCAGAAGCAAGGCGGCTATGACATCATCGCCCCCTGCTCCTCCTGCTACATCCAGATGATCAAGACCGCCCACGAGTTTGAGGAAGAGCCCAAGCTGGCCGAGGAGCTGAACCAGATCCTGGCCGAGGGTGGCCTGAACTACACCGGCGGGGTCAAGGTGCGCCACGTTTTGGACGTGCTCTACCACGACCTGGGCGTGGAGCGCATCGCCGCGGCGGTGAAAAAGCCCCTCGACGGGGTGAAGGTCGCCGTCTACTACGGCTGCCAGACCACCCGCCCCTACGGCGAGTACGACTCGGTGGAAGACCCCCACACCATGGACGACATCATGGAGGCCCTGGGGGCCGAGGTGGTGCCCTTTGAGCACAAGGCCAAGTGCTGCGGCTCGGGCATTTTCTTCACCGAGATGGAGACCTGCGCTCCCCTGGCGGGCGGCATCCTGGGCGAGGCCACGGAAAAGGGCGCGGACATGATCGTCACCGCCTGCCCTATGTGCCAGATGAACCTGGAGATTTACCAGTCCCGGCTGAACAAGATACTGGGGACCGAGTACGACATGCCGGTGGTTTTTGTGACTCAGCTCATGGCCCTGGCCTTTGGCGGCGACTTCAAGAGAGACGCCGCTTTGGACCGAAATATCGTTTCGGCCGCCGAGGTGTTGAAAAACGCTGCCGCGTGATTAACTTCTAAGGCAGGACGTATTGCCCGCGCCTGGGACCAGCGCCCAGGCGCGGGTTGTTTAGACAACACCAACCTCGCAAGGAGGACATCATGGCCGAATTCGACGAGAGCAAGACCATTTGCCCGCACTGCGGCGAACATATGCAAAAGTGGGTTTCCCCGGCGGTGGATAGCTGGGGTGGCGATTGCTTGTACATTTGCTTCAACGACCAGTGCGGTTATTATCAACGGGGCTGGGACCACACCTTCAAGAAGATCGGCATCAAGGCCAGCTACCGTCACCGCTACGATCCCAACACCGGACAGACCGGGCCCTTCCCGGTGAACACCCCGGACGCGGGCCGCGATTGCATCGTAGCCGAATAAACCAAACCTAATGGGCGATATTGGCCGCGGGTAGAATTACACATGGATACCTCCAACATCGGACGCAACGACCTGTGCCCCTGCGGAAGCGGCAAAAAGTTCAAGCGTTGTCACATGGGACGCGAAAAGGATCTGGTAACTGATCGCTTGAACCAAGACCCAGGCCAAATCGCCCTGGCCATAACCAAACTTCCGGTCTGCGACCATCCCCGCGCCGCGGAGATGATCGCCGACTTTTCCCTGACCTCGCCGGCGGGCAAGACCATAACCATCAAGCTGGTGGACCTAGCCGCCTACGCCAAGTTGCAGACCGGGGCCGCCGACGCCCCCCGCTCCACTTCGGGCGGGGTGCTGGTGAATCCCCACAAGACCAGGGTGCTGGACCCCACGCACCTGTATTTGGCGCTTAGCCCCGATGCCGACGACTCCCTGATCATCCACCAGCTGGCCCACGCGGCGGACCTCATCTGCGGCTCCTCCCTGCCTCCGGGCAAGGCGGCGGCCCTGTCGCGGGAAACCAACCTGCCGGTGGAGCTTTTGGAGCATCCCCAGGAGTTCGGCGACCAGTTGCTGGAGTTGTCCGAGCGTTTCGGGGTGGAGCTCGACGCCGAGGACGAGATCGTGGCCTTTTTGACCAAGCGCAAGATGCTCCTGCCCGGGCGGCTCATCGCCGAGGGCAACAGCAGCGAGCTGTTGGCCGCGGGTGAAAAGACCATGCGCGTGCTGCAGGACTCCAAGGACGAGATAAACGCGCGCATCAGGAACCGGGCGGGCTACACCGGCGGCAAATAAGCGCTACGCACAGCGGGCCTCAGGGGCCACTGACGAGGGCGGGGAGCAAACCCCGCCCTTTGCTTTTGGCGCATCAGGCCCCCGGTAGGCCAACCCCAAATGAAAACCGGCCCCCGAGGGGGCCGGTTCGCGTTTTAAGCGGTTCTTGCTCTCAGGCCAGGGGCGCGGGCGGCGGCGGCAGTTCGCCGCGCTCAAGGGCCTCTCGGGCCGCCTTGACCGGTATGCCGCTCTCGCAGGGCACCCCCACCTGGCACAGGCCGCAGCCGTAGCCGGTGAAGTTGTAGGTCTTGGCCACGTAGTCCCGGCTGGCCACCAGGTGTTGGCGGCACTTTTCCTTGTCATGACCGGCGGTGGTTATGGCCCGGGCCGGACAACGGTCGATGCACTTGCCGCAGCTCCCGTCCACGAAAAAGCTGCAATAGGCGTGATGGTCGGCGTAGGGCCGGGGGGTGGGCTCTATGACCATGCGCACCACCACCGAGCCCACCCGCATGGCCTTGCCCTTGGCGGTGATGAGCCCGTCGCACAAGCCGAAGGTGCCCAGCCCGGCGGCGTGGGCCGCGTGGCGCTCGGACCAGGAGGAGGCGTAGCCGAAGCGCTGGGAGTTCACGATGGTCCAGTTGGGCACCAGCATGGGGGCCACCGCCGGATACCCGGCCTTGCTCAGGCTGTCCTTCACATGGTTGCGCAGGGCGATGTTGCATTTTTCCCCGAAGATGCGGATGCGGGCCCACTCCTCGGCGGGGTACTTCTTGGCCCGGCGGTTGGCCAGGCGCACCATCTCCCGCTGGGGCATCACCCAGGAGATCACGCTCAGCTCCTCGGCCGGGGCGGGCTGGCCCGGCTGGTGCTGGTTGTAGACCTCCCATGGGGTCCAGTGGAAGGGGCCCACGTATTCCTTGTACTGCTGCCAGATGGGGTCCGCGCCCGCCACGAAACCCACCAGGGCCTGGTCCCAGGCCGGTTCGCCGGGCGGGTTCTCCATATCGTTGGTGGGCGAGGAGGCCAGAAAGTCGTTGATCAGATTGGTGATCCAGGCGCGGGGCTCTTTGATCTTCTTGGGCATGGGGCCTCCTCTGGGTGAAGCGGCCCCGGCGGGCCGCCGTGATTGGCGATCCTTAGAATACCGGCTCAACGCCCCGGCTTGTCAAGAAAAGGATGGCCCGGCTCAGCCCTGTTTGAGCTTGAGAGTTGGCTCGCCGAACAGGCTGAAGCGCAGCCAGTCGAAGGCGAATTTGAGTAGCTGGGACTCGTTGCTCTGGATCAGTTCCAGGCGGATGGGCTCCAGGTCGATGATCTGGGTGAGGCGGCTCCCCATGACGAACTGTTTGAACTGGTCCAGGTTGTAGCAGGCCATGAAGAACATCTGCATCTTCTTCTGGGCCTCGGCCGCGCTGGCCGCCGGGGCCTGGCGGGTCACCAGCGGCAGGAACAGGTCGTTGGAGGCGTTGTAGGCGTCCAGGTCCTGGTCCTTGGTCCACTCCTGGGGGGACCAGTGGCGGCCCTCCTCGAAGCCCCGGCAATGTGGCTCCTTCACCAGGAACCAGCTCTCCTCCTGGGGGCCTCCCGCGCCGCCGCCCTTGGTGGCCCGGCCCAGGGGATAGGTGCGGCAGGCGCCGGGACGGTCGGGGTACACGGTGCAGCCTTCCGGGGACAGGAAGGGGCAGGTCTTGTCGGCGTTGTCGGCCATGGCCAGGCGGGGCAGGGGCCAGCCGTTCTGGCCGCTCTCCACCACGGTGTGGCGCTCGATGAACTCCTCGGAGCTCATGCCCAGGTGGTTCTTAAGGCGCATCACGTCATAGGGGGTGAGCACCAGGTTCAGGCGGCGGCAACACTCGTTGAAGCAGGGCACCCCCGGATGGCAGGCAAAGGTGAAGCCCTCCGGCCCCAGCTCGTGGAAGCGGTTGTCCTCTACGTCGGGCAGCACTATTTGCCGTCCCCGCCGGGCTGCTCCTTGAGCTTCAGGGTCTTTTGGCCGAACAGGCCGAAGCGCACCCAGGCGTAGCCCAGGTCCATGAGGGCCACGTCGTCGGTCTTCACCGCGAAGATGGTGTCCTCGTCCAGGTCGAAGCGGTCCAGGAACGACGAGTTGAGGATGAACTCACGGAAGCGGTCCAGGTCGTACAGAGCCAGGATGATCATCTGCTGGACCTTGGGGTTGTCCAACTCACCCAGCTTGTTTATCCACTCGTGGCTGACCAGGGACTCGTAGGAGCCGTCCATTTCCTTGGACTGGGTGGCGCCCTGGTCCTTGAGCCATTCGCGCACCTTCCATGGGTCGCCCTTGGCCAGGCCGTGACAGCGTTGGGAGGAAACCGCCACCTGGAAACCGCCCTGGGCGTGCTCGTCCAGAGGGAACATGCGGCAAGCCCAGGGGCGATGGGCATAGATGGCGCAGCCGCTGGGGCCCACGAAGTAGCACCGCTTGTCGTTGTCCTCGTTCATGCGGAACTGCACCAGGGGCACCGCCTTGCCCGGCACCTGCACCAGGTGGGTGTATTTCTCCAGGAACTCGCTGGAGGTAAGCCCCAGGGCCTTTTTCATGCGCAGCACGTCATAAGGCGTAAGCATGATGTTCACGTCGCCGCAGCAGGAGGTGTAGCACTCCAGGCCCTTGTGACAGGCGAAAGTGAAGTTGTCTTCAAGCTGCAGCTTGGGGCGATCGTCGCTCATGGTTTTCCTCGCCAAAACCCGGCCAAGGGTGGCCGGGCCGGTTTGCGGCAAATGCCGATTTTTTCAGTGGTGCTGATTATGTACCAGGAGTAACAAGCGGGGTCAACGAGGATTTCGCGCCTCGGGGGCAGGGCACCGCGCCGACTGCGCGGCGGCCCTACCGGAAGGCCGCGCGGGCAGGGGAAACGCGGCTATTTGTCCTCGGCCGGCATCGGGGCCAGGCGTTCGGGGCTGGAGCTGGGCGGCTGGGCCGGGCGCCCGCAGCGCGCCGCCGGGGACACCGAGGCTCCGGGCTCGGGCTCGCCCAGGCTGATGGCGAAGTCCGGGCAGAGCATTTCGCACAGGCCGCAGCTGGTGCAGCGGTCGGGCCGGGCCAGGAAGGGATAGCCCCACTCGTCGGTGGCCAGGGCGTCGCGGGGACAGAAGGAGGAACAGTTGCCGCAGCGCTTGCACCAGGCGGGATAAAAGCTGACCTTGTGCTGCTCGGGCTGCTGGCTGGTATCGGCCGCTTTGGGGTCCGCCGCCTTTTTAGGGGGGGTCATGATTGGCTCCTTTTCGCCGACTTTTGCTCCACGCCTTTAAAGAAGCGCTCCTTGTCCACCACGTAGCGCACATGCACCGCCTTGGCCACCTGCTCCACCCCGTCGTGGGCGCTGACCGCGAAGACCAGCTTGGGCCCCTTGACCTCGCTAAGCTCGGCCACGGCGGTCACCGTGAAGCCGGGCGGGGTGGGGGCCGTGTGGTCCATCTCCATGCGCGCCCCCACCGTGAGCTGCCCGTCCTCCAGGCAGCCGTCAAGGGCCGCCAGGCACGATCCCTCCAAGAGGGTCATCAGGGTCATGGAAGAGAGAACGTCCGCGCCGGGGTTGCCATAGGCGCTGGCCAGATCGGCCGTTTCCACGAGCTTGCTGATTTGGCCGCTTAGGCCCACGGTAGGTTGAGACATGGCACCTCGTCATCCACAGCCGGGAGATAATCGGCGTTATTGCCGGTGCATTAGGCTATAATTGAATTTAACTTGAATCACGCTCCCACACAAGGGCCCTGTAAACATGGGATTGCTTCTACTTATCTTGACACCCCACCCCTTGCGTGGTAAAAAACCATCCTCTGTAAAAACGGGCCGTTAACTCAGTTGGTAGAGTATCTGCCTTTTAAGCAGAGAGTCGCGTGTTCGAATCACGCACGGCCCACCAGTTTTGGTGGAAACGTCCCCATCGTCTAGCCAGGTCCAGGACACCGGCCTTTCACGCCGGCGACACGGGTTCAAATCCCGTTGGGGACGCCAAATAATATCGCGGGGTTCAGCCTTATGGCTGGACCCCGTTTTGTTTTGATGAAGTAGGAGGTGAAGTAGATTTAATCAAGGCGTGGGCAACCTCACTCAGATTACCACCGCTCCCTAAGAAATTTAGAGCTTAATGGTTTCTTGGACTTGCGCGTTCTGAGTTTTTTGCCATGTAATTCCCAATAAGGTGTTCCCATTAGACTATCATCAACCACAATAGTGAAATCATCGGGATCTATCTTCAGCTTTCCATCATCAAATAAATTGTGTAAATCCGCACGCAGCAACAATCCGTTATCGAGCTCATTAATTCCTGTCTCTGCGTGTGAGATGATGTGCACCGCCTCTAATACGCTTGCTGGACCATGACCAGTCAGAGCACATCGTTCACCATATGCTTTGAGTAAGTTTGCTCGAAAAATGCCCTGCCCTCGCCGAATGCGCCTAGCAAAATTTTGCCATTCATCAGGATCGTCATTCAAGGCGTCTTCAATGTCAGGTGGTTTTGTTTTGATGCTCGGCGTAAGCGGTAACTTTTCTATTTCAGAAATTGCGTCAGGAAAAAGTTCTAAAAAGCCGTACGGAAGCTTAAATGAATAACCTTGGAGTGGACGAATAGGGCGCTTTTCACCTCTCTCAAAAGGATAATAGAGTGGCTTATTTTTGTGGGCAGAATGTAACTTGCTTAGTAAGATGGCGAGTTCTTTTTGCTTACTTCTTATATCGCTTAGTGAAATTTGATGGTCTAGTTTATGAAAGTTACCGATGGGCACAAAGTAGTCTTCGTCATCGTTGTCCCATCCCCCTACAACTTCAGAGTATCCAACGACACTTCTCCTGTTCTTATCGTAATGAAACACAATATCACCAAGGGAGCAATCTTGAAATAGAACATCGAAAGGATGAGGATGGCCAGAACGATCCACCAACGGAGCTTGTAAGTCATCGCCGATGTTTGGTCGATTCGTGACCTCAAGCCAAAACCTTTCCTTCGGGTCTGTTTCCCACCACTTTGATTTTTTAGGCATAAGACCCCCAGCAAGATTAGTTGTTTGAGCATAAATTACGAGACGTCTATGGTCAATCACGATCAGCCAGTCCTCAACATCCCCACCGTATCCCGCAAGTCACTAGATATTCGCTGCACATACCTCTCAGTCACCTGCAAGCTTTGATGCCTCAACAGCCCCTGTATCGCCTTGATCGAAACATTCCCCGAATCGGCCATATACGACGCAATGTGCCGACGCAGAGCATGAAAGCCAAACACCCTGACTCCCGCCCTCTCGCACAAGTCCTTCATGAACTTCCGACGAACCCGAAAGGGCCTTCCGCACCAAGGACCGGGGTGATCGCATATGAAGACGTGGGGTTTGCTTTTGAACTTGCGCTCTTCCCAGTCTCTCCACCACAACAGGGATGAATAGAGTTCATCTGACAGGGGCAAAATGTCTCGTCGGGGTGATCCGTCCTTGGTCTTGTGGGTGGTCAGGGTGATGGTCTTGCGCTGAAAGTCGAGATCGCTCCAACGTAGACGGAATATCTCCGACCTTCTCGCCCCCGTCTGCAAATAGCAGTTGAGCAAGACACGCTCCTGGGGCGTTGCAGCGGCCATGACCTTCAACACGTCTTGTCTACAGGGGGTGTAGCTGGTCTTTCTGGTGTGGGGTAACGGGTCGATGTGGGATATGGGGTTGGTGGGGACGTTGAGGAACTTGTGACCCCAACTGAATAGCGCGTGTTGGACTGCTGTCTCGCCCTTCTGTTGAGGTAAGGAGACACGAGGGCGGGCGTGATTTGGTCTAACAGCAAATCTCCCCACAGGGATTGAAGCTCGTCCAGCACCTTCAGCTTTTCCCATAGTTTTTTCTACCGCTTGTAACCGCAGCGTCTGCAGCGGAAGGTCTTGGCGAGGTGGCCGAGACTGAAGACACCGAAGGTGACAGCAGCGCCCACCTTGTTGGTCTTGCTGATTTTGACGGTGTTGGTCGAGCCACAGCTAGGGCAGGTGATGGTGAAGGGCTTGGGCTTCTTGGACTTTGACATGCTTCTCCTCCTTTTGGTCGGTCAAGTCTGTTGTTGTGGACCTGAGCTGTGATGTCAAAGGAGGAGGTTGACGCTAGATGATTGGAGAGAGGATGGATTGGGGTGAACTTGGCAGTGATAGCGGGCGTTTTCTGGCCTGGGTTCAAGTGGCAGGGATTGGCTAAAGTTAAAGAAGTATCCCAAAAGTTTAACTGCACAGTCTTGTATGGGATAAATAAAAAGAATGTTCTGAGTCGTGCTAGCGGTTATTTAATCCTCATCGGCATATCTTTCTCGTAGAACAGAAAACAAAGCCAACATTTTTTTGCCATTTTTTTTGCCCGATATTTATTAAAAAGAAATAAAATCGCACTCGATAGGGCGCCAGCAATGAATCCAAAAAACCCCCCTAAAACATACCCGACGATATGATCTCTGATACAAATGCCACCAATAATAGCCCCTGTTGCCGTAAAAAGTAAGCACCCCAGTATTTCCGAGGGCCATATTGTTCGTGTTTTTAAAACCCAAGATGCTGGAAGATGCCCAGAAGATGCTGATTCTGAGAAAGTGATTTGAGAGGACTTTTTCAGGGTGCCTAAACGCTGTTTTTTTATCCAGTCTATTGAATAAAATACCTTATCCCAGACGGTTTTGCTGTAATCACTTGAATGTATGTTCCCTCCAGCCATTTTAAATTTATCGAGTTGAGAGCTAAATCCAAATTTATCATTAGAGTTTTTTAGCCATATACTATTTAGAAACAACAGTTCCTGTCTTGGCATTCTCTTTAAATTTTTTGTGCTAATTTTTCTTTTACCACATAATTTGATGAGGAGCTTTCTTGTTTCTAAATCGGCAGTTTTTAACCTTTTGTCTTTGAGTAATTTATTAAGCTTTTCATATGCAGGGTAATTCACGACCGGATTGTCTTTCATTTGATTGTTATGTTTAGCATACGTTTTTGGTGCAAGTCTCCGGAGCTTTTCTTTTGCTTGCTTGTGTAATGGGTCGCATTTTAATACCACTTCATATGCACTTATTGCGTGTTCTATATTGCCCACTTTCTCCTTACAAAGACCCACACCATAGTATGCTAAGCTATGGTATGGATTGACAGTAATTACTTCCATAAAGTCCTTATAGGCCCCTGATGTATCACCTTCGGCAAGATTGCAAACAGCGCGCCAATATACTGCCTCATTACTAAGTTTTGTTAGTAGGAGTTTTTCTATAAGCATCCGGGCCTTCTTGAAATCACCGGATGAGACCGCTGTTTCAATTTTTTGGGCAACCTTGTGTGGTTTTGACACTTTTGCTACTCAGGTATTGTTGGTTCGCTTATTAATTGCCTGAATCGGTCTGGTTGACTCACTTCTTCCAGTCAGGAGGAGGAAGACCATCAAGTTGGCCGGCGTCGGGGTTGAATTGTCCCGAATCAACATGGGTAGACTGTCGATTATCAAAACCATCATTACCCGGGTCATTCTGGTGACCAGGAAAAGCCCCAGAATCATAACTAGTTGGGTCATGGGCAGGTGTAAATTCGGGAGTGGCGTCAGGCTGCTCGTCACCGTTCATGACTGAGCCAGGCGGTCTAAAAGTAAAAGCTCCTGGGTCGACCGAAGGTGCTATAGGAGTGGTGTCTGCATGGCCATCCAGGTTGGTGTCGACGCCAAAGTCCAGACCTGGAGTGGTATCCGGGAGGCCATCTCCGTTGGTGTCCACGCCATAGGGTGGTGGATTCGTGAGAAGTCCTGGGTCGACCGAAGGTGCTATGGGAGTGGTGTCTGCCTGGCCATCCAGGTTGGTGTCGACGCCAAAGTCCAGACCTGGAGTGGTATCCGGGAGGCCATCTCCGTTGGTGTCCATGCCATAGGGTGGTGGATTCGTAAGAAGTCAATATTTAATTATTACCCAGATTATGCATTCTTTTCCCCATAGACTCCAAGCGATTCGAGCAAATAGCCAACACCCTGAGTGGCGGCGTACAGCGCATGCTTGCAATCGAGCGGGGGGTTATGTCCCATCGCGAGCTGTCGATGCTCGACGAGCCCTCCAGCAGCATGGCCCCCATCATGATGCAGGGGATATTCAAAGCGATCGCGTCGATCATCAAGCTGAGCACCACCATGCTTAATATTGGAGCAGGGCACGAATCCTCAGATTGCGTTTTGGAAAACGGCGAAATTAACTTGTCCGACCCTGCCGATTAAGTATTGAACAGCGACAAGGTGCCTGAATCCCATGTGGGCCTTTAGTGGCTGCCCAAAAAAGGAGCGTAAAGTGATCATAGACTTTCACCACCATCTATTTAATAAGGACTGGTTACCTAAGAAGTTTTGGGCCCGGATCGTAGATAGGGCGGTCAACGTGCGGCAGGTAACAGGGCAACACGCCGATCCAGAAGAAATCGCCAACAACATGTATGACTTTTTCACGGACCTGAATGGCGACGGGCTGGCCTCGGACATGGGCCAATCTGGCATCGACTACACCTTGCTCATGCCCTTGGATTTGGGCCTGGAGATGGGCGAATGTCCCGTGACTGTGGAAGAAAAAAACAGACTGATGTTCGAGGTGACGCGGCGCCATAAAGGTAAGATCGGGGCATTCTGTGGGGTGGATCCCCGACGCAAAGAAGGACTGGCCCTGTTTGAAAAGGCAGTTCGCGAGTGGGGGATGCTGGGCCTCAAATTGGACCCCGCAGGAGGATACTATCCTAATGACCGCATGGTGTATCCTTACTATGAAAAGGCCTGCGAACTGGGGGTTCCGGTTCTTTTCCACACAGGTGCCGTAATTCCGCCCTTCCGCAACAAATATACAGATCCTATATACTTAGACGATGTAACTGGAGAGCGCTGCGTAATTACCGGCGTTGGTTTTTAGCCTTATCTCCGCGCTAATTGAAAGATTAATCCAGCTTTCCAGTCCCAGATATTGCTCTGGGACGGTTTTGTCTGGTCGGCCTGCCCCTGCCCGGGGCCCTTTGGGGCCACCGCCGCCCCTGGGGCCGCCCCCTAAGTACTAGCCAGTCGCACGGCCTTCTTGAGATTGAAGGCCAT
>JAHIQI010000055.1 GCA_018902755.1 Pseudomonadota bacterium | reverse complement strand
CGGGCCCCCCCCGCGGGCGGGCCCGTTTTTAAGACCTGGAGCCCCAATTTGGGGGTTGCGCGCCGGGCGGCCGGGGTGTACCTAAGGGCTCGTTTTGCAGCGGATAAGCCGCTGCATCCCTTGACAGGGCTTAAACTTTTGCTATACTTCACCTTCTAAATTTTTGGAGGTGCAGCCACCATGTACGCAGTGATCGCCTCAGGCGGCAAACAATATAAAGTGGAAGCCGGTCAGATTCTCCGGTTGGAGAAATTGGCGGGTGAAGTCGGTGAGAAAGTGCAGCTCGAGCCGGTCTTGATGATCGGTGGCGAGGGCGAGCCCAGGATCGGGCAGCCTTTTGTCGAGGGCAGCAGTGTCATCGCCACTATCATCGACCAAGGCAAAGCCAAAAAAGTGGTCGTCTTCAAAAAGAAGCGCCGCAAGGGCTACAAGGTCAAAAGAGGCCACCGCCAGCCTTACACCGCGGTGCGCATTGAAGAGATTCCGGCTTAGGCCGCACGGATAAGGAGTCGGCAGCATGGCTCATAAAAAAGCAGGCGGTAGCTCCCGCAACGGACGCGACACCGCAGGTAAACGCCTGGGCGTCAAGTGCAGCGAGGGCTCTAACGTCCGCGCCGGCAGCATCATCGTGCGCCAGCGGGGCACCCAGATCCACGCCGGCAAGGGCGTAGGCTTGGGCCGGGACTACACCATCTTCGCCGTAATCGACGGCACGGTGAAGTTCGAGCGGCTGGGCCGCGACCGCAAACAGGTCAGCGTATATCCCTCCTAAAGGGGGCTTCTGCCGGGCGGCCACGGGCGGTGCCGATTTCGGGGCACCCTGGCCGCCTTTGGTTTTGGAAGGACCCCGACCCGGGGTGTGAACCATGCGCTTCGTAGACGAGGCCATCATAGAGGTGGCGGCGGGCGACGGCGGCAACGGGTGCGTCAGCTTCCTGCGTGAGCGCTTCCGCCCCCGGGGCGGCCCCGACGGCGGCAACGGCGGCCGGGGTGGCAACGTGGTCATCCAGGCCACCACCAGGGTAACCACCCTAGCCGACCACAGCTACCTGAGACATTTCAGAGCCAAGCGCGGCGGTCACGGCCAAGGCAGCGACAAGAACGGCCGGGCCGGTGAAGACAAGCTGATCTTGGTGCCCGTGGGCACCGAGATCTACGACCATGAGACCGGCGAGCGCCTGGCCGACCTCACCAGCGACGGCCAAGAGATCATCGTGGCCCAGGGCGGGCGGGGCGGCAAGGGCAACGCCCACTTCGCCACCGCCACCAACCAGGCCCCGCGCATGGCCCAGCCCGGCACCGAGGGTGAGCAATTCACCTTGCGCCTGGAACTGAAGCTGTTGGCCGAGGTGGGCCTGGTGGGCCTGCCCAACGCCGGCAAATCCAGCCTCATCACCGCGGCCAGCGCCGCCCACCCCAAGGTGGCCGATTATCCTTTCACCACCCTCACTCCCAACCTGGGAGTGGTACAGTTGGAAAACCGGCGGCCGTTCACCATCGCCGACGTGCCCGGCCTTGTGGCCGGAGCGCACAAAGGGGCCGGGCTGGGGCTAACCTTCCTCAAGCACGTGGAACGCACCCAACTGTTCCTTTACGTGGTTGACCTCGGCGCCGAAGACCCGGCCTCGGACCTGTGGACCGTGCGCGAGGAACTGCTGGCCTACGACGCCCGCTTGGCCGGACGGGTGGCCATGGTGGCGGCAAACAAGATGGACCTGCCCCAGGCCCGGGAAAACCTGGCCGCCTTCACCCAGGCGGCGGGCGAGTTGGGCCTCACGGTGTGGCCCATCAGCGCCAAGGACGGCCAGGGGGTGGCCGAACTCATGACCGCCCTGGCCGACAGGCTGGAGATGACCAGGGGAGAAGACGACGGTGAACAGGGCTGAGATAATCAAGGACAGCGCACGGGTGGTGGTAAAGGTGGGCTCCGGGGTTCTCACCGGCCCCCAGGGCCTGGACACCCACCGCGTTGCCGACCTTGCCGGACAGATATCGCGCCTGCGCGCCCACGGCCGCCAGGTGGTGCTGGTCTCCTCCGGGGCCATCGCCACCGGCGCGGCCCACCTGCGCCCCGGCTTCACCCCCTCCTCCATTCCCGAAAAGCAGGCCGCCGCGGCCATGGGCCAGGCCCGCCTAGTGCAGGCCTACGAGGACGCCTTCGCGCCCCACGGCATCAAGGTGGCCCAGGTGCTCTTGACCGGCGGCGACCTCCGGCGGCGCAAGCGCTATCTCAACGCCCGCAATACCCTGATCACTCTGTTGAGCTGGGGGGTGCTGCCCATCATCAACGAGAACGACACCGTGGCCGTGGCCGAGATAAAGCTGGGCGACAACGACAACCTGGCCGCCACCCTGACCAACCTGTTGGGGGGAGGCCTGCTGATCAACCTGACCAACGTGGACGGCATCATGGATGCCGATCCCAGGGACAATCCCCAGGCCAGGCGCATCCCCCTGGTGGAAAAGATCACGCCCGACCTACTCAAGGCGGCCAGCTCCCTTCCCGGCGCGGTGGGGCGCGGCGGCATCCTGAGCAAGGTGAAGGCGGCCTACAAGGCGGGCCGTTGCGGCGCCTACACCATCGTGGCCAACGGCACCAAAGACGGCATGCTGGACCAACTCACCGCCGGAGAAGACCGGGGCACTCTGTTTCTGCCCCACACCGAGCGCCTCACCCGGCGCAAGGCCTGGATCGCCTTCGACTCCGACGCGGCCGGCGAACTGGTGGTGGACGAAGGCGCGGTGCGCCCCCTGTGCGAGGGCGGCAAGAGCCTTCTGGCCGCGGGCATACGCCAGGTGCGCGGCGACTTCCTGGGCGGAGCGGCGGTGCGGGTGGTGGGTCCCGGCGAGGTGGTGCTGGGAGTGGGGCTTACCAACTACTCCTCCGAGGAACTTGCCATCATCAAGGGGCTGCGCTCCCAGGAAATCGAGAGCCGCTTGGGGTATAAGGATTATGACGAGGTGATCCACCGCGACAATCTGGTGGTGTTCGATCTGGAGGACGAGGAGAGCGTGGCATGTCTGTTGAGCAGCTAGTCAAGGATATCTGCGGCGAGGCCCGCCAAGCGGCCCGGCGTTTGTCCGTGGTGCCCACCGGAGAGAAAAACCAGGTTTTGCTTTCCCTGGCCCAGGCCCTGGAGCAAAACGCGGCTGCCTTGCAACAGGCCAATGCCAAGGACCTGGAGGCCGGGCGCGAGGCCGGGCTGACCAGCGCCATGCTCGACCGCCTCACCTTGAGCGACAAGGTCATCGCCTCCATGGCCCAGGGATTGCGCGACGTGGCCGCCCTGCCCGACCCCGTGGGCGAGGTCACCGGCATGGCCCGGCGCCCCAACGGGTTGCTGGTGGGCCGCCAGCGCGTCCCCCTGGGGGTCATCGGTTTCATCTACGAGTCGCGGCCCAATGTCACCGTGGACGCGGCCGGGTTGTGCCTCAAGTCGGGCAACGCGGTTGTGCTCAAGGGCGGCAAGGAGGCCATCAACTCCAACCTGGCCCTGGCCGAGATCATCCGCCAGGTGCTGGCGGGCAGCAGCGTGCCCCAGGGGGCGGTGCGGGTGATCCCCACCACCGACCGGGCGGCCACCAGCGCTCTGCTCAAGCAGGACGAGTTGGTGGACGTGATCATCCCCCGGGGCGGCGAGGGCCTCATCCGTTTCGTGGCCGAGAACAGCTCCATCCCGGTGCTCAAGCACTACAAGGGGGTGTGCCACCTGTACGTGGATCAAAGCGCGGACCATGACATGGCGGTGAACATCGCCGTCAACGCCAAGTGCCAGCGCCCCGGGGTGTGCAACGCCCTGGAAACCATGCTGGTGCACTCGGCCGAGGCCGCCGAGTTTATGCCCAAGGCGGCCCAAGCCCTCATGGAGCAAGGCGTGGAGATCAGGGGCTGCCCCCGCACCCTGGAGCTGGTGCCCGGCGCGGTCCCCGCGGTGGAGGAAGACTGGCCCGCCGAATTCTTGGACCTGATCCTTGCGGTGAAGGTGGTGGACAGCATGGACGAGGCCATGGAGCACATCGCCCGCTACGGCAGCCAGCACACCGAGGCCATCGTCACCAGCGACTACGCCCGCAGCCGCCAATTCATCAACGGCGTGGACTCGTCCCTGGTGCTGGTGAACGCCTCCACCCGCTTCAACGACGGCGGGGAGCTGGGCCTGGGCGCGGAGATAGGCATCAACACCAGCAAGCTGCACGCTTTCGGCCCCATGGGGCTCACCGAGCTGACCACCACCAAGTTCATCGCTTACGGCGACGGTCAGGTGCGTTCCTAGTGTCCACGCGCCTGGGAATCTGCGGGGGCACCTTCGACCCCATACACCTGGCCCACCTTCGCGCCTCCGAGGAGGTGGCCGAGGAGCTGGGCCTGGACACCGTGGTCTTCATGCCCTGCGCCTCGCCGCCCCACAAGAAGAAGGTGCAGGCCTCGGCCGAACACCGTCTGGAGATGGTGCGCCGGGCGGTGGAAGGCCATCCCGAGTTCGCGGTGAGCGACCTGGAGATAGCCCGGGGCGGGGCCAGCCGGACTTTGGACACCCTGACCCTAATGCTCCAGGAGGACCCGGAGCGCAAACTCTTCTTCTTCCTGGGCAATGACCAGTTTTTTTATCTGCACACCTGGTATGAGCCCCAGCGCCTGTTGGAGTTGGCTGACTTCGTGGTCATGGACCGGCCCTCCTCGCCGCGCTGGGACCTGTTGGACTATTTGCAGACCGAGATGGACCCGGCCTTTGCCCCGGCCGAAGACGGCTGGTTCCGCCTGCCCAGCGGCAAGGGCGTGCGCCAGGTTTCCACCACCCTGCTGGATATCTCCAGCACCGACATCAAGCATCGGGTGGCGGCCGGGCGTTCCATAAGCTTTCTTGTACCCCAGACGGTGGAAGACTATATTAAAAGCATGAAACTCTACACCAACGCGGGCCAAATCTAGGTGGACAGTCCCAGACAGCCCCGTATAAGGCCCCCCAAGCCGCGGAACGCCCGTGAGCTGGCCCTGCTTTGCGCCGCCGCCGCCCTGGACAAAAAGGGCGAGGACCCGGTGCTCTTGCAGGTGGACCAACTCACCGGCTATGCCGACTATTTCCTCCTGGTGAGCGGACGCTCCACCCGCCAGGCCTCCTCCATGGGCGAGAACATCGCCAGGGTCCTCAAGAAGGCGGGCCGTCCCGCCCTGGGTATGGAAGGGCTCCAGGAAGGCCGCTGGATACTGTTGGACTTCGGCGAGGTGGTGGTGCACGTTTTTCACGAGCCGGTGCGGGAATTCTACGACCTGGACTCCCTGTGGGGCGACGCGCCCCGGGTGGAGATGGACCCATCGGAGCTGGACGCCATGCTGCTCCGGCCGGGCAAACCCGCGGCAGACTGAGCAGGAGGATATAATGCCGGCCCACGCCCCGGTGGCTTTGATCATTCTGGACGGTTGGGGCATAAACCCCGAGGCCGAGGGCAACGCCGTGGCTCAGGCCGACACCCACTACATCGATTCGCTTTTTAAGGACTACCCCCACACCCAACTGGTTTGCAGCGGCGAGGCCGTGGGCCTGCCCGCCGGGCAGATGGGCAACTCCGAGGTGGGCCACCTCAACCTGGGTTCGGGCCGGGTGGTCCATCAGGACATCACCCGCATCAACCTGGCGGTGGCCAACGGCGAGTTGGGCGGCAACCCCGAATTCCAGAAGGCCTTCGCCGTCGCCAAGAAAGACGTCCAAGCCCTGCACCTGCTGGGCCTGGTCAGCGACGGCGGGGTCCACTCGCTGCTCACCCATCTGGAAGCGCTGATCACCGCCGCTTCCAAGGCAGGGGTGGAGCGCATCTTCATCCACGCCTTTTTGGACGGCCGCGACACCCCACCCGACTCCGGGGCGGGCTACCTGAGGCAGCTCGAGGACTTTTTGAACGACCACTCCCCGGCGCTCATCGCCAGCGTGACGGGCCGCTATTGGGCCATGGACCGGGACAAGCGCTGGGACCGGGTGCAGGAAGCCTACAACGCCCTGGTGCGCGGCCAGGGCCGCCTGGCGGGAGACCTTATAACCGCGGTGGAGGAGGACTACTCCAACCAGGAGTTTGACGAGTTCATCAAGCCCACGGTGCGCATGAACGAAGACAGCCAACCGGTGGGGCGCATCAAGGACGGCGACGCGGTGATCTTCTTCAACTTCCGGGCCGACCGCGCCAGGGAGCTGACCTGGGCCTTCAACTCGCCGGATTTCGACGGCTTCGACGTGCACGACCGTCCCAAGCTGGGCTATTACGTGTGCATGACCCAGTACGACCAGCACCTCACGGTGCCGGTGGCCTTCCCGCCCCAGCGGTTGAAGGACACCCTGGCCGACGTGGTGGCCGCGGCGGGCAAAACCCAGCTGCACATCGCCGAGACCGAAAAATACGCCCACGTCACCTTCTTTTTCAACGGCGGGGTGGAAGACCCGGTGCCCGGCGAGGACCGGGTGCTGATCCCCTCCCCCAAGGAGGTGGCCACCTACGACGAGAAACCGGCCATGAGCGCGGTGGAGGTGACCGACGAGGTGCTGGCGCGCATCGCGGCCGACCGCTACGACCTGATCGTGATGAACTACGCCAACGGCGACATGGTGGGCCACACCGGGGTGATGGCCGCGGCGGTGGCGGCCATGGAAACCCTGGACCGCTGCCTGGCCCGAGTGGTGCCGGCCATGCTCGGAGCCGGAGGCCGGGTGGTCTTGACCGCTGACCACGGCAACGCCGAACAGATGATAGACCCGGCCACTGGAGGGCCCTACACCGCCCACACTGTGAGCAACCCGGTCCCCCTGGTGCTCATCGACCCCCAGAGGCGCGGAGCCTCCCTGCGCCCCGGTGGGGCGCTACGCGACGTGGCCCCCACGGTGCTGGATTTGATGGGTCTGGCCCAGCCAGAGGCCATGACCGGCAAGAGTCTGCTCAAAAGCGGAGAATAGACATGGCCCAGCGTCTGCTTTGCTTGCTGCTTTGCCTGGCCATGCTGGGCGGCTTGCTGCCGCCTCCGGCGGCGGCCCTGATCAGCTTGGAAGAAGAACGCAAGTTGGGTGAGGAAGCCTACGACCAGGTGATGGCTTCCATACCTTTGGTGGATGATCCCGACATCGTGGACTACGTGCGGGGCCTGGCCAAGCGGCTGGAGGCCTATGTGCCGGACAAGCCCTTCCCCTTCCACATCTACGTGGCCGACGTGGGGGTGATGAACGCCTTCGCCATTCCCGGCGGCTACATTTTCATGTACCGGGGCATGATCACCACCCTGGAGAGCGAAGCCGAGTTGGCCGGGGTGCTGGCCCACGAAATGGGCCACGTGTGGCGTCGCCATCTGGCCCACCGCATGGAAAAATCCACGCCCACCAACATCGCCACCCTGGCGGGATTGCTGGCGGGCATCATTTTGGGCGGGGCGGTATCCCCGGCCCTTGGGCAGGCCGTGACCATGGGCTCGGTGGCCGGCGGGGTGCAGCAGCAGCTGGCCTTCAGCCGCGAAGACGAGCAGGAGGCCGACTGGGCCGCCTTCAAGACCATGACCGCCGCAGGCTACCCGCCCCAAGAGATGGAGCGCAGCTTCCAGCGCATCTGGAAGATGGAAAACTACATGGGCGGCAATACGCCGGTTTACCTGCGCACCCACCCCACCGGCCCCCAGCGCATGGAAGCCATGGCCAACATGGCCCGCACCTGGCAGGGCAAGGCCCTGCATTATGACAACAGCGAGTTCCTACGCATCCAGACCAGGCTCATAGCACTTTACGATCCCGAGCCTCAGGCCGAAAAGGTGCTAAACAACAGACGCCTGAGCGACCCCAACAGCCCCTACCCCATCTACGGCCTGGGCCTGCTCAACATGCGCCGCCACCGCTACGAGAGCGCCCTGCAGTTCCTGGAGCGCCTGGGCCAGCTTTGGCCAAACAACATCTACCAAATTCGGGCTCAGGGCATCTGCCTCCTGATGATGGGCCAGGACGCCAAGGCCGAGGCCCTGCTCAAGCGATCCATGGAGATGAAACCCGGCGACACCGACACCATGCTGGCCCTGGGGCAGGCCTACCAGCGCCAGGGGCGACTGAACGACTCCGCCGAGGTGCTGCGCAAGCTGGTGGCCAAGGACCCGGAGAACCACGCGGCGCTGTATGAGCTGGGAGTCAGCCTGGGCCGCCTGGGCCAGGTTGGGGAAGCCTCCCTGTACCTGGGCCTGGCCTTCATCCAAAGACAAAATTACCGTTCGGCGCAGTATCACCTGAACCGGGCGGTCAAAAACTTGGCGGACAAACCGGAACTCCAGGCCAAGGCCCAAAAGGCCCTGGAGCAGATGGACGATCGCGCCCGCCACAAACAAAAGCGTCAGGCCAAGGAAGAAGAGCAACGCCATAACCAGTACCTCCGTTACGAGGCTGACCAGGGCCGCTCCGTCCTTCCCCTCATCCCGGCGCACCCATCGGGCCGCTAACGGCGGCAAAAGGGAGTTTTCATGCGAAAGTTAGTACTGCTGTTGGGGCTATGCCTGTGCCTGCTCTTACCCTCCATGGCCCTGGCCGCCGGTCAGCCCGATGCCAAGGAAGTGGCCCAGCGCCTTCAGGCGGCCCAGGAATACTGGAAGCTGGCCGAGGTGCGTCAGCAGATCATGGACACGGTGAAGCGCATCTCCACCCAACTGCCCGCCGAGCAGCAGAAAAAATTCCTGGATCAGTTCAAGGCGTTTTTCGATGACAAGCGCATGGGCAGCATCCAGAAGCGCTGGGTGGCCATGTGCGCCGACGTGTTCACCGCCAAGGAGCTTAAGGCCATGGTGAAGTTCTACGGCTCGCCCGAGGGCATTTCCATCCGCGACAAGATGCCCATGCTCATGCAGGGCAACTCCAAGATCATCGGCGGCGAGTTGAGCGAGTTCATCAAGCAGGAGCAGGCCCGCCTGGCCGACGAAAGCGCCAAGGAAGCGGCCGCAAAGGCCAAGGCCGAAAAGGACGCCAAGGCCACGGCTCCCAAGAGCGACAAGGCCCCGGCCGACAAGGGCGGCAAGGCAACCGACCAAAAGAAATAGCTGCACCGCCCCAGGGCAAACAAAACGGGCGTCCGGCTCAGCCGGGCGCCCGTGGTTTTTTTAAGTCCGGGGGCTACTTCTTGCGATCGTCGGTGCGGTCGTAGTGGCCGAACTGCATGGTGAAGATGGCCCGGCCCTGGGTGGCCGAACGCAGGTCGGTGCTGTAGCCGAACATGTCCCGGAGCGGCACCAGGGCCTTGACCACGTTGGCCCCGCCCTTGGGCTCCACCGCCTCCACCGAGCCGCCCCGGGCGTTCAGATCGCCGATGACCTCGCCCATGAACTCCTCGGGGACGATGACCTCCACCTTCATGATGGGCTCCAGGAGCACCGAGTTGGCCTTTTCCATGCCCTGCTTCAGGGCCATGGTGCAGGCCAGGCGGAAGCCCAGTTCGGTGGACAGGCCGGGGGTGAACTTGCCGCCGGTCACGGTGACCGCGGTGTCCACCACCGGGTAGCCCATGACCACGCCGGAGGTGAGGCCCTCTTCCACCGCCTTGCCCAAGACCGCATGGAAGTTGGGCGGCACCTGCTCGGGGTCGGCCTCCACCCTGAAGGTGTTGCCGCCGCCCCGGGGGTTGGGCCTTAGCTCCAGGGTGACTTCGCCCAACTGGCGGTCGCCGCCCAGCTCGCGGTCGAAGACCACGGTGGCCTCGGAGGTGGTGGTTACCGTCTCGCGGTAGACCACCTGGGGTCGGCCCACGTTCACGTCCAGGTTGAACTCGCGCTTCATGCGGTGCACCAGGACTTCCAGGTGCAGCTCGCCCATGCCGCTGATGATGGTCTGGCCGGTGTCCTCGTCGGTGCGCACCCGGAAGGTGGGATCTTCGTCGGCCAGCTTGTCCAGGCTGGCGGCCACCTTGTCCTGGTCGCCCACGGTCTTGGGCTCCACGGCCACGCTGATCACCGGCTCGTAGGTGTCGATTGGCTCCAGCATGATGGGCCGGTCGCGGGTGGCCAGGGTGTCGCCGGTGCTGGTGTTCTTGAGCCCCATCACCCCCACGATCTCCCCGGCCTTGGCCGCCTCCAGGCGCTCGCGCTTGTTGGCGTGCATGCGCAGGATGCGGGCCACCTTCTCGTTCACGTCCTTGACCACGTTGTAGACCTCGGCCCCCGCCTTGAGGGTGCCCGAGTAGACCCGTACGTAAACCAGCTTGCGGCCCTGGTCCATCTGTACCTTGAAGGCCAAGGCGGACAGGGGCGCGCCGTCGTCGGCCTGGCGGCGCTCGGTCTCGCCGGTGGCGGGGTCGGTGCCCTCGATGGGCGGCACGTCCAGGGGCGAAGGCAGATAGTCCACCACCGCGTCCAGCACCGGCTGCACGCCCTTGTTGCGCAGGGCGCTGCCCGCGAACACCGGCACCAGCTTGAGGCCGCAGCAGGCCTTGCGGATGGCGGCCTTGATGTCCTTGACCGGGATTTCCTCCTCGGCCAGGTAAAGCTCCATGATGGCGTCGTCGGTTTCGGCCAACGCCTCCAAAAGAGTCTCACGGGCCTGGGCGGCCTCCTCGGCCATTTCCTCGGGGATGGGCTGGCGCACGTAACTGGCGCCCAGTTCCTCGTCTTCCCAGACCAGGGCTTCCATGGAGATGAGGTCGATGACCCCCCGGAAATTGTCTTCAGCCCCCCAGGGTATGGTGAGCGGCAAGGGGTTGGTCCCCAGGCGGCCCTTCATCTGCTCCAGCACCGCCTTGAAGTCGGCGCCGATACGATCCATCTTGTTGATGAAGGCGATCTTTGGCACCCGGTAGCGGTCGGCCTGGTGCCACACCGTCTCGGACTGGGGCTCCACCCCGCCCACCGCGCAGAACACCGCGATCACCCCGTCCAACACCCGGAGGCTGCGCTCCACCTCTATGGTGAAGTCCACGTGGCCGGGCGTGTCGATGATGTTGAGCGTCTGGCCCTGCCACTGGCAGGTGGTGGCGGCGCTGGTGATGGTGATGCCCCGCTCCTGCTCCTCGGCCATCCAGTCCATCACGGCGGTGCCTTCGTGCACCTCGCCGATCTTGTGGGTGCGGCCGGTGTAGTAGAGCACCCGCTCGGTGAAGGTGGTCTTGCCCGCGTCGATGTGGGCCACCACGCCAAAGTTGCGGGTTTTTCTGAGGCGGCCTTCGCCTGCCATGGGTTGGTGCTCCTAACTCTTGGATAAAAAATGGCCGCCGAGAACCTGGCGGCTGCTTGAAAACGTTATACTTGCAGCGCCCGCTTGTCAAGGATGGGGGCCTGGACCATCCCCACGCCGGGTGTTAGGTTTTAGGCCTTTAGTATACCGCTTTGAGGAGAGATACGTGTCCACCAGCCAACGCCTGAACGAGCTTTATGAGCGTTTGTTCAATGCCTATGGTCCCCTGAACTGGTGGCCCGGCGAGAGCCCCTTCGAGGTGATGGTGGGGGCGGTGCTCACCCAGAACACCAACTGGGGCAACGTGGAAAAGGCCATCGCCAACCTCAAGCAAGCGGGCGCCCTCTCCCTGCCCGCCATGAGCGCCCTGGAGCCCGCCCGCCTGGCAGGGCTCATCCGCCCGGCGGGATACTACAACCTAAAGGCCAAGCGCCTGAGCAATCTCCTGGCCATGATCAACGAGCGCTACGACGGGGACCTGGAGTGGTTCTTCTCCCAGTCCACCGAGGAAATGCGCCGGACCCTGCTGGGGGTCAAGGGGGTGGGCCCGGAGACCGCCGATTCCATCTGCCTGTACGCGGCCGACAAGCCGGTGTTCGTGATCGACGCCTACACCTTCCGCATCCTGGGCCGCCATGGCCTGGCCGAAGAGGACATGGGCTATTTCGAGTTGCAGGAGTTGTTCATGGACGCCCTGCCCCAGGACGTTCCCATGTTCAACCAGTTCCACGCCATGCTGGTGCATTTGGGCAAGGACCGCTGCAAGAAGACCAACCCCCGCTGTGAGGGCTGCCCGGCCGAGGGCTGGTAGCCCGGCAGAGGAGTTGTTGGGTTTCGGGCTGCGCCCTCTACCCAACCTAAGCCATTCTCAGATTTTTGCCGAAAACAAGCGCCGGTAGCTCTTCGCGGCAAAGCCAGATGCACAGAGATTGCTTGGTATTCCTGCTCCCCATAACGACAATGCGCTTAGCGGGTTTGTCAGGTGTTCGTGGGCAAGGCGTCCGGCGAGCGCAGGCCGCAGGCGTAGCCTGAGCTACGTCGAGGCCTAAGTGACGCCGGCGACACAGCCCACGGGCAGCTGACGAAGCCGCCTTAATTCCTAGCGGCTTTCACTGCCGCCTTAGCCTCCTCCAGCTTGCGGTAAGCCTCGGGGAACAGGGTTTTGGCCTCGGTGTGAGGCAGGAACTGGCTGCCGGTGTAGTTGTCCATGTAGCCCGGGGCCACCGAAAGCTCGAAGTTGGTCATCTGGTCCACGATGCCGCCCACCTCGGCCCTGAGCGGGTTGCTCATGGCCACCAGGCGCGCGCCCAAGAGGGAGCCGTTGCCCACGAACATGAAGCGGCTGGGCTCCATCTCGGGCAACAGGCCGATGATGGTGGCCCGCTCCAGGTTGATGGACTGGCCGAAGCCGCCGGCCAGGATGACCCGCTCCAGGTCCTGGATGGAAAGCCCCACCCCCTCCAGCAGGGTCATGTAAGCGGCGTACATTGCCGCCTTGGCCCGCAGGAGGTTGTCTACGTCCGGCTCGGTGAGGGTGATGTCGCGGTCGATGGCCGTGTCCTTGGCCCAGGCCAACACGTACTCCGGCCCGTCATCGCCCACTCGCAGGCGATCGCTTGGGTGCTCCACCTTGAAGTGGCCTCGCTCGTCGATGAGCCCGGTCATGAGCAGGGCGGCCACGATGGCGATGAGGCCCGAGCCGCAGATGCCCTTGGGCTTGGCGTGGCCCACGGTGATCAGGGCGGGCTCGCCGCTGAAGGGGTCCACCGAGAAGTTTTCGATGGCCCCCTTGGCCGCGCGCATGCCGAACTTGATGCCGCCGCCCTCGAAGGCGGGACCGGCGCTGGCCGCGGCGCAGGCCATCCAGTCCTTGTTGCCCACCACCACCTCGCCGTTGGTGCCCAGGTCGATGAACAGGGTC
This sequence comes from Pseudomonadota bacterium, assembly GCA_018902755.1. Classification (GTDB taxonomy): domain Bacteria; phylum Desulfobacterota; class Desulfarculia; order Desulfarculales; family Desulfarculaceae; genus Desulfoferula. The sequence goes on along the minus strand of JAHIQI010000055.1, from coordinate 16,715 downwards.
AGGGCCTCCTCGCGGTGCATGCCAACGCCCATGACCCCGGCCACCACGTCGCCGCCCACGTAGGAGGCCACCGAGGGGAAGATGAGGGTGGACACGTGGTCGGGCAGCTCGATGCCGAATTCGTGGGCCTTGATCGGAGGGTAGTAGGCGGCGCTGGGCACGTAGGGCTCCAGGCGGATGTACTTGGGCTGCACCCCCAGTAGGAGCTGGGTCATGGTGGTGTTGCCCGCCAGGGTGGCCAGGCTAACCTCGCTGAGGTTGTTGTTGGTCTTCTTGGCCAGTTGGCCCAGGACCTTGTTGATGGAGCGCACCGCCGCCTGGCGCACCTTTTCCAGGCCGCCGGGCTTGCCCGCGTACACGATGCGGCTGATCACGTCCTCGCCGTAGGATATCTGCTCGTTGAAGTCGCCCTCGGTGCCGATGATCTCGCCGGAGTTGAGATCGATGAGTTGGGCCCACACGGTGGTGGTTCCCAGGTCGATGGCCACGGCCAGGTTGGTGCCGGTGGTGTCGCCGGGCTCCACCCGGATCACGTGGTTGCGGCCCTTCTCCGGGTCCACCGGGCGCATGATGGTGGTGGTGACGGTCCACTCGCCGTCGCGCCAGGCGTCGGGCAGGTCCCGGATGGCCTCGAAGTCGAAGACGAAGCTGTGCTCGCCCGCCGCCTTGAGGGCGGTGAGCAGCCGGGCCACGTCGTTGCGGTTGTCTTCCAGGGAAGGCGGCTCGGCGCTGACCACCACCTTGGCCAGGGCGGGCTGGAAGCGGCCTTGCGCCTTAAGCTCTTCGGCCCCGATCAGCTTGGCGATCTGGGCCGGTCCGCTGGCCAGGGCGTTGAGCCCGGCCTTGTCCATGGCCGAATCCACCGGTATGCGCACCACCAGATCGCCCTTGATGCGGCTCTGACAGGCCAGGCGCACCCCTTGCGCGGCATCGTTGGAATCGATCTTTTCGCTCAGGCCGCCCTCGCCCTCGCCCTCTTCGATGTTGACCCGGCATTTGCCGCAGACGCCCTCGCCGCCGCAGGAAGCGTTGATATGTACCCCCGCCTCCAGGGCCAAGTCCAAAAGACGGTCGCCTGCCTGGGCTTCAACATCCACTCCATAGGGCTCGAAGCGAACTTTCATTTTTGTCTACCACGCTAAGGGGTTTAATAGACTAATTAAATCAACGTCAACCCTCTCGAGTTCACTAAGATAAATCGGTAGCACAGGGACCGGGAGGTGTCAACAAAGCCAACGCATAAGGTTGTAACACAAAATCCTCATGACGCCCCCAGGGGCATGTGATTTAATAAATGCTTAAGCAAACGGAATTAACCAAGGAGCTAGTGGAAATGGCTTTGATGCAAAGACTGCTGGGCGGGCTGGCCCTGGCCACCTTGGCCCTGGCCCTTTTGGCCGCACCCCCCGCCCATGCGGCTGAAGCCAAAAAGGTCTTGATAAAGGCGGTCAAAGAGGTGGGCACCAAGGTGGTGCTCATGGACGGCTCGGAGTGGAGCATCCCCAACCCCGACGATCAGGAGTTGGTCTATGATTGGCTGCCTTTCCAGACCGTGGTGATCAAAAACGGCAAGGTCCTGGTCAACCTCTACCGGGGCGACATCGTGGACGCCAAAATGACCAAGCCGCCGGTGGAAAAGGCCAAGGTCGCGGCCAGCACGCCCACCTACTCGGCCAGCGCGGTGCAGCGGGTGTCCGGGGCGCCTACCAACGCCAACGCCGGAACCCAGGTGGTGGTTCCCGAGGACCTGGTGAATCGCATGGACAAGATTCTCAACCGCATGGAAGACCTGGAGTTCAGCCTGAAGTCCATCGAGATGCGCCTGCTGCGCCTGGAGCGCATGGCCGGCGTAGGGCCCTAGGCGGCCCGCTCTCAATCCGGCGAACAATATGGGCCGTGGCGGTAATGCCGCCACGGCCCGTTTTTTATTTTTTAGAGGGCTGGGCGTGCAGACACTCGCCCAAGGCGTCCTCGGCGGCCTCGGCCACCGCCTCGCTCATGGTGGGATGGGCGTGGATGGTGTGGGCAAGATCGCTCACCGAGGCCCCCAGCCTCAGGGCCAGGGCGCATTCGTGCACCATCTCCCCGGCGTGGGCACCCATGAGGTGGGCACCCAGCAGGCGGCCGCTGCCCTTTTCGTGGATCAGCTTGATGATGCCCGCCAGTTCGCCCAAAGCCTGGGCCATGCCCAGACCGCGCGGCATGAAGGACGAGGCCTCGGCCTCCAGGCCCATCTCCCCGGCCTGCTCCAGGCTGAGGCCCACCCAGGCCACCTCTGGCGCGGTAAAGGCCACGGCAGGCACCACCGCGTAGTCAACCAGCTCCTGGCCGCCCAGGGCGTTGCCTGCCGCCGTCTTGGCCTCGGCCGAGGCCATGTGGGCCAGCAAAGGCCGTCTGGGGCCCAGCACGTCGCCCACCGCGTAGATGTTCGGCCCGGCGGCCAGGTGATGGTCCACCAGCACCGCGCCCCGGTCCATTTCCAGGCCCGCCTCGGCCAGGCCCAGGCCCTCGGCGGCTGGTCGACGCCCCACCGAGACCAGCACCTTTTCCGCCCGCACCGCCAGCGGCTGGGCCGCCTTGCCCTTGGCCCCGCTGCCCGGGGTGGGCTCCAGGACGGCGTCCGCGCCCTGGGCGTAGCGAGTCAGGGAGGCGCAGATGCGCCCGGTGTGCACGGTGATGCCCCGCTTCTTCATCTCGCGCAGCAGCAGCTTGGAGCACTCGGCGTCCAGGGAGGGTATGGGCAGCAGGCGGTCCAGGGCCTCGACCAGGGTAACTCGGCTGCCAAAGGCGTTGAAGATGAAGGCCAGCTCGCAGCCCACCACCCCGCCGCCCACGATGAGCAGGGACGCGGGAATCTCGCTCAGGCCCAGGGCGTCGTCGGAGTTGATCACCACCTTGCCGTCGCGCTCCAGGCCGGGCAGGTCAACTGCCTCTGAGCCGGGAGCCAGGATGAGGCGCTCGTAGTTGAGAGCGAAGGGCGCGCCCTCGGGCGGGGTCACCGCCAGGCGGCCCGCGCCGTCCAGGCGGGCCGAGCCGCTCACCAGCTCCACCCCCCAGGCCTGGAAGAGGCGCTCGATGCCCAGGGTCTGGGTGTCCACCACCTTTTGTTTGCGGGCCATGATGGCCATGAGGTCCGGGATAGGCTCGCCGCCGGGGGTGATGCCGTATTCCAGCAAGCGCTTGGCCGTGTCCAAGGCCATGGCCGAGGCTCTGAGCGCCTTGGTGGGGATGCACCCCCAATGCAAACAGGTGCCGCCCACCTGGGCTTGCTCCACCACGGTCACCTTGGCCCCCAGGGAGGCGGCCTTCAGGGCGGCCACGTAGCCGCCCGGCCCCGCGCCAACCACCACTACTTGTGTTGCCACGGCTTCCCTCAACCCGAATATTTCATGGAGTCCGTGCGTCCGGCTGCGCCAGCCACCGGCATACCGCGTTGCCGGCTGCGCTCGGGCCTCGACGTAGCTTTGGCTACGCCTGCGGCCCTCGTTTGCCGGTCGCCTTGCCTGCCTGCGGCTGGCTGTGCCGGTACCAGGTGTAAACCGTATCCAGATAGGACGGAAGTGTTTTTCATAAGCACCGCGTAAATATTAAGCCGTTGTTAGTTGCCGCTCAGCCTTCATGAAATACCCGGGTTAATCCAAGCGGATGATCTTGACGCGCTTGCCCACCCAGGTGGGCGGCAGGTAGATGCGGCCGGAGTTGCCGCTCTGCTTCACCTGTTTCTCCAGCACTTCGGACCCGTGCACCTCGAACTTAACCGAGCCGCGATCTCTTTGCTGTTGTTCTTCTGTTTGGCTCTTGTCCTGTGGCAATGGCCTTTTCCCGATCAGGCTATAGTTCCTTGTTGGCCCGGCCACAAGGCGTGGCAGGGAACGATAAGATCAATCTCGCCGGACTGGGCCATGTCCTTGACCCGGTTCACCGTATCCCAGGCCGTGAAGGCGTCGCTGTGCACCCCGGGGCACACCGCGGGCCCGGCATTGGGGAAGTTTTTCTCGTTGCAGCAAAAGCCGGTTATCAGCACCTTGCCGCTTCCCTCGGTGTCCACGATCACCGACTGGCCGCCCGGCGTGTGGCCGGGGGTGGGGATCACCCGCACGCCCGGAGCTATCTCGGCCTCGCCCTCCAGGGCCACCACCTCCATGCCCTCCAGATAGTCGGGGTCGTAGCGGTGGTCCAGGGGATGGGGGTTTTGCATGAACTCGATCTCGCCGCGCTGGGCGTAGACCTTGGCCTTGGTGCACAGGGCGTCGTTCTCGCAGTGGTCGTTGTGCAGGTGGGTGTGGATGATTATGTCGATGTCCTCTGGCTTCACCCCCAGGCGCTCCAGGCCGTCCTCGAAATACTCGGCCTTGAGCCCCAGTTCCTCTTCCAGGCCCTCGGGGATGATGAAGTCCTCCAGGCCGGTGTCGATGAGGATCTTTTGGCCGCCGCCCTCCAGGTAGAAGACGTAGATGGGGATGTGGATGGCCTGACCATAGCCGCGCATGTAGGTCATGATCCCCTGGTCCGTGGCGTTGAGCCCCACCACGACGGGATGGATTTTGTAAGTGCTCATGGCCCCGCCCTACTCTTCTTGGTCCTTGACCGGCAAGATGGGCTCGCCCCACTTCTTGACCGCGGCCACCCCGCCGGAGAGGTTGTAGGTGTTGTGGATGCCCGCCGCGTCCAGCATCACCTGGCCCTCGTAGGAGCGCACCCCGGAGTTGCACACCAGTACCACGTCCTTGTCCCGGGGCACCTCGTCCAGGCGCTGGGTCAGGGTCTCCTGGGGCAGGTGGCACCACTGGGGCGCCAGGCACTCCAGGAAGGGCTTGGCGTTGTCGATGGCCCGCATGTCCAGGAACACGGTGTTGCCGCCCACACCCTCGGCCAGGCGGCGGCTGAACTCCTCGGGCGGCATGGGCCTGAGCTTACCGGCCAGCATGTTCTCGCAGGTGTTGGCCGCCGCGTTCAAGACGTCCACCGCCGCGCCCAGAGGCGGGCTATAGGCCAGCTCCAGGTTGCTGATGTCTTCCAGCACCGCGCCCTTGGGCAAAAGTCCGGCCACGGCGTTTACCCGGCCCACCACCGCGTCGCCGTTCTCGCCCAGGGCGGTGAGGCCCAGCACCCGCTTGGTGCCCTGCTCCACCACCAGCTTCAAATACATCAGCTTGTTGTCCGGGTGGAAGTGGGCCCGGTCGGCCTGCACCACCAAGGGGGCCACGCACTCCAGGCCCTCCTGCTCGGCCTGAGCCTGGTTGAGCCCGGTGCGGGCAAAGGAAAGGCCGAAGAGCTTGATGCAGAAACTACCCACCGCTCCGGGAAAGGTGGCCTGTCCGCCGCACAGGTTGGTGGCGATGACCCGGCCCATGCGGTTGGCCAGGGACCCGGCGGGGATATACATGGGCTTGCCGGTGATGATGTTGGTCAGGCTCACGCAGTCGCCCCCGGCGTAGATATCCGGGTCGTTGGTCTGCATGAACTGGTTGACCTTGATGCCGCCGTTGGCTTCAAGCTCCAGGCCCGCCTCCTGGGCCAGGGCGCTGTTGGGGCGGTAGCCGGTGGCCAGGATCACCTGCTCCACCTCGTACTCCACCCCGTCGGCCTTGATGGCCCGCACCTTGCCGTCCTCTTCGCCCAGGATGGCTTCCACCTTGGCGCTCAGGTGCAGGTTCATGCCTTCCTGCTCGGCCAGGTGGCACTCCATCATGCGCGCCATCTCCGCGTCGCCCAGGCCGGGCAGGATGTGAGGGGCCATCTCGAAGATGTGCACCTCCACGCCCCACAGGTCGGCCAGGGCCTCGGCCATCTCCAGGCCGGTGGCTCCGGCCCCGATAACCGCGGCAGCGCCCACCTGGCCCTGGGCCACCGCGTTCTTGATGGCCTCAGCGTGATGCAGGTCGGCCACCGGCACCACGCCTTTAAGATCCACGCCGGGGATGGGCGGCACAAAGGGGCGGCTGCCCGTGGCGATGACCAGCTTGTCGTAAGCCAGTTCTCGCTCGGTGCCGGTGGCCAGGTCCTTGGCCCGCACCGTCTTGTTGGCGCGGTCTATGGCCACAGCCTCGGTGCCGGTGAGCACCTCGATGCCCTTGGCGCCCCTGAAGAAGGCGGGATTGCGCTCCATGTGAAAGCTGGTTGAGGTGAGTCCCTTGAGGTCGGCCACGTCGCCGGAAACGTAGAAGGGTATTCCGCAGCCGCCGTAGGAAATATAGGTGTCCCGGTCGAGCATGGTGACCGAGGAATCGGGCAAGAGTCGTTTGATGCGGCAACCGGCCTTGGGACCAGCGGCCACGGCACCGATGATAACGACGTTAAGGCTCACGATGGCTCCTTATGCATATAACTAGATGGGAAGGGCCAGAGGCCACGTATGACCATACCCTTGCTCCCCTTGACGGTGCAAGCCTTGTGTAGCTGTTTTGTAACCGCCGGGCAGGCGGTGGCGGCTAGCCGTTGGAGTTGTGGCGGTAGGCGATTACGGTGGCCTTTTCCAGGGTGACCAAGCCCTCCTGGATCACCTCGTCAAGCCAAGGTAAAAAGGCCTCGATTTTTTCGGGGGCGTCCACGATCTCCACCACCACCGGCAGATCTTCACTGAGCCGGAGCACCTTGGTGGTGTGCACCCGGCTGTTGGCCCCGAAGCCCAGGATGCCCCGGTAAACCGTGGCCCCGGCCAGGCCCTCTTTGCGTGCCTTTTCCACGATCAGCTCGTAGAGCAGGCGGCCGTCGTACTTGTCGTCCTCGCCAATGAAAACCCTGAGCAGCTTGGCTTCGTGCGGCAGGTTCATGCCCGACCTCCCCGTCTATAGAGCCCTGGCCAGGGCCCAACCGGCGAACACCGCCACCAGGCCCAGCAGGTTTTGCAGCAGCAGGTTGCCCGCGGCCAGGGCCCACTGGGAGTTGCGCAGCAACTCGCCGGTCTCGAACATAAAGGTGGAAAAGGTGGTGAAGGCCCCCATGAAGCCGGCCAGCACTATGATGCGCGCCTCGGCGCTGATCATGGAGCGCTCCTGGGCCAGGGCCCACACCAGGCCGAAGAGAAAGCTGCCCAGGAGGTTGACGGCGATGGTGCCCCAGGGAAAGGGCCAGGGAACCAGGCGATGCACCAGACCGCCCAGGCCGTAGCGGGCCAGGGTCCCCAAGGAACCGGCCAGGGCTATCAACAGAAGTTTGCTCAAGGCTTGCGCTCGCCCTCCCGAAGCGGACGCCGCACCGGCGCCCCGAATCTGGGCCCTAGTTTAACAAAGGCAAATCGTTTTGGGCTATCTCCACCCGGTTGCGCCCCGCGTCCTTGGCCATGTACAAGGCCCGGTCGGCCATGCTCAAGAGGCGGTTGTGGTCTGGGTCCTGCTCGCGGGAGGGGTCGAACACCGCCCCGCCGATGCTCACCGTGACCATCACCGGCCCCGCCGAGGTGGCGCAGGGCTCCTCCATGGCCTGGCGGATGCGCTGGGCCAGGATGTAGAGCCCGTTCCAATCGGCCTCCGGGGCCACCACTGTGAACTCCTCGCCGCCGTAGCGGGCCACCAGGTCGCTGCGCCGGGCCACCTGTTGCACCCGCCGCGAAAACTCCTTCAGCACCTCGTCGCCCACCAGATGCCCGTAGCGGTCGTTGACCAGCTTGAAGCGGTCCAAGTCGACGAACAACAGGCCCAGGGACACACCGCTGCGCTGGCTGCGGGAAAGCTCCCGTTGCAGCATCTCCACGAACACGCGGTGGTTGAAAAGCCCGGTCAGGGGGTCGCGGTGGGCCAGGGAGCTCAAGTTGTTCAGGGTGCGGGTCAGGGCCAGGGTATTGCGCACCCTGAGCGCCATCTCCTCGGGGAAAAAGGGCTTGCGCACGAAATCCATGGCCCCGGCGGTGAGACAGGAGACCACCCCCTGCAACTCGTCCAGGGAGCTCAGGATCATCACCGGATGGCGGCGCAGGTCCCCCCGCCCGGCCAGCATCTTCAGCACCCCCAGGCCGTCCAGCACCGGCATGGCCAAGTCGCACAAGAGCAGCTCTATCTCCGGATGGCGGTCCAGGACCCGAAGGCCTTCCAGCCCGTTGGCCGCCGCCAGCACCGAGTGACCCTTGCTTTGCAACAGGCTGATGAGGTTTTCCCGGGCCGCCTTGCTGTCGTCGATGACCAACAGCCGCCCCGGCGGCTGGCGCACCTGTCCGCTTTGCCGCGCCCCCTGAGCGCCGGACAGCAAGTCTTCCACGTCCACCGAATCGTCCCAAAAGCAACCCTGGTTGTCGGCCTGCTCAGCGATGACGGGTTTGGGAAGGCTGATAATATATTGTTTATGCTGGGTTACCGAAGGCGCAACCCCCCTGGCGCCAGACAAAGGGCTATCCTTTCCGGCCGGACATGGGCCTCGGTATCGGATGGATATATTTACGGGGCATAAATTCATTTATATTATCCACCTCGGCCAAAGCCGTCAACGGCCTATTGTCCGGCGTCCCGGCAGAGGGCCCAAAAGGGATTTTTACCGTAACCAAGCCAGCTTGACACACCGGCACCCCTGGGATAAATTCCATAATTCAGCCGCAGTTAGCCCTTTTGGGCGCTCTGACGGCGAGAGTGGCCTTAACTTTTTCACATGGACACCAGGTATGCAAGAGTTTCGCCGGATGAAGCGACTGCCGCCTTACGTTTTCGCGGTGGTCAATGAGCTCAAGATGGAAGCCCGCCGACGCGGCGAGGATATCATTGACTTGGGGATGGGCAACCCCGACCTGCCCACCCCCGATCACGTAGTGGAGAAGTTGGTGGAAGCTGCCCGCAAGGGCGTCAACCACCGCTACTCGGCTTCCAAGGGCATCACCAAGCTGCGCAACGCTATCTGCGGATGGTACGAGCGCCGCTACGGCGTGACTCTGAATCCGGACACCGAGGCCGTGGCTACCATAGGGGCCAAGGAGGGCCTGAGCCACCTGATTCTGGCCACCATCAGCCCCGGCGACGTGGTGCTGGTCCCCAGCCCCACCTACCCCATTCACCCCTACAGCGTGGTGATTGCCGGTGGCGATCTGCGCTCGGTGCCCCTGCTGCCCGGCCGCGACTTTTTCGAGGACCTGCTCACGGCCTTCCGTCAGACTTGGCCCCAGCCCAAGATGCTGATCATCAGCTTCCCCCACAACCCCACCTGCACCGTGGTGGACCTGGAGTTCATGCAAAAGATCGTGGATTTCTGCCGTAAGCATGAAATCTGGATCGTGCACGATTTCGCCTACGCCGACCTGACCTTTGACGGCTACGAGGCGCCCTCCATCCTCCAGGTGCCCGGAGCCAAGGACATCGCCGTGGAGCTGTTCTCCATGTCCAAGTCCTACTCCATGGCAGGCTGGCGTTTGGGCTACTGCGTGGGCAACCCGGAGCTGATCACCGCCCTGACCCGCATCAAGAGCTACCTGGACTACGGCGTGTTCCAGCCCATCCAGATCGCGGGCATCATCGCTTTGAATGAGGACCAGTCCTGCGTCAAGGAGATCGTGGACGTGTACAAGGCGCGTCGCGACACCCTGGTAAACGGCTTGCAGCGGGTTGGCTGGGACGTGGAAAGCCCCAAGGGCACCATGTTCATGTGGGCCAAGATCCCCGAGCGCTGGGCCCATATGGGCTCGGTGGAGTTCAGCAAGCTGTTGATCAACGAAGCCAAGGTGGCGGTGAGCCCCGGCCTGGGCTTCGGCGAATACGGTGACGATTACGTGCGTTTCGCCCTGGTGGAGAACGAACAGCGCATCAACCAGGCCATCCGCGGCTTGCGGCGCTTCTTCCAGAACGGGGAGTAAGGCGGCCATGGGGGACAAGGTTGTCAAAGTAGGCTTGCTGGGTCTGGGAACCGTGGGCGGCGGGGTGGCCCGCCTGCTCATGGAAAAACGCAAGCAGCTTTCGGCCTACCTGGGGGTGGAGCTGGAGCTGGCCCGGGCGGTGGACCTGGAGCCCTCCCGGGCGGCCGAGTTGGGCCTGGAGCCAGGCGTGTATTCCGATGACGCCTGGTCGGTGTTGGAGGACCGGGACATCGACATCGTGGTGGAGACCGTGGGCGGGCTGGAACCGGCCCGGGCCATGGTGCTCACCGCGCTGAACAAGGGCAAAGGGGTGGTCACCGCCAACAAGGCCCTGTTGGCCAGCCACGGAGTGGAGATATTCCACACCGCCCGGCAAAATCAGGTGGGCATAGCTTTCGAGGCCTCGGTGGGCGGCGGCATCCCTCTGGTGCGCTCCATGCGCGACAGCCTGGCGGCCAACCGCATCACCTCCTGCCTGGGCATCCTGAACGGCACCTGCAACTTCATCCTGAGCCGCATGACCGCCGAGGGCGCGCCCTTTTCCGAGGTGCTGGCCCAGGCCCAGGCCAAGGGCTATGCCGAGGCCGACCCCACCTTTGACGTTGAAGGCACCGACACAGCCCACAAGCTGGCCATCGTGGCCAGCCTGGCCACCGGGGCCCAGCCAAAGCTGGACCACATCCCCACCGAGGGCATCACCAAGATCACCCCGCTGGACATCCAGTTCGCCGGGGAGTTCGGCTTCAAGATCAAGCTCCTGGCGGTGCTCAACAACCAGGGCGCAAAGGTGGAGGCCAGGGTGCATCCGGCCCTGGTGCCCCACGACCACCTGCTGGCCTCGGTGGAAGGCCCCTTTAACGCCCTGCATGTTAACGGCGACTGGGTGGGCCAGGTGCTCCTGTACGGCCAGGGAGCCGGCCGCCGCCCCACCGCCTCGGCGGTGGTGGGCGACGTGTTGGAGTTGGCCCGGGACATCGCCGCCGGGGTTCCCGGCCGGGTGCCTCCCCTGGGCACCGAGGCCAACGGAGGCCGCTTGCTGGAACTGGCTTCCCTGGATGACGCGGTGTGCCAGTATTATTGCCGCTTCGCGGCCCTGGACCAGCCCGGCGTTTTGGCCGCGGTGGCCCGGGAGCTGGGCGAGTTCAACATCAGCATCGAAAAGGTGACCCAAAAAGGCCGCCAGGAAGCCGGGCCGGTGCCCATCGTCATGCTGACTCACGAGGCCCGCGAGGCCAACCTGCGCAGCGCCCTCAAGAAGATCGACGCCCTGCCGGTTATCGTGGAGCCCACCGTGGTCATCCGCATGGCCTAGAGGGGCGAAAGGAATCAGCACCATGAAGTACCTGATCCTGGTGGGCGACGGCATGGGCGACCTGCCCCTGGCCGAGTTGGACGGGCGCACTCCCTTGCAGGCGGCGTCCACGCCCAACATGGACCGCCTGGCCCGCGAGGGCGTGCTGGGCCTCACCCAGACCGTCCCTCCAGGCAAGGAGCCGGGCAGCGACACGGCCAACATGTCTTTGCTGGGCTACGACCCGGCCATCTTTCACACCGGCCGCTCCCCCATCGAGGCCGCGGCCATGGGCGTGGACCTGGCCCCCGGCGAGATAGCCTTCCGCTGCAACCTGGTCACCCTGGACCACACCGGCGGTCAGACGGTGATGGCCGAGTACGCCGCCGGGCACATTGACAGCCCCACCGCCGCCCGGCTCATCGAGTCCTTGGACCGAAAGCTGGGCCGCGAGGGCCTGCGTTTTTATCCCGGCGTGAGCTACCGCCACCTTCTGGTGTGGAAGGACGGCCCCCTGAAGGCGGCCACGGTGCCCCCCCACGACCGCTCCGGCCAGAGCGTGGACGACGTCTTGAACGGCGGCGGCGGACTGGAGCTGGTGACCGAGCTGACCAGGGCCTCCTGGCCCCTGCTGAAGGACCACCCGGCCAACGCCGAGCGAGTGGCCCAGGGCAAGCCCCCGGCCAACTCCATCTGGCTGTGGGGCCAGGGCACCAAGCCCAGCTTCACCACCTACCGGGACCGCTTCGGCCTGGGCGGGGTGGCCATAAGCGCGGTGGACCTCATCAAGGGCCTGGGCGTGCTGGCCGGGCTGGACCCGGTGGAGGTGGAAGGGGCCACCGGCTGGCTGGACACCAACTACGCCGGCAAGGTGGCCGCGGCCCTGAAGGGCCTGGAGCAAGGCGACGTGGCCTACGTGCACGTGGAGGCCCCAGACGAGGCCAGCCACGGCGGCGACCTCAAGCTCAAGATGCAGGCCATCGAGGACTTCGACCGCCTGGCCGTGGGGCCGCTGATTCAGGGCCTGGCCGGGGTGGGCCCCCACCGGGTGCTGCTGGCCACCGACCACTTCACACCCATAAGCACCCGCACCCACGGCACCCAGGCGGTGCCCTACGTTCTGTGGGACTCGGAGAATCCGCGCCAAAACAAGGCGGGGTTCAATGAGGCCGACGCGGCCCAGGGCGTCTCCGAGCCCCAGGCCCACGTGTTGGTGGAGCGCCTGGTGGAGGGCTTCTGATGCACCGCAGCCAGGTGCGCCCCCTTTTCGGCGATGCTGACCCCATGAACGTGGTGTACTACGGTAACTATCTCCGGTTTTTCGAGCTGGGCCGGGCGGAGCTTATGCGCTCCACCGGCCGTCCTTACAGCGATCTGGCCGACGAGGGCCTGCACCTGCCGGTAACCGAGGCCGGCCTGCGCTATCATCGCCCCGCCCTTTACGACCAATTGCTCACCGTGGAGGCGTCGGTGGCCTGGATTAAACGGGCCTCTTTGCGCTTCAACTACAAGATTTTCGGCCCTGGCGAACAGGAGCTTTCCCTGCTGGTCACAGGCTTCACCGTGCACGGTTGCGTGGACGTATCAGGAAGGATCAAGCCTTTACCAGCCTGGGTTGCCCCGCTGCTGAAACAACACCTAGAAAATTGACTCCTACCGTCTGGTAGGGCGGCCAAGGCTTGTGTTATACTCTTTTGATTCTATGAACCTAGAGACCCGTTGTGGGCGTATTTATTAAAAAGTTCGCCTGGTTATACGGGATTTTTCGTGACCAAATGGCCTAGGGAGGACGATCGTGGCCAAACAGAAATACGTATACTTCTTCGGAGATGGTAAGGCCGACGGCAAAGCCGAAATGAAAAACTTGCTTGGCGGCAAGGGCGCCAACATTGCTGAGATGACCAACTTGGGCATCCCGGTTCCGGCCGGCTTCACCATTACCACCGAGGTTTGCACCTACTTCTACGAGAAGGGGCTGAAGTATCCCCAGGGTCTCAAGAAGGACGTTGAGGCAGCCCTCAAGAAGGTGGAAAAATCCATGGGCGCCAAGTTCGGCGACCCCAAAAACCCCTTGTTGGTATCGGTGCGCTCCGGCGCCCGCGTCTCCATGCCCGGCATGATGGACACCGTGCTCAACATCGGCCTCAATGACAAGACCATCGTGGGCCTTATCGAAAAGACCGGCAATGAGCGCTTCGCCTACGACGCCTACCGCCGCTTCGTCAACATGTACGGCGACGTGGTCATGGGCGTGCGTCCCGCCAACGAAAAGGACCATGATCCCTTTGAGGTGATCCTGGACGCCAAGAAAAAGAAGCGGGGCATCAAGATGGACCTGGAGCTCACCGCCCAGGACCTCAAGGAACTGGTTGCCGAGTTCAAGGCCCTGATCAAGAAGCGCCTGGGCAAGCCCTTCCCCGAGGAGCCCATGGACCAGCTCTGGGGCGGCATCAGCGCCGTTTTCGAGTCTTGGAACATTCCCCGGGCCATCAGTTACCGCCAGATCCACGGCATCCCCGAGGACTGGGGCACCGCGGTCAACGTGCAAGCCATGGTCTTTGGCAACATGGGTGACGACTCGGCCACCGGCGTGGCCTTCACCCGCGACCCCGCCACCGGCGAGAACTACTTCTACGGTGAGTACCTCACCAACGCCCAGGGCGAAGACGTGGTGGCCGGCATCCGCACCCCCCAGCCCATCAACCGGGCCAAGAAGGTGCCCAAGGGCATGCAGACCCTGGAAGACGAGATGCCTTCCCTGTACAAGCAGCTGGCCGGCATCCGCACCACCCTGGAAAAGCACTACCGCGAAATGCAGGACATCGAGTTCACCATCCAACAGGGCAAACTGTGGATGCTCCAAACTCGTACCGGCAAGCGCACCGCCGCCGCGGCAGTGAAAATCGCGGTGGATATGATCAAGGAGCGCCGCATCACCAAGACCGAGGCCATCATGCGGGTCAGCCCCGATCAGCTCGACCAGCTCCTGCACCCCACCCTTGACCCCAAGGCGGTCAGGGAAAAGATCGCCAAGGGTCTGCCCGCCAGCCCCGGCGCGGCCGTGGGCCAGGTGGTCTTCTCCGCCGAGGAGGCCGAGCAGTGGGCGGGTGAGGGCAAAAAGGTCATCCTGGTCCGCATCGAGACCAGCCCCGACGACATTCGCGGCATGAACGTGGCCGAGGGCATCCTCACCACCCGTGGCGGCATGACCAGCCACGCGGCGGTGGTCGCCCGCGGCATGGGCAAGTGCTGCGTGGCCGGCGTGGGCGAAATCTCGGTGGACTACAAGAAGGGCAACTTCAGCGTCGGCAAGACCGTGGTCAAGGAAGGCGCCTGGATCTCCATGGACGGCACCAAGGGCGAGGTCTACCTGGGCCAGGTGCCCAAGGTGGAGCCCAAGCTCACCGGCGACTTCGGCACCTTCATGAAGTGGGCCGACGAGATCCGCGTGCTCAAGGTTCGCACCAACGCCGACACCCCCCACGACGCGGGTGTGGCCCGGGCCTTTGGGGCCGAGGGCATCGGCCTGTGCCGCACCGAGCACATGTTCTTCGAGGGCGAGCGCATCAGCGCGGTGCGCCAGATGATCCTGTCCGAGGACCTGGAAGGCCGCAAGAAGGCCCTGGCCAAGATCCTGCCCATGCAGCGGGAAGACTTCGTGGGCATCTTCCGGGCCATGGCCGGGCTGCCGGTGACCATCCGCACCCTGGATCCGCCCTTGCACGAGTTCCTGCCCGCGCACAACGACAACAAGGAGATCAACGAGCTGGCCAAGGAAATGGGCGAGAAACCCGCCCAGATCAAGAAGAAGATCGCCTCCCTGGCCGAGTTCAACCCCATGCTGGGCACCCGCGGCTGCCGCCTGGGCATCAGCTATCCCGAGATCACCGAGATGCAGGCGCGGGCCATCTTCGAGGCCGCCTGCCAGGTGGCGCGCGAAGGCAAGCGGGTCATGCCCGAGATCATGATCCCCCTGGTGGGTCATGTGAACGAGCTTAAGATCCAGCGGGCCATCGTGGAAGAGGTGGCCCAGGAGGTCATGGGCAAGCAGGGCGTGAAGATCAACTACATGGTGGGCACCATGATCGAGCTGCCCCGCGCCGCCCTCACCGCCGACCAGATCGCCGAGGAGGCCCAGTTCTTCTCCTTCGGCACCAACGACCTCACCCAGACCACCTTCGGCATGTCCCGCGACGACACCGGCCAGCTTCTGGCCGACTACGTGACCGAAGGCATCCTGCCCAAGGACCCCTTCGTCAGCATCGACGAGCAGGGCGTGGGCCAGTTGGTAGCCATGGGCGTCAACAAGGGCCGCAGCGCCACTCCTGGCCTGAAGTGCGGCATCTGCGGCGAGCACGGAGGCGATCCCGACAGCATCGACTTCTGCCACCGCATTGGTCTGGACTACGTGAGCTGCTCCCCCTACCGGGTGCCGATCGCGCGCTTGAGCGCCGCTCAGGCCGCCATCATCCACGAGGCCCCCAAAACGGCGGCTCCCAAGAAGAAGGCCGCCCCTAAGAAGGCCGCCCCTAAGAAGGCCAAAGCCAGCAAGAAAAAGTAGTTAACAACGTCACGCGGGCCGCGTTCCTCCGGGAGCGCGGCCCGCTCACCCAGTAGCGGAGAGTTTGATGGTTTCTATCCGCCTGGCGGGCACGGGTCTGTACGTCCCCCAGAAAGTCCTAACCAACTACGACCTGCAAAAGACGCTGGATACCTCTCACGAGTGGGTGGTCAAGCGCACCGGCGTTAGCGAACGCCGCATCGCCGCCCCCAACGAGGCGGCCAGCGACTTGGCCTTGCCCGCCGCCCGTCAAGCCATGGAGGCCGCCGGGGTCACCGACCAGGACCTGGATTACATCATCCTGGCCACCATCACTCCGGACACCCACTGCCCTTCGGCGGCCAACTGGCTGCAAGCCAAGATGGACGCCCCCCAGGCCATCTCCTTCGACGTAACCGCCGCTTGCTCCGGCTTCGTCTTCGCCCTGGACGTGGCCACCCGCTACATCCAATGCGGCATGGCCAAGACGGTCTTGGTGGCGGCCAGCGAGGTGATGAGCCGGGTGCAGGACTGGACCGACCGCTCCAACTGCATCCTTTGGGGCGATGGAGCCGGGGCCGCGGTGCTCACCGCCGCCGAAGGCGCCCCTCAGGTGATCGACACCTATCTGGGCACCGACGGGGCCAACGGCCAGAATCTCTTGATGCCCGGCGGCGGCTCCAAGACCACGCCCATCACCCACGAATCGGTGGACGCCAAGGCCCACACCCTCAAGATGATCGAGGCCTCGGCCTCGGTGCGGGTGGCGGTGAAGTATTTCGCCGACTCCGCCCTGCTCATCCTGGAGCGCAACGGATACAAGCTGGAGGATGTGGACCACTTCATCCCCCACCAGGCCAACCTGCGCATGCTGCAAGCGGTGGCCAAGCGCCTGGGGGTGGATTTCGACAAGTTCGTCATCACCGTGGACCGCTACGGCAACATCTCCTCGGCTTCGAGCATCATCGCCCTAGCCGAGGCGGTGCACTCCGGGCGCATCAAGCCCGGCGACCTGGTTTGCCTCACCGTGTTCGGTGGCGGGCTCACCTGGGGCAGCGCCCTGATCCAATTCTAGAGGTGATCGACTCCCCGGCCCCGGGCCGGGGCGGGGGGGG
>JAHIQI010000054.1 GCA_018902755.1 Pseudomonadota bacterium | reverse complement strand
CCTGGACCCCGCCCCGCTCCACCGCCCCTTCCCCCGGCGGCCGGGTGGCCGAGCCCGGCCCCCAGGCGAGGCAGCCGGAACAGGCGGTGCTGCCCGCGGGCCGCGCCAACCGCCTGCGCCCCATGTACTCCAAGGCCGAGGAGCTTGTCGTTATCGGCCAGTTGCACGGCCTGTACGTGCTGTGCTCCTCGCCCCAGGGCCTGATCCTGGTGGACCAGCACGCGGCCCACGAGCGCCTGACCTACGAGCGCCTCAAGGCCGGGCTGGCCCAGGGCGAAATGCCCCGCCAGGGGCTGCTGACCCCTCAGACCCTGGAGCTGACCCCCGGCGAGGCGGCCTGGGCCGGGGAGCAGGCCGCCCAGTGGGCCCGCCTGGGCCTGGAGCTGGAGCCTTTTGGCGGCAACACCTGGGCCATCCGGGCGGTGCCGCCCCACCTGGCCGGCGGCGACCCCCGCCCGGCGGTGCGCGATCTCTTGAGCCAGATGAGCGCCTCGGGCCTGCCGGTGGAGACCCCCGAGTTCGTGGAAACCGCCTTGCGCTCCCTGGCCTGCCACGGCTCGGTGCGCCAGGGCCAGCGGCTCAAGCCCGCCGAACTGGAGGAGCTGGTGGACCGCATCTGCGCCCTGCCCCCTCCCCTGACCTGCCCCCACGGCCGCCCGGTGATGCTCCTCTTATCGCGCCACGAGTTGGACCGCTCCTTCAAGCGCGGCTCGGAGCCCTCCTAGATGCCCGCGCCGCTGGTGGTGCTGGCCGGACCCACCGCGGTGGGCAAAACCGGGCTGTCCCTGGATCTGGCCAAGCGCTTCGGGGCCGAGATCGTGGGCGCGGACAGCGTGCAGGTTTACCGGGGCCTGGACATCGGCTCGGCCAAGCCCACCCCCCAAGAACAGGCCCAGGCCCACCACCACCTCATCGACGTGGCCGAGCCCGCCGAAAACTTCAGCGCGGCCCGCTACGCCCGTTTGGCCGCCGAAGCCATAGACGACATCAGTGCGCGGGGCAAGCGGTCCCTGGTGGTGGGGGGCACCGGATTGTACATAAAGGCCCTGATCTTCGGCCTGGCCCCCACCCCGCCGGTGGATCAGGCCCTGCGGGCGCGGCTGAAAGAAGAATGGCAGGAGCAAGGCCCCCAGGCCATGCACCAGCGCCTGGCGGGGCTGGACCCGGACACCGCGGCCAAGCTGCACCCCAACGACCGTCAGCGGGTGCTCAGGGCCCTGGAGGTGTGCCTGCAAACCGGAGCTCCCATGAGCCGCCGCCAAGAGGCACACGGTTTTGCCGCGCCGCGCTACCCTCATCTGATGATCGGCCTGGAGCGGCCCCGGGAGGAGCTAAACCAGCGCATAGAAGAGCGGGCTCGGGCCATGTGGAATGAAGGTTTGCTGAAAGAAGTGGAAAAGCTCCTGGCCGCCGGGGTGCCCGCCGAGGCTCCGGGCCTGGCCACCCTGGGCTATCGCCAGGCAATGGCTTTTTTGCGCGGAGAAATGCAGTCCGAAGACGCGCTGTTTGATATGATAAAAAAAACCAAGGCCTATGCCAAGCGCCAGATGACTTGGTTTCGCGGGGTGCGGGGCTTGGTGTGGCATCATGCCGATGACTCTCTGGGCATCGGACGCTGGGTTTCGGCCTTCTGGTCTTGAACGAGGACAATGATGAAATTTGTAGTCAGACTCCTGATGGTCGCGTTGTTGCTGTGCGCCGCCCTGCCCGCCGGGGCCGAGACTTTCCTGGTGCTGGGCCGGGCCCCCCTGGACGGCAACGAAGCCCAGGCCAAGGACAAGGCCGTGGCCGACGCCCTGGTCAGGGCGGTGGCCCAGGCCGCGGCCGCCACCCTGGACCCGGTCACCCTGCGCAGCAACCTGGCCACCCTGGACCAGCAGGTGCTGAGAGACGCCAAGCGCTTCATCACCAACTACAGCCTGGTGGCCTCGGCTCCCTCGGGACAGGAGTTCCTGGCCCTGGTCTCGGTGAGCATCGACGATCGCTCCCTGACCAAAAGCCTGATCCAGGCGGCGCTGAAGCTGCCCACCTCCCACCTGGGCACCATCCTGGTGATGGTCAGCGAGGAGACCGCGCCGGGGCGCCCGCCGGTGTACTGGTGGTCCGGCCTGCCCGGCGCGCCCGACGCCCCCGCCCCGGTGACCAAGGTCATCAAGAAGATGGGCATCCGCATTATCAACCCCGCCGTGGTCAAACCCCTGCTCACCCCGGATATGCACCATCCGGTGCTCAGCGAGTCCCAGGCCCTGGAGTTCGCCCGGGAGGTGGGGGCCCAGGTGGTGATCATAGGCAGCGTGCGCACCTACCCCCTGGTCACCCCCAAGCACGTGCTGCCCCCGCCGTTGGTGCAGCTTCTGGCCATCGAGACCAATCAGGGCCAGGTGGTGTCCATGGAAGAGACCGATTCGCCGGTGTTTAACACCACCCCCACCCCCGAGGACGCGGGTGAGGTGGTGGACATAGTGGAAAGCTCAGTGCGCAGGCTCATGGCCAATCTGGCCGCCCGCATGGCCGAGGTCGGCCCCACCACCAAGGACCTGGCCCTCAAGGTCAGCGGGGTGCGCTCCCTCAGCCAGCTCATGCGCCTGGAAACGGTCTTGGGCTCGTTGAAAGATTTGGTGGAAAAGGTGCAGAGGGTCAGCGCCGGGGCTGGTCAGGCCGAGTTCAAGCTTACGCTCAAAGGTTCTCCCGCCCAGCTGGCCGACCAGCTAATGGTCCAGGATTACGGTGATTTCCTGGTAAACGTGGTGGAAAGCGACGCCAAGGGCCTGCAGGTGGTGATTATTCCCCGCCAGCCCGGCTCGGCCCCGCCGACCCGGCCGGTAACGAGCAGACCCAGCGGGCCGGAGTTGCCGGGGATGTACAAGAGCCAACAGCCCAGCCCGTCAGAGGCGCAAACACCCCCAACAACGCCCCCAGGGCAATGATCCCCGCTTGACAGTGCAAGGCGCGGCTGGTAGAAGAAGGTTTCAATTTCAGGCACGTAGCTCAGGGGGAGAGCGCCACCCTGACACGGAGGAGGTCCCGGGTTCAAATCCCGGCGTGCCTACCATACCCGCCCTGGATGACGGGTTCCCGCCGAGCCGGCAACCGCCGGCCGGGGGCGCTTGCGTCAGGGGAAGGGGGATTTGTTTGTTTTGGCTCCTGAGATGACTTCAACTTTGCAAGGAAAAAACACCGCCGGGCAGGTCTTGGCCGACCAGGACCCCAAGGCGGCCAGGCAAGCTGTTGCCGCCAGGAATAACGGGCGGTTGCTGGACCTGTCCGCCCCGGTGGACCCCCAGGCCGAGCTGACCCCGGTGTTGCCGGGCGATCCCGAGGCCCTGGAAGTGCTGCGCCACAGCGCCGCCCACATCATGGCCGAGGCGGTCAAGGAGCTTTTCCCCGGCGTCAAGGTGGCCATCGGACCGGCCATCGAGGACGGCTTTTACTACGATTTCGACTACGAGCGACCCTTCACCCCGGAGGACCTCCCGGCCATCGAAGACAAGATGCGCGAAATCGTCAAGCAAAACGCCTCCTTCGAGTGCGAGGCCTGGGACAGGGGCAAGGCGCGCCAACACTTCGCCGACCAGGGCGAGCAGTTCAAGGTGGAGCTGATCGACGGCCTGGAGGCCGAGGAAGTGGGCATCTACCGCCAGGGCGGCTTCACCGACCTGTGCCGGGGCCCCCACCTGCCCTCCACCGGCCGCCTGGGCGCCTTCAAGCTCACCAGCGTGGCCGGGGCCTATTGGCGCGGCGACGAGAAGCGCCCCATGCTCAGCCGCATCTACGGCACCGCCTTTTTTGACAAAAAGGAGCTCAAGCAGCACCTGGCCCTCATCGAGGAGGCCAAGAAGCGCGACCACCGCAAGCTGGGCCGCGAGCTGGAGCTGTTCTCCTTCCATGACGAGATCGGCGCGGGCTTGGTGGTGTGGCACCCCCGGGGCATGATCCTCAGGACCATCATCGAGAACCTGGAGCGCTCCGAGCACCTGAAGCGGGGCTACTCCATGGTGCAGGGCCCGCAGATCCTCAAGCGGGAGCTGTGGGAGCGCTCGGGGCACTTCGACAACTACCGCGAGAACATGTACTTCACCGAGGTGGACGAGGTGGCCTATGGGCTAAAGCCCATGAACTGCCTGGCCCATATGCTGATCTACAAGTCCAAGCTGCGCTCCTACCGCGACCTGCCGCTGAGGCTCTTCGAGCTGGGCCTGGTGCACCGCCACGAAAAAAGCGGCGTGATGCACGGCCTGACCAGGGTGCGCGCCTTCACCCAGGACGACGCCCACCTCATCTGCCGGCCCGACCAGCTGGAAACCGAAATCCTGGGGGTGATGGCTTTCGTCACCGACTTCATGGAGCTGTTCGGCTTCGAATACTCCCTGGAGCTTTCCACCCGGCCGGAAAAATCCATAGGCAGCGACGAGGACTGGGAGAGGGCCACTGCCGCCCTGACCAAGGCCCTCATCACCTCGGGCAAAAAGTACGACATAAACGAAGGCGATGGCGCCTTCTACGGCCCCAAGATAGACTTCAAGCTCACCGATGCTTTGAAGCGCTCCTGGCAGTGCGCCACCATTCAGTGCGACTTCACCCTGCCCGAACGCTTCGAGCTTAGCTACATCGACCGCGACGGCGAGCCCAAGCGGCCGGTGATGCTGCACCGGGTCATCCTGGGCTCCATCGAGCGCTTCATCGGGGTGCTGGTGGAGCACTACGCCGGAGCCTTCCCCCTGTGGCTGGCCCCGGAGCAGGTGCGCGTGCTCACGGTGACCGAGCGGGCCGATGAATGGGCCCAGGAGATCACCCAGGCGCTCATCGATGCCGACCTGCGGGCCGAGGTGGATCTGCGCAACGAAAAGCTGGGGGCCAAGGTTCGCGAGGCCCAGATGATGAAGGTCCCCTACATGGTGATCCTGGGCGACCGCGAGGTGGAGGAGCGCCAGCTCACCCCCCGGCTGAGAAACGGTAAGAACCTTCAGTCCCAAACGCTGGAGAAGTTCATAAATCTGCTTAAGGAAGAACAAGCCGAGCCCATGCGGCTTCTGCGCCAACGGGCGCGTGAAGGCCGCGGGACCGAGGGGTGACGCTCGGCCTCTGGTAAACGGTTGAAGAGGAGGACACGGCCATAGCCAAGCAAGATCGCGTGCGGGTAAACTCGCAGATTCGCTCCCCCCTGGTACGGTTGGTAGACGCTGAGGGTGAACAGGTGGGAGTGGTTTCGGTGGAACAGGCTCTTAGTAATGCTGCCGAGGCAGGATTGGATTTGGTGGAGGTGGCGCCCAACGCCGAGCCTCCGGTTTGCCGGGTCATGGACTACGGCAAATACAAATACCAGCTGGCCAAGAAAGCCCAAGAGGGCAAGAAGCGCCAGAGCCTGACCCAGGTGAAGGAAGTAAAGCTGCGCCCCAAGATCGAGGACCACGACTTCGGCTTCAAGATGCGCAACGCCAGGCGTTTTCTGGAGGAGCGCAACCGGGTCAAGATCACGGTGCAGTTCCGGGGAAGGGAGATAGCCTATCCCGACCTCGGCCGAGCCTTGTTGCGCCGGGTGGTCGAAGACTTGGCCGATGTGGGCCAGGCGGACGGCGACGCCCGCATGGAAGGCCGGTTCATGCATGTTTTTATTACGCCCAAGGCGGGCAACTAAGCCCCCCGGGCTAGGGTACGGAGCAAATCATGCCCAAGATCAAGACCAACCGCGCGGCGGCCAAACGATTCAAGGTCACCGGCAGCGGGCGCATCAAGCGCAACAAGGCTTACGCAAGCCACATATTGACCAGCAAGACCACCAAGCGCAAACGCGGCCTGCGCAAGAGCGCCTTGGTGGACAAGACCAACGAACGGGGAATCAAGCGCCTGTTGCCCAATCTTTAGGCCGGCGCGGGAGACTTATATAAAATGCCTCGAGTAAGACGCGGATTCAAAGCCCGGCAACGGCGCAACAAAGTGCTCAAGATGGCCAAGGGCTACGTGGGTGGCCGCCGCAAACTGTACCGCACCGCGGTTGACAGCGTGCAGCGCGCCCTGGTTTTCGCCTACCGCGACCGCAAGGTCAAGAAGCGTGAGTTCCGCAAGTTGTGGATCGTGCGCATCAACGCCGCGGTGCGCGACCATGGCCTGAGCTATTCCCGATTTATCGACGGACTGAACAAGTCCAAGGTGGCTCTGGACCGCAAGGTTCTCTCCGAGCTGGCCATCAGCGACCCCGCCGGTTTCGCCAAGGTGGTGGAGCTGGCCAAGCAAGCCGCCTAGGCGCGGGCTCCGCCATGCGCCAAGAGCTCCTGGAGCTTAAGGACCAGGCCCTGGCCCTTTTGGCCGCCGCCACCGACGAGGCGGCCCTGGGTGAGTTGCGCACCCGTTTCCTGGGGCGCAAGGGCCTGTTGACCGGACTGCTGCGCAAAACCGGCACCCTGCCTCCCGAGGAGCGCCCGGCCTTCGGCCAACTGGCCAACCAGGTGAAGCAGGAGTTGGAAGCGGCCCTGGACCAGGCCTCGGAAGACCTGGTGCGCCAGAGCCGCGCCAAATCCGGCAAGCCGGGGGTGGACGTGACCCTGCCGGGCATACGGCCCCGGCGGGGACGCCTGCACCCCATCACCCAGACCGAGCGCCTCATCCTGGAGGTCTTCAGCCGCATGGGCTTCAGCGTGGTGGAGACCCCGGAGGTGGAGTCGGACTGGTACTGCTTCGAGGCCCTGAACATGCCCCCGGACCACCCGGCCCGGGACATGCAGGACACCTTCTACCTGTCCGACGGCGTGGTGCTGCGCACCCACACCAGCAGCTCCCAGATCCGCACCATGGAAAAGGAGCCGCCGCCCTTGCGCATCGTGTGCCCGGGCAAGGCCTTCAGGCGCGACTCCGACGCCACCCACACCCCCATGTTCCATCAGGTGGAGGGGCTGATGGTGGGCGAGGACATCTCCCTGGCCGATCTCAAAGGCGTGCTCATCAACTTCGTGCACCAGATCTTCGGGCCCCAGGTGCCGGTGCGCTTCCGCCCCAGCTTCTTCCCCTTCACCGAGCCCAGCGCCGAGGTGGACATCGGCTGCGTGGTGTGCGGGGGCGAGGGCTGCCGGGTGTGCAGCCACACCGGCTGGCTGGAGATCCTGGGTTCGGGCATGGTGGACCCCAACGTTTTCAAGAACGTGGGCTACGACCCGGACAAGGTCACCGGCTTCGCCTTTGGCATGGGCATAGAGCGCATCGCCATGCTTCGCTGGGGCATCGACGACCTCCGCCTGTTCTACGACAACGACCTGCGCTTCCTCCGCCAGTTTTAGGAGACTTTTAGATGCTGGTACCGCTGAAATGGCTGCGGGAGATGGTCGATTGCGACCTCACCGCCCAGGAGCTTTCCGACCTCCTCACCAACTCCGGCCTGGAGGTGGACGGCGTCATCGAGCGCCACAGCGGCCTCAATAAAGTCATCACCGCCAAGCTCGTGGAGGTGGCCCCCCACCCCAACGCCGACCGCCTGCGCCTGGCCACGGTGGACTGCGGCGGCGGCCGCACCGAGACGGTGGTGTGCGGCGCGCCCAACCTCACCGTGGGCATGATCACCCCGCTGGCCCAACTGGGCGCCAAGTTGGGCGAGGACGGCCAGGAGGTCAGCAAGGTCAAGATTCGCGGGGTCCAGAGCTGCGGCATGCTCTGCTCCGAGCGTGACCTGGGGCTCAGCGACGACCACAGCGGCCTGATGGTCCTGGACCCCGGCCTGGAGCCGGGCCTGCTGCTGGCCGAGGTGCTGGAGCTGGAAACCCAGGTGCTGGAGATTTCCATCACCCCCAACCGGGGCGACGCCCTGTCCATCCTGGGCGTGGCCCGGGACGTGGCCGCCCTGGTGGGCGCCGAACTGAAGCTGCCCCCCTGCGAGCCCAGCGAGCAGCAGCCGGGCATCGAAGGCCAGGCGGTGATAGAGGTCCTGGACGCCAAGGCCTGCCCGCGCTACACCGGGCGCCTGGTCAAGGGGGTCAAGATCGGCCCCTCGCCACTTTGGATGCGCGACCGGCTCATGGCCTGCGGCATCCGGCCCATCAGCAACGTGGTGGACGTGACCAACTACATCCTCATGGAGCTGGGACAGCCCCTGCACGCCTTCAACTTCTCCGAAGTGGGCGGGGCCAAGATCGTGGTGCGCATGGCTTCCGAGGGCGAGAAGTTCGTGACCCTGGACGGCCAGGAACGCACCCTGAACGCCCAGGACCTGATGATCTGCGACGCCGAAAAGGCGGTGGGCCTGGCCGGGGTGATGGGCGGGCTCAACAGCGAGGTCACCGACGACACCACCGAGGTGCTCATCGAAAGCGCCTTCTTCGATCCCCTGACCGTCCGGCGCACCTCCAAGCGCCTGGGCCTGTCCACCGAGGCCAGCTACCGCTTCGAGCGGGGCATCGACCTGGAGGGCTGCGCCAGGGCCAACAGCCGGGCGGCCATGCTCATGGACCAGCTGGCGGGCGGCAAGGTGGCCGCGGGCATCATCGACGTGTACCCCGTGCCCTACCAGGCCCCGCGAATTCCGCTGAGCATCAGCCGCACCTCCCGCTACCTGGGCCTGCCCCTGACCAAGGAGCAGGTCAAGGGCCAGCTGGAGCGCCTGGGCCTCGCCGTGAGCGACGGGCCCGACGAGGACAGCATCGTGGCCGAGCCACCAGCCCTGCGCACCGATTTGGAGCGCCCGGTTGACCTCACCGAAGAGGTGGCCCGCATGGTGGGCTTCAACAACATCCCCTCGCGCCTGCCCCAGGCCGAGATCGGCGCTTTGGCGCGCCCCTGGCCCCAGCGGGTGCGGGCCCTGGCCCGGGACGCCATGGCCGCCCAGGGCCTGGACGAGGCCATCAATTACTCTTTCGAGCACCCCAAGGCCGCCGACCGCCTGGCCCTGGAGGCCGGCGACTACCGCCGCCGCACGGTGAAGCTCATAAACCCCCTGAGCGAGGAGCAATCCGAGCTGCGCACCAGCCTGCTGCCGGGCCTGTTGGCCTCGGCGGCGCGCAACCTGGCCCACCGGGTGCTGGACGTGGGGCTGTTTGAGATCGGGCGGGTGTTCGTGGCCCAGGAGGGACAGCCGCTTCCCGAGGAAAGCTTCCGTTTGGGCGTGGTGCTCAGCGGGCTCATGGCCCCGGCCTCCTGGTGGGCCGGTGAGCAACCGGTGGGCCTGAGCCACGTCAAGGGCGTGGCCCAGTACCTGGCCGAGGCCCTGGACCTGACCGGCATGGCCTTCGAGACCGGCGGCGAGGCCCCGCCCTACCTGGACCCGGCCGAGTGGTGCCGAATCACCATCAACGGCGAGGTGTTGGGCGAGTTGGGCCGCCTGGACAACCGGGTGGCCAAGGGTTTCGACCTGGACCGCCCGGTGTACCTGCTGGACGCGCACTTCGACCGCCTGGCCGACCTGGTGCCCCGCGAGAAGGTCTACGCCCATCTGCCGCGCTTTCCCGAGCTGGTGCGCGACGTGGCCTTGGTGGTGGCCGAGGCCCTGCCCGCCGGGGAAATGCTGGCCCAGGCCCGCACCTACGACGACCCCTGGCTGCAATCGGTGGAGATCTTCGACGTGTACCGGGGCAAGCCCCTGGACAAGGGCCAAAAGTCCCTGGGCCTGCGCTTCACCTACCGCGCCGAGGACCGCACCCTCACCGAGGAGGAGGTCACTCCGGGCTACCAGGCTTTGGTGGACGAATTGATGAAAAGCTTCGGAGCCACCCTGCGCGCGTGAGCCCGAACGTGATATAGTCGCCGTAACCGCGGGGAGTAACGGTGACCACCAAGATTCCTGACAAACCTTATCTGCGCATCGGCGAGGTGGCCCACCTTTTGGGCACCCAGACCCATGTGCTGCGCTACTGGGAGGACTCCTTCCCACAGCTCAAGCCGGTGCGCGCGGCCAGCGGCCAGCGCCTGTTCCGCAAGCCCGACATGGAGACCCTGCTCATTATCAAGCGCCTGCTGCACGACGAGGGCTACACCATCGCCGGGGCCCGCAAGCGCCTGGCCGAGCTGGAGCAGACCCCGTCCAAGCAGGGACCTCCCGAACTGGGCCAGCTCAAGGACGAGCTCAAGGACATCCTGCGCCTGCTGGACTGAGCCGCCCGCCCGTCATTCAATTTCCAGTAAGTTTTTCGATTTATCCCATACCCGATGGCCAGCGGCACAGCCAGGTGTTCGTGGGCAAGGCGCCCGGCGAGCGCAGACCGCAGGCGTATTGGTAATACGCCGAGGTCTAAGCGACGCCGGCAACACAGCCCACGGGCAGCTGGCGCAGCCGCCTAATCTCTAAGCGGCTTGTTTGGCGGTGAGAGCGTAAAGATAAACCGTAACCGGTTCGTCTTCCCCGGCAATTCGGCTGGTGGTGCGGCGCACCGTGAAGCGCTCCTGGGCCAGGTCGAAAAAGGCGATGGCAAAGGGGCGCTCCTGGTGGCTGATGAAGGCGGTGCCGCCGGGGGCCAGCAATCGGCCCAGCAGCCCCACCAGGGTGGGGTAGATGGGGGGGTGGTAGAGCACCTCGGCCCCCAGGATGGTGGTGAAAGCGCCAAACTCGCTGTCCGGGGCCTCCCAGTCCAGGGAGGAGACCTCAACCAACTCGCCCAGGTTGTTTTTTTCCGCCGCCGCCCGGGCGAACTCCAGGGCGTCGGGGTCCAGGTCGGTGATAACCGCCGGACGCCCGCCCGCGGCGGCCACCAGGGCGGGCAGGCCCAGCCCTGCCCCCAGTTCCAGGACGGGGCCTTCGCCCTTATTTAGGCGCAGGGCGAACTGGGCCAGGACCATGGCCGCGGGCCACAGCTTGGTCCAGTAGGGAAGCTCGGTGAGGCCGTAGTGCCCCTGGCTTACCCGCTCATCGATGTAGGCCGAGGGGTCGGCCAACTCGGGCAGTTCCAAACGGTGGGTGCCCACCCCCACCTCAGACCAGGTCAGCTTGAACCGCCGGGAAATCCGCTCCAAAGCGCCGGGGCTGCCCGGCGCAACCCCCTCTGGGGTCAGCATACCGCTCATGATTTCTCCTGGGAGGGGGTGCTGGTGCTGCAAGAGGCCTTGGCCTCCGGTGTGGGTATTTCGGCCACCTCCAACAGGCGCAGACGGCCCAGGGCCTTTTCCTCGGCCTGGAGCACCTTGCCCATCAGGGTCAACAGGGCCGGGTCCTCGGGGGCCTCCAGGGCTTCGCGGCCCTCGTCCAGGCTGCCCCGCACCGCGGCCAGCACCTCGCACACCAGCAGGTTGTCCAGGGTGCGGCCGGGCAACACCAGGCCCTCCTGGTTCAGCTCGGCCAGGAGCCCGGCGGAGACCAGATCGTCCACCACGCTCCACACCTCGCCCTTGGAAACCCTGAGTTCCTTGGCCAACTGGGCCACCGACCAGGGGTCGTCCCCGGCCTGAAAGCGGCGGGCGGCCTTTTGCATTATGCCCAGGGCCAGGGCCTCGCGCTGGGCCGGGTTGAGGCGGTAGGCCACGTCCTTGGGCGGGGTGCCCTTGGACACCAGGTTGTGGGCGTGGGCCAGCTCGGCCCCGAACAACAAGACCTGCCAGCTCACCTGGAGCCAGACCATGAACAGGGGCAAGGAGGCGAAGCCTCCGTAGATGGCGTTGTAGCGCGACACCCCCAACTGGAACTTGATGTAGATGCTCTGCACCGTCCACCACAGGATGGCCGTGACCACCCCGGCCAACAGGGCCGAGACAAAGGGCACCTTGGTGTTGGGCAGGAAGAGGTAAAGGAATACGAAGGCGGCCACCAGGATGAGCAGGGGGGCCAGCTTGAAGCTCTGGGCGGCCACCGGCCCCAGCCAGGGGGTTTCCAGCACCCACTGCACCACCGAATGGGAGGCGATGCCCGCCCAGGAGGCGGTGGCGGACAAGACCAGCAGGGGGCAGATCACCAGCACCGAAAGGTAGTCGGTGAACTTGCGGGGCCAGGAGCGGCTGTGGGGGGCCTCCCAGATGCGGTTGAAGGTCTCTTCCACGCTGGACAGGGTGAGCACCAAGGTAAGCACCAACATGGCCAAGCCCACCATGCCCAGGGTCCCCACCTTGGTGTTCTGCACGTAGTGGATGATGTATTTGAGCACCTCGGCCTGGCTGGCGGTGTACTCGTTGATGATCAGCCCTTCCAGGGAGTCGGCGAAGCCCAGGCCCTTGGCCAGGGAAAAGCTGATGGCCAGGGCGGGCACCAGGCCCAGCAGGGTGATGAAGGTCAGGGCGTTGGCCTGGAAGGGAAGGCGGTCCAGGTAGGAGTTGCGCAACGAAAGGTAGGCCACCTTGAGCGAGCCCAGCAGATAGCGCTTCAGACCGCCCCAGGGGTGGCCTGTGCGCCACATCCAGGCCAGGATTTTCCGGTCGGTCTCGCTGAACCAGTCCTGTTCTTTTTTACGCGCCAAGCCGTCCTCCACCAATCTTGAGGCAGCTTAACATCCCTCTCCAGGCGTTGCAAACCAAGGACTTAGGCCGGTCTAGGCCAGGTTGGCCAAATCCCGGTAGCGCCGCCAGCGCCTTGCCCGGGGCTCCGCGCACCCGGCCAGGGCCATGACCCGGCCCCGCAGCCAGGCCCCCAGGGGAGCGAAGCCCTGATCGGTGAGCAACCAGGGGGGCGGCTCGCGCTCGCCCATGGGCGAGCCGAAGTCGGTCAGGGCGGCCAGGGCGGTTCCGGCCAAAAGCTGGGCCGCGCCGTCACGGCTGGCCGGAGTCAGGGGGCGGCCCTGGTCTTGGCCCAGGGCGTGGGCGGCCAGGGAGGCCTCGTGATGCTCGCCCGGCGTGGGGCGCAGAGCCACCACATGGGCTCCCCGGGCGGCCCGCAACACGGCCTTGCTCAGGTCGCGGGGCTCTGGCTCCCCGGCAAAGGAGCCCACCCCCCTGAGCACCAGGCCGGGGCGGCGCTGCATGGCCCGGGCCAGCACCTGGGTGAGGGAGGGGAAGCCGGGGTGGGTGGTCTGGTCGATGAGCAGCAGCAGGGGCGGCGGGTCCAGCCCGGCCAGCAGGGCGGCCAGGTGCACCAGGTAAAGATGGTCCCCACCCTTGGCCGTGGAGGCCACGAACTTGTCGGCCCAGGGCAGCACCAAAGGCGCGCGCCCCTGGGCGGCCAGACCGTAGAAGAGCCGGAGCGCCGCCCGGCCCCGGGACTCCAATCCACGGCAACGGGCCAGGGCGGCCTCGGCCCGCTCCATGGCCTGGGGCCAAGGCGGCCCCTCCAGGGAGAGCCCCAGACTGCCCTGGGCCAGGGCGGCCCGATCGCGCAGCTTGAGAAAAGGCGCGGCCTCCTCGGCCAGCGCCTTCCAGCGGCGCAGCCCGCGCCCGGCCAGATGGCAGGCTACCCGCGCCCGCCACAGGGCGCTGAGCAAGGCCCCGCTGCCCAGGCGGTGGGCCCGCAGCCAGGCCAAACGGCGCACCGCCTCGGCGGGAGGCTTGGGCAGGGGACCGGCGGCCAGCTCCTCGCCCGCCGCCTGTTGCCAGGGGCCGGGCGCGGCCCACAGGGGCGGCCCGCCCAGGGAGGCGTTTCCCAGAAGCAACACCACG
This sequence comes from Pseudomonadota bacterium, assembly GCA_018902755.1. Lineage (GTDB taxonomy): Bacteria > Desulfobacterota > Desulfarculia > Desulfarculales > Desulfarculaceae > Desulfoferula. Next base: position 32,622 of record JAHIQI010000054.1, on the reverse strand, counting down.
CGTCCCAGGTCCTGGGAGGCCCGGCGGGCCACCTCGTAGGCCGCCTGGCCCTCGCGGGCGGTGAGGCGTGCCATGGCCTCCAGGGTGGTTAGAGCCTGGGGACCCGCGGGCCAGGCCATGGGTTCGGCTTGGGCGGCGGCGGGAGCGTCCCCAACCGCGGCCTGGGCCAGGGTCAGGGCGTGACGGCCTTCCTGGGCCAGGGCCTGCCAGCGCCCGGCACGGGCCAGGCGGCCTATGCCGTGGGCTTGGCTCCGGCCCAGGCGTTGCCGGGCCAGCCACGCCTCGGGAGTGCCCCCGCCGGGCAGGCGGGCATCGCGCGGCAGCAGGGCCACCACCCGCCGGGCCCAGGCCTGCTCCTGGGCCAAACTCAGCAGCCGCCGCAGGGGCGCGCCACCCATGGAGTGGACAAGCTCGGCCAGGCCGTCCTCCAGCCAGGGCTCGGGCAAACGGGCGGCCAGGTCCATGAATCCGTCCAACTCGGCCAGCAGGCACCGGCGTAGGGGAAGCTCGTCGGCCGCCTCGGGCGCGAAGAGCCACAGCCCGGCCCACTCCCTGGCCTGGGGCGAAACCCGGGGCAGCAGGCGCAGCACCCGGCCCAAGGCCTTGGGGTCGGCCACGCACCAAAGGGCCAGGGCACGGCGGGCTTCCCGGGGCGCAGCGTCTTCGCCCCGGCCCGCCAGCTCCAGCCAGGCGCTAAGTTCGGCCTGGGTGCGGGGGCCTTTTATGCCTGGGGACGCGGCCACTATTTGGTGAACAGCTCCACCGGGGCGAAGGCGTCCACGTCGATGAGCCCCCGGTCGCTGATCTTGAGATGGGGTATCACCGGCAGGGCCAGGAAGGATATGGGCATGAAGGGATCGGGGTGGGAGCAGACCTTGCCCACGGCCGCGCCAAGATCTTTCAGCCCGGCCAGCACCGTGTCCAAGGGCTGGTCGCTCATCAGCCCGGCCAGGGGCAAGGGCAGCTCGGCCAGGACCTGCTCGCCCCGAGTCACCACCCAGCCGCCGCCCAACTCCTTCAAGCGCCGGGCCGCAGTGAGCATGGAGACGTCATCCATGCCCGCCACCATGAGGTTGTGGCTGTCGTGGGCCACGGTGCTGGCCAGGGCCCCCTCGCGAAGGCCCAGTCCCTTGACCAGGCCGAAACCGATGCGCCCGCTGGCCTGGTGGCGTTCCACCACCGCCAGGCGGGCCAGATCGCGCGAGGCGTCGGCGGCCAACAGGCCGTCTTTTTGCGGGGTGTCCTCCACCAGGCTCTCGGTGATGAGCTGGTCCTCCAGCAGGCCGATGACCCGCGCCTGAGGGCCGCCCGCCTTCACCTGGAAGCTCTGGGCCACCAGGGGAGCCAGGCGCATGGTGTTTCTGGCCACGTCGGGGAAGGCGGTGGCGCAGGGGTGCAGGCACTTGCCGTCCTGGGCCACCAGTTCGCCGCCGTGATAGACTTGGCGCACCTTAAAGCTCTTGAGGTCATCCAGCACCACCAGGTCGGCCCGCCAGCCGGGAGCCACCGCCCCCCGCCGGGGCAGGCCGAAGCGCCGGGCCGGGTTGAGGGTGACCATGCGCAGGGCGCTGATGGGGTCCACCCCATGACCCACGGCCAGGCGCAGCAGATGGTCCAGGTGGCCCCGCTGGGCCAGGGTGTCGGCCTGGAGGTCGTCGTTGACCAACAGGCAGCGCCGCTCGGTGACCGGGTTTACCAGGGGGATCAACTCGTCCAGGTTCTTGGCGCTGGTGCCCTGGCGGATCATCAGCCACATGCCCCGGGCCAGCTTTTCCGCCCCCTCGGAGCGCAGGGTGGCCTCGTGCTCGCTCTGGGGACCGGCGGTGAGATAGGCGTTGAGCGCTTTGCCGCCCAGCAGGGGGGCGTGGCCGTCCATGGGCCGGTGGCGGAAGGCCCTGAGCTTGGCCAGCACGCCGGGATCGCCGCCCGCCGCGCCGGGGAAGTTCATCATCTCGGCCAGGCCCAGCACCCGCCCGTGGCGGGCCAGGCGCTCCAAATCCCCGGCCTCCAGGTCCGCGCCCGAATCCTCCAGGGGAGTGGCGGGAACGCAGGAGGGGGCCATGAAGAAAAACTCCATGGGCAGGTCCCGGCTGGCGGCAAGCATGGCCTCCACCCCGGCCAGGCCCAGCACGTTGCCGATCTCGTGGGGGTCGCCCACCAGGGCGCAGGTGCCGTGGGGGACCATGGCCTTGGCCAACTCCGCCGGGGCCAAAAGGCTGGACTCCACATGGATGTGCCCCTCCATGAAGGCCGGGCAGAGAAAGGCCCCCCCCAGGTCCACCGTGCGCCGCCCCTGGTAGGAGCCCAGGCCCACCACCCGGCCCAGGCGCACCGCCACGTCAACCTCTTCCAACGCGCCGGTGAACAGGTTGACCACCTTGCCGCCGGTGAACACCAGATCCGCCGGGGCGTCGCCCCGGGCCGTGGCCAAACGCTCCTGTTGCCGCCCAGTCCAGTCCATGCTCAGTCCTCTATGTGGTTTTCAGGAATGTATCCCAGCTCATCCAACCTGGCAATCAGCATGGCCATTTTGGCTTCGGCCCCGGCCCCGCCGTCCACCCGCAGCAGGTGCTCCGCCGCCTGGGGGCCCACCTCCTGCCAACTGGCCGCCTGGGCCGCCACCAGCTCCAGACGGCCGTCGCTGGGCGAGCTGCCTTCGGCCTCACGCCGGGCCAGGCGCTCGGCCACCACCTGGGGCGAGGCGTGCACCTCCACCAACAGCGGCGTGGCCCCCTGCCCCGCGGCCAGCTCCAAGAAGCGCTCCCGCCAGGATTCATGGGTGAAGGAGGCGTCCACGATGACGCTGCCGCCCATCTCCAGGCGCGAGCCCGCCCGCCGGGCCAGGGCCTCGTAGGTGTCGGTGGTGGCCGAGGGGCCGTAGAGCCCCTGGCCCCAGGCGTCGCGGCTGGCCTGGCCGGGGCTCATGCCAGCCCGCTGCTTGCGCACCACGTCCGAGCTGAGGCGGGGCCAGCCGGTGGCCTGGGCCAGCAGCTTGGCCAGATAGCTCTTGCCGGTGCCCATCAGGCCCATGAAACACACCAGGAAATAAGGCGGCTCGCCCCCGGCGTAGCCCGCCGCCTGGCGGAAATAGGAGCGGGCCCGCCCCAGGTCCCGGAAGCGCTCGGCCAGCTCCAAGCCGGGGTCCTCGTGCATGAAGCCGTAGACCTTGGCCCGCACCACCGCCCGGTAGCACATGTAGAAATCCAGCACCCTGAGCAGATCGCGGTCGCCGCCGGCGGTGATGTATTCGCTCACCAGCACCTCGCGCAGGTCCCGGCGGCCGTGGTGGTCCAGGTCCATGGCCAAAAAAGCCAGGTCGCAGGCCGCGTCCTGCCAGCGGAAGCGCTGGTTGAACTCGATGCAGTCGAAGACGATGGGCGGGCCGTCCCCCGGCAGGTTGATGTTGCCAGAGTGCAGGTCGCCGTGGCCGTCCACCACCCGGCCCTGGGCCACCCGCTGCTTGAACAGCTCCCGGTGCTCCCGCAGAAAGCCCAGGCTGTAGTCCCGCACCGCCCGCCAGCGCCGGGGGCTTACGCATATGCCCTGGTAGTCCTCGGTCTGGCGGAAGTTTTCCTCAACGTTCAGACGCACCTGGGAGGGCCGCCCGGCAAAGGACACCTGGGGCCCGCCCGGCTCAGAGGCGTAGAAGCGGGCCAGCAGGCGGGCCAGGTCGCACACCTGCTCCGGGGTCACCGCTCCCTGGTCCAGCAGGCGGTCCATCATGCGCTCCTGGTCCATCTGGACCATCTGGACCACATACTCCAGCACCTCCCCGCCGGGCTGCTCCCAAGGGGCCAGGGCCAGGCCGCCATCGCGGCGCACCACGGCCAGCACCTGAAGGTATATCGCCGGGGCCAGGCGGCGGTTCAGCCTAAGCTCCTCCAGGCAAAACCGCTTGCGTTCCTCCAGGCCGCGAAAATCCAGGAAGCCAAGGTCCACCGGCTTCTTTAGCTTGTAGGCCATGGGGCCGGTGAGAAAGATGTGGCTTATATGGGTCTGAAGGTGCTCGATGGACTCCACCGGGTGGGGATATGTCTCCACCCGGCCCAGGGCCTGAAGCACTTGGGGGTCGGTTTGCGCTTGTTCCATATCCGCTGATGCTCCCGTCGCCGCCTTCAGGGCCGCTCCGACCGCCGCGTGAGGGCAAGTTCATTTGGAGCGCCCGCTTGTTGCTCCGGCATTGATAGCATATCATCAATGTTTATGGGCAAGTTGCTCACCATAGTTTTGGCGGCGGCGCTGATTTTGTGCCCGGCCGCCGTCTCCAGGGCCGTCGACGACATGGACCCCGTGGACAGCTTCGACCTTCAGGCCCCCAAAGCCACCTCCCCCTGGCGCATCAGCGGCATCAGCTTCCGGGGATTCGAGGCGGTCAGCCCCTCCCAGGCGGCGGAAGTGGTGGAGAGCAAGGCCGCCGCGGCCTTGGCCTTGCGCCAGAACGAGCCCTACGACTCCTTCAAGGTAGCGGGCGACGTGCGCCGCCTCAAGGTCCTGTTTCAGGAGCAGGGCTATTTCAACGCCGAGGTGACCGCCACCGAGGACCGCAACGAAGCGAACCGGACCCTCCGACTGATCTTCACCGCCAAGCAGGGGCCGCCCACCACGGTGGAGAAGACCACCTTGGTCTGGAGCGACGACCAAGCCCGCCGCTTGTGGGAAGATGACGTAAAAAAGCTCCTGGTCCTGCAGCCGGGGCAGCGCTTCTTGCTCGACCGCTATGAGCAGACCAAAGAGGACATCGCCAAGTTTTTCGCGGACCAGGCCCGGCCCCGCAACAAGGTCTTGGGTCAGGTGCGGGTCTTTTTGGAGCGCAACCAGGCCGAGATCCTGTTCAAGATAGAGCCGGGCCTCCGCTTTTTGTTCGGCGACAGCCAGGTCAGGGGCAATCACAGCCTGGGGCGCAAGTTCATCCTGGACGAGGCCACCTACACCAGGGGCCAGCCCTTTTCCCCCAGCGCCCTCAAGCAGACCCAGCAGGCCCTACTCAACACCGGTTTCTTCTCCTCGGTGACCCTGCGCCCCCTGTACAAGGAGGCCAAGGACAACCAGGTGCCCATCCTGGTGGAGGTGCGAGAGCGCGACCCTCACAGCATCCAGCTTGGCCTGGGCTGGGGCACCGAGGACCACTTCCGGGTGCGCATCCAGCAGGTGAACCGCAACGTGCTGGGCTGGAACGAAACCCTGTCCATCGAGGGCAAGCTCAGTTCCATCTACACCGGCCTGGTGGGCACCCTGAAAAAGCCCTACCTGCTCAACCGCCGCTCCACCCTGGTGCTCCGGGGGGGCATCGAGCAGCGAGACACCGAGGCCTACATCAACAACCGCCTGTTCGTCAACCCGGCCCTGGAATACGTGGTGGACAAGGAATGGTCCTGGTACGCGGGCTACAACATGGAGCGGGACCAACTCCGGGAGCTGAAGACCCACGTGCCGGACCCGGCCTACGAAAAGCAGACCTTTTTCATCTCCTCCATCCCGGTGGGCCTCATCTTCGACAGCCGGGACTCCTTCCTGGACGCCACCAAGGGCACCTATGGCCGCCTGGAGGTGGAAAACGCCCTCAAGGGAATCGGATCGGAAGTGGAGTTCATCCGGGCCGAGGCCGACCTGCGCCATGTGTTGCCCCTGCCCTGGGAAAACTGGTACCTGGCCGCCCGGGCCCAGGCCGGGGTGGTCTGGGCCCTGCCCGGCACCGACCGGGTGCCCCTGATCCGGCGCTTCTTCCCCGGCGGGGCGGACTCGGTGCGCGGCTACCCCTACCAGCTTTTGGGCCCCCTGGACAACAGCGGCAAGCCCCTGGGCGGGGCCTCCATGGCCGTGGGCAGCCTGGAGGTGCGCTTCCCCATCTACGACGCCCTGGGCGGGGTGGTGTTTTTGGACACCGGTAACGCCTGGGAGCGGGTGGAGGACACCTTCGGCAGCCTGCGCTACACCACCGGCTTCGGCCTGCGCTACAACACCCCGGTGGGGCCCATCCGCCTGGACATCGGCTACCAGCTCAACCCGCCCTCGGGCGAGCCCTTCGACCGCTACGCGGTCTACCTCAGCGTGGGGCAGGCGTTCTGATGCTGCGGGGCAAAATACACGGCCTTTGGGCGGCTCTGGGCATCGCCTTTCTGGCCCTGGCCCTGTTGCTGGCCGGGGCCTGGGCGGTGGGGCGCAGCGACGCCTTCCGCGCCTGGCTGGTGGACCAGATCAAGTCCCAGGTGGCCCAGGCCACCGGGGCCGAGATGGAGATCGGTAGCCTGGAGGGCAGCCTGCTGTTCAACACCACGGCCAAGGGCCTGAGCCTGACCCACCAGGGGCGCAAGGTCATCGAGGTGGAGCGCCTGGAGCTGTCCTACAACCTGCTGTCCCTGTTGGGCGGACGCATCAGGATCAACTCCCTCACCGCGGTGCGGCCCCGGGTCAGCCTGCCCCTGCCATTGCCCCCGGACGATGGGGGAGACATGGGCCTGGCGCTGAGCATCAAACGTCTGAAGATAACCGGCGGCAGCCTGGAGGCCGGGGGGCAGTTGGGCGCGCTGCAATCGGTGGCCCAGGTTGATCTGGACGGGGGCTTGGTCCTGGACGCCCGCGGGCTCAAGGCCTGGGCCAAGCTGCGCCGCAGCCTGCTGACGGTACAGGGCCTGGCCAAGCCGCTGTTCCTCAGCCTGGACAGCGCGTTGGACTCCAAGCGCCTCACCCTGAAGCGCCTGGTGGCCTCCAGCGGCCCCAACCAGGTGGAGCTCAGCGGGGAGGTGGCGCTGGCCGCGCCCCACCGCCTCAAGGCGATCATCAAGGCCCCCCGCTTGGCGGCCGGGGATCTGCCCCTGGAGTGGCCCCTGCCCGCCCTGCCCAGCGGCCCCCTGGCCCTGGAGCTCAGCGCCGGGGGCTCATGGCAAAAGATCACCCTGCGCGGCCAGGTGAGCCAAGGCGCCCAGGCCCTGAAGCTGGACGGCTGGCTGGAGCCCCAGGCCGGGGCCATGTCCTTCAGCGGGCGCTTGGAGCAGGTGGCCCTGGCCGACTGGGGCCTGCCCATGGCCCAGGCCAAGCTGGAGGGCGGCTGGAGCCTGGACAGCCCGGCCTGGCCCGGCGGCGAGACTCCGCTCAACCTGGAGTTGGACCTGGACAGGGCCGCCTGGCAAAAGCTCAGCGCCGGGCCGCTGAAGGCCAAGGCCAGCTTGCAGGGCGACCGCATCCTGGTGCAGGCTTTGACCCTCGCCGCCCCCTGGGGCCGGGTGGAGGCCCAGGGAAGCCTTGAGCTGCCTGGGGGCGCCAAGCCCCTGACCCTGGACGCCCAGGCCGCCTTCCACGACCTGACGCTCCCGCCGGGCCTGGACCTGCCCCTGCCCGCCGGTCTGGCCCAAGCCAAGCTGAGCGGCCGAGCCAGGGCCAAGGGCGCGTTGGAAGATTTGGCCCTGGAGCTGGACCTGGACAAGTCCCGAGCCGCGCCGGGCCTGGAGATCGACTCCCTGCACGCCAAGGGCCACCGTCAAGGGGCTCACTGGCGTTTGGAGGAGATGCATCTGGAGTCCAACCTGGCCACCCTGGACGCCAGGGGCCGGGTTCACTGGGACCAGGCCAACCTGCGCTTCAAGCTGAACGTGCCGGACATGGCCGAGCTTATCCAACGCCTCACCGAATCCAAGCTCACCCCTCCGATGGCCCTGTCCGGGGCCCTGGAGGCCAAGGGGCGGCTCACCGGCCCCTGGGACCACCCCGACCTCAGAGTGGAGCTAAGCGTGGGGCGGCTCTACACCCGCCACGCCCTGGCCCGCCAGCTGCACCTGGAGGCCGACATCAAGAACCTGGGACCGCGCCTCAAGGGCTGGGCCCAGATGACCGCCGCCGGTTGGATGTCCGGCGAGATATTCCTGGAGCGGGCCGCGGTGCGGGCCGATTTCGTGGAGGGCAAGGAAGAGATCCTGGTGCAGGGCGAGGGGCCGGATACCGGAATCAGCTTCAAGCTCATCAGCCAAAACCTGCTCCAGCTGCCCTTCAAGGCCAGCCTGAGCGACCTTTGGGTGCGCCGAGGGGCCTTGGGGCGCTGGGACCAGAAGGGCACCGCCCAAATGATCCTGGGCAGCGAAGAAGTGAAGGTAAGCGGCTTCGAGCTGGTGCAGGGCGAAGAGCGGGTCAGCCTGTCCGGGGACTTCAAGCACACCGGCGAGATAAAGGCCGCCCTGGAGCTGAGCAGCATCAAGATGAACCACGTGGTGGGCCAGGGCACCAGCCTGCCGCCACGCTCGCGCCTGGACGGCAAGGCCACCGTGAGCGGCACCTTGGGCCAGCCGGTGATGACGATCCAGGGCAAGGTTAGCCACCTGGAGCTGGAAGGCCTGGAGCCCATGACCGCCCAGTTCTCGGCCGATTACGCCGGTGAGCGCATCACGGTCAAGGGCCGGTTGAGCTACGGCTCCCACCAGGCCCTGGAGCTAAGCGGCTGGTCCGGCCTCAGCGTGAGCCTGCGCCCCCCGGTGTGGGAGCCCACCGGCGAGGGCATCCATCTCCGGGCCACGGGCCGCGACCTGCCCCTGGCCCTGGCCGCCTCCCTGGCGCCGGGCATCCGCCAGATGAAGGGCAATGCCCAACTGGAGCTGACCGTGGGCGGCACCCTCAAGCAGCCCACCGTGACCGGATGGCTGAAGCTCAAGGACGGCTCCCTGGTGGTTGACGCCACCGGCCAGCAGGTGGAAAAGATCGAGCTGGACCTGGCCATAGAGGGGACCCGGGTGAGGATCAACCGGGCCCGGGCGGTGAGCGACGGCGACATCGAGATAAGCGGCGGCCTGGGCCTGCCCTTCAAGGGACCCGGAGCGCTGGACCTGCGCCTGACCAGCCACAACCTGCTGGTGGTGGCCGGAACCTACGCCCAGATGGACGTTACCTCCCGGGTGGAGGTCACCGGCGACTTCAAGCACCCGGTGATCAGCGGCCGGGTGGGCGTGTCCGACATCGGGGTGCGCCTGGGGCTCTCGGCCCCGGCGGGGATCGAGGACGTGGTGGTCCTAAAACCAGGCCAGAAGCCGCCGCCATTGGAAATCAAGGACAAGCGCTTCAGCCTGCCGCCCGCCCTGGACCCCCTGAAGGCGGACCTGGAAATCTCCCTGGGCCAGCGCACCCGCATCACCCTGGACGACGGCTGGATGGAGGCCACCGGCGGTTTGACCCTGAAAAAGGAGCCGAACCAGCCTCTCATCTTCGGCGGGGTGATAAGGATCACCCAGGGCTTGATCCTCTTGTCCGGGCGGCGATTCGACGTGCTCTCGGGCAAGGTTGACTTCGCGGACAAGAAGCAGCCCAACCCCAGGCTGAGCGCCGAGGCCAGGTTGCAGATGGGCACCACCACCGTGTTCGTGGAGGTGGGGGGCACCGCCAACAACCCGGTGATCAGTCTGAACTCCCTGCCTCCCATGAGCCAGGCCGATATACTGAGCACCATTATCTTTGGGCGGCCCGCCAAGGATCTGAACAAGGGCCAGAGCAAGGACCTTTCGGCCCAGGCGTTGGCCCTGTTGGGCCAGGCGGGGCAAAAGGAGATGACCAGGCTTTTCGGCGCGGACCTGAGCCCCGACGTGGTCACGGTGCACAACGCGCCTTCCACCGGGTCCTCCCTGGAGGCAGGCAAGTACCTGAATGAAAATTTGTACCTGCGCTACCGCCAGAACCTGGGGCCCTACGGCGGACAGAACGTGGGGCTGGAATACCGCTTCACCAGATATTTCGCCATCGAGAGCACCATCGGCGACACCCGCGACAACGGGGTGGACTTCGTTTTCACCAGGGACTTCGACTTTTTCCGCGAGGAGAAAAAGGCCAAGACCCAGGACAAGACGCCCGCGCCCCAGGACCAGCCGGAGCAAAAATCCCCGAATCAGTAGGCTAGGGCAGGAACTTGCTCATGGTGGGCGACACCTCCAGGCGCGACTCCACCCGGCTCACCCCGTCCACCGTGGCGGCCAACTCCTTGGCCTGGTTCACCCCCTGCTGGTCCGCCGCGTAGCCGGTGAGCACCGCCACGCCCCCGTCGCAGTGCACCTCCAGGGCGTGCAGGTCCATATCGGCCACCAGTTCCCGGCGCACCCGCGAGGCCAGCACCGTGTCGGCCAGCAGACGGCGGCTCTCGGCGCTAAGGTCGAACTCGGCGTGGGCCGCCAAATCCAGCACCGTGGTGGACGCCTGCTCCAGGGACAGCCGTCCCATGTTCAAGACCAGGTCGTAGCTGAGCGGCGAGGACCAGTCGGCCCCGAAGACGTGGGCTATGTAGGCCCGGCGCTGCTGGTCCACCACCGTGGCCAACTGGCGAGCCCGGTCCATGCCCAGGCCTTCCTGGCGGGCCAGGCGCTGGGCCCTTATCTCCAGGGGGCTGACGGTGCGCACCCGCAGCACCCCCGGCACGTCGCGCAAAAGCAGGTTGGCCCCCCGGCCCACCAGCACCGCCCTGGCCCGCTGTGCGTACTGCAAGACCACGGATTCCAGGAAAGCGGCGAACACCCGGCGGCGGCGGTGGTTCAGGTCCAACAGGGCGGGTCCCTGCTCGGCCAGAAGCTGATGCTCGTCGCGGGACATGTCCACCAGGCCGGCCACCGCCTCCATCAGGGTGCGGCGGTCGACGCACTCCAACCCTCCGCGCCGGCAGATATCCTCCGCCAGCTCGTCGCGCAAGGAACCCATCTCGCCTGATATGGTGATAATGCTCATGGCGGCCCTCCCAAGCAGCAGTGCTAGGTCGCTCCCCCTAGTTACAGGGTAGCAAAAAACCTGGCGGCCGGGATAGGAGGTGAAAAAACAGCTAGGAGTGGAGTTTGCCGCGGCGCAGGGCGGCCTGGCGGGCCTGCTGCTGCACCTTCCGCAATTCCTCGCTGGGGGTGATGCCCAGGGGGCGCGGGTCCAGCAGGCGCAGGCAGGCTTCGGGCAGGGTGGCCTTTTGCTCGCCGAAGCGCTTCTGGGCGTCCCGCCAGTCGGGAACCGGGTCGACGGGTTTGCCCCCGGCCATGACCTGCCTTAGCAGGGGCTCTCCGTCGAACTTCTCGCCGCGCAGGCCCAGCACGTCGCCAGCGATGCGCCCGTCGGTGTCCAGGGTGCGCCAGAGCTGCTTGGGGCAGGCCCAGGTCTCCTTGCCGGTGGAGAGCTTCAGGGTGGGGCGGCCGTCGTAGGTGACCAGCTTGTAGGCCAGGTCCAGGTAGGGCGCGTCGGCCGAGGAGCCCATTTTGGTGCCCACCCCGAAGACGTCCACCATGGCCCCCTGGCTAACCAGCTCGGCCATGCGGAACTCGTCCAGGCTACCCGAGACCACCACCCTGGTCTCTTCCAGACCGGCGTCGTCGAGCATCTGGCGGGCCTGGCGGCTCATGCCCACCAGGTCGCCGGAGTCCAGGCGCACCCCCACCAGGCGCTTGCCCTTTTCCCGCAACTCACCGGCGATCTGCACCGCCTGGTGCAGGCCTTCCACGCTGTCGTAGGTGTCCACCAACAGCACGGTGCCATTGGGGAAGGTCTCGGCAAAGGCCCGGAAAGAGGCCAGCTCGTCGCCAAAGGCCTCCACGAAGGCATGGGCCATGGTGCCCACGGGGATGGTGCCCAGGGCTTGGGAGGCCTCCACGTTGCTGGTGCCGGTGAACCCGGCGATGGCCGAGGAGCGGGCCGCGGCCCAACCGGCCTCGCGGCCCTGGGTGCGGCGCAGGCTGAAGTCCACGCAGGTGCGCCCGTCGGCGGCCTGCACGCAGCGGGCCGCCTTGCTGGCCAGGGTGGAGTGCAGGTTGATGAGCTGGATCAGGCGGGTCTCCACCAGCTGGGCCTCGATGAGCGGGGCGGTGACTTCCAAAAGAGGCTCGCCGGCAAAACACACCGTGCCCTCGGGCAGGGCCCAAACCTCGCCGCTGAAGCGGAGCCCGGCCAGCATGTCCAAAAAGCTTTGCTCAAAGCGGTTGAGCGAGCCCAGATAGTCCACCTCCTCGGGGGTGAAGCGGAACTCGCTCAGGTACTTCAGTGCGTCGGCCAACCCGGCGGCCAGGATGTAGCCCCGCTGAGCGGGCAGGTCGTGGGCGAACAGGCTGAAGGTGGCCTGGCCGTTCATGCCCCGCCGGTGATAAACCGCGGCCATGGTGATCTGGTAGAAGTCGGTATGCAGGGCTGCGTAAGATTCGCTCATGTCTGCCGCTTTCTTGGGGAATCCATGGGTAGCCGGATATTGCCAAAACTAGACCCAAACCGCGAAAGTGTCAATGCCGAGCCTACTTGAACAGCTCTCGGTTGACACCCGATAAAGGGGAATGTAAAAACTGTAACAAGCGGAAATAGACCATGGGGTAGGCCTGACAAGGCGTCTGGACAAGCATTTTGGTTTCAAAAAATCTCAAGATCTTGGTGATAGACGACGACTTCACCATGCGCGACGCCTGCCAGGAAACCCTAAGGCGGGTGGGCCACGAGGTGGAGATGGCCGAAAACGGCCGTCAGGGCCTGGCCCTGCTCAGCCGCTGGGCCTACGACGTGGTGCTACTAGACCTGCGCATGCCCGACATGGACGGGCTCACCGTTTTGCGCCACATCCGCGAGCAGGACCCAGAGGCGGTGGTGATCATCATCAGCGGCCACGGCTCCATCGCCACGGCGGTGCAGGCCATGAAGCTGGGGGCCTTCGACTACGTGGCCAAGCCCTTCACCCCGGAGGAGCTGCGCCAGGCGGTAGACAAGGCCGGCGAGAAGCGTCGCCTGGAGTTGGAGAACGCCTACCTCAAGGCCGAGTTGGAGCGGCGCACCGCCATGACTCGGCTCATCCACGGCAGCCGGGCCATGGCCCAGGTCATGGAGACCGCCCTCAAGGTGGCCCCCACCGACACCACGGTGATGCTCACCGGCGAGTCGGGCACCGGCAAGGGCCTGTTGGCCCGCCTGCTGCACGAGCACTCCAGCCGGGCCGGCAACCCCTTCGTGCCGGTGGACTGCTCCACCCTGGTGCCCACCCTGTTCGAGTCCGAGCTTTTCGGCCACGTCAAAGGCTCCTTCACCGGGGCCCAGGACGACAAGATCGGCAAGTTCGAGCTGGCCGGCGGGGGGTCCCTGTTCTTCGACGAGGTGGGCAACATCAGCCTGGAGATTCAGGCCAAGCTTTTAAAGGCGGTGGAAGAGCGGGCCATCTGCAAGGTGGGCAGCAACCGGGTTATCCGGGTGGACACCCGGCTAATCGCCGCCACCAACCAGGACCTGACCCTGGCCGTGGCCGACGGCGCATTCCGCAAGGATCTTTTCTACCGGCTCAACGTGGTGCAGATCCACCTGCCGCCCCTCAGGGAGCGGCCCGAGGACGTGCCCATCCTGGCCGAGCATTTTCTGGAGCGCTTCCGCTACCTGGCCCCCACCCGGGTGCGGGGCTTCACTCCCCGGGCCCTGGAGGCCCTGACCAAGTATCACTGGCCGGGCAACGTGCGCGAGCTGGGCAACGCGGTGCAGCGCCTTGTGGTCCTGGCCAGCAAGCCCCTGATCGACCGCGCCGACCTGGAAGCGGCGGGCACCTGCAAGGTGGAGCGGGGCCGGGACGGCTCCCTGAGCCTGGCCGAGGTGGAGCGCCGCCACATCATGGACACCCTCAAGCGCCTGGGCGGCCGCCGCAGCGAAACCGCCGAGGCCCTGGGCATCGACCGCAAGACCCTGCGCAACAAAATACGCAAGTACGACCTGGATTCCGAGCTGGCGCTCCTGGCCGGTTGATTCAGCCTACTCGCTGGGCGCCGGGCGTCCCTGCATCATGGCCCGCCTGAGCAGCAGGGCCCATTGGGCGAAGGCCTCCTCCACCTGCTCCCAGCGGGTCCACACCTTGGTGAGTTGGGCGATGCTGCCCTGATTGCTGATGACCAGTTCCCCCTGCACCCGGCCGCTCACGCTGTCGCTGAACTGGGCCTCCACCGCGGCCTCGCCCACGTCCAGAGGCACCATGAGCACCGCCGAGCTGATCACGTTGACCGCCGGGCGCACCGGCTTGAGATGCACCAGGGCGGCCCTGAGGCGCAGCACCCCCGGAGCGGGACGCGAGGCCAGGGGGTAGTTGCCCGCCAGGGCCTTGATGACCATGGAGCGCAGGCGCTCAGCCATCTGCTTGGCCTCGCCCTCCTCAAGCTGCTCCCGGGCCTGGGGGGCCATACGCACCTGCACCTCGTCGATGAGCAGGGCGTGGTAATTCTGCCAGTTGACCCCCTTTTTCTCCCACCAGTAGAGACCCTCCACGTCGGGGTCCGGGGTCAGGGCATCGTAGTTGCTCAAAAACCCCGAAGGGGGCACCTTGGGAGGGGTGCCGCATCCCGCCAAGCACAGCAGGCAAAGGCCCAGGGTCAGGGCCAGCAATCGACAAAATATGTTTACGCTCATGGCAACCCCCTTATTGGCATTGCAACATGGTGCCACCCCCACCCCCCTGGGTCAAGCCGGGCGGGAGGAGCTTTTTGCGCGGCGGGTCTTTCCCCCAGGGCGTACCTGGGGTAATGTGATGTCTTATGGCTTCGCAATTCACCCAAAGACAATTGGCGGTGGGCAAGGCCCTGTGCCGCGTCCTGGAGAGCCACCGGCCCGGCCGGGAACGCCTGGAACAGGTGCGCCCCGCCGCGGTGCTAATGCCCCTGTGGGACGACGGCAAGCGGGTCCAGGTGGTGTTCACCAAGCGAACCGAGACCCTGCCCTCCCACGCGGGCCAGATATCCTTTCCCGGCGGCATGGTGGACCCGGAGGACCCGGACCACAAGACCACCGCCCTGCGCGAGACTCACGAAGAGGTGGGGGTGCCCCCGGAAGAAGTGGAGCTTATCTCGCGCCTGGACCAGGTGGTCACAGTCACCGGATTTTTGGTCACCCCCTACCTGGGGCTCATGGACCCGGCGGCGCGCTTCAGGCCCAACCCGGTGGAGGTGGAGCGCCTGGTGCTGGTGCCCATGGCCCGGCTGCTGGACCAGAGCAATTACCAAACCGTGGACATGACCTGGGAGGGCATGCCGCTCAGGCAGATCGCCCTTTACCAGGGCCAGGACATGATTTGGGGGGCCACCATGCGCATCCTTTTAAATTTCCTGGAGGCTGTGGGCCCGGCGGCCGGACAAATAGCCCAGCTGGCCGGATAAAAAGGGCTGGACAGAACCAAGGCCCTGAGGTAGACAAGTACACCCAGTCGGGACGTGGCTCAGCATGGTAGAGCACTGCGTTCGGGACGCAGGGGTCGCTGGTTCAAATCCAGTCGTCCCGACCAATAATTTCAAGCACTTAGGGGAGCCAGCGCTGGCTCCCCTAAGTGCTTTTGTCACGGTTTTGTCACAGTTCTTGTGACGGGCCTAGGCCATCCAGTCGTCTGGGGTGCAGCCGATCCCGTTCCTGAGCAGATAATGGGCGATCGGGGCCAAGCCGCCGGGGCGGCCTTTGTAGGCCCATTTCTCCATGATTGGGAATTCTTTTATCATGGCGGCCCAGCCGTCTGAGGTGATCTTGCAGCCCTCAAACCCGACTGACACCATGACCATATTCTTACCCTTGAAGGTGAACAGGGGGACGCCGTCAATCTTGTGTTCCCAATCTAAGACTGCACCATTTAGCACCTTGACCAGGACATAGCACCTTGGGCCAGATGCCTGGCCATCGGGCTGGCAGGCCAAAAGGGCATAGCTCTTGTTTGCAACTCTAAGGGGAGAGTCTAAAAAGCCCCCGCTGAATGCGTAGCCGTTGCCAGATGCAGGGTAAAAGGTAGAGATAGCCTTGGCCCATGATCGGCTCCCAGGAGGGCCGGTCACAGTGAACGGGGCCGTTACGGGGTCTTCTGATTTGGACGCGGCCTGGGGCGGCTCAGGGACTCCTGGCGGCACTTCAGCAGGCATAAGCCCCCGGCTATGCATCTTGGCCACGATCCGTTCAAACAGTTCCCTGGTCATTTCATCGTCAGCCTTGGCCACCTCTGCCAGCTTCCTGATCCTGACCAGTCCACCAGCCGTATCCCAGACGTTGACAAGAGTCTGATCGTCCAGCCCGCCCAACTCATTCAGGTCAAAAGAGGCCTTAATGGGGGCGGGGGCCCCCACGTTGATCAAAGGGCGCGGGGCCATCAGGCGGCTTCCCTGGCCAGGAAGATTTGATCGCCCCGGCGTCTGATCCCGCCCATGCGCTCCCAGGACAGCACAATGAACCTGACCATGTTGGCCTGGTCCTGATCGTATTCAGCGCCCCAGACCCGGCGAATCAGTTCCCCCATGGTCAGGCCGGGGGTGGCGTTCAGGGCGTCATCAATAATTTCAGAGGCGGCGGCGCGGGTCATCCAGGGGGTTGCCATGACTTGATCTCCTGTGAAAGTTGCGTTGCTCATGGTTCGTATTATTACAGTGAGCACTAACTATAGTCAAGGATTAAATGAACACAAAGCAAAGTTTTAAATGGACCGGGCCAAGGCGGTCAGCCCTGGCCCGGTGTTCCTGCAATATTTGCCGTTCAACTTCGTAGCCGGGCCAGCCGGTTAACCGTGCCGGGCGGCCCTTTTGTAGGGCTCCACCGAATCGACATACAGGGCTACAGGTTGACAATCAGGGACCACAACTTGACAATCGCGGTAGGGCAATTCCTGGGCGTCAAGGGCCATTATCCCCTGGGCCAGTTCGTCAGGGGTCACGCCTTGGTGAATCATCCACCCTTCAAAAAAGGCACCGAAGGTCATGGGGTCGCGGTCCATGATTACCTGATTGACCAGATAGTCGCACCAATCAGACGCGGCGGCCTCAATCAGGGAATCGGTTATCTGCGGCTTGAATTCCACTTCTGACTCCAGTTAGCAGTTACTGTAATTATACCGGAATCAGGAAGCTACTGATGGGCCTGCCAGACGCCCAGCGCTTCCCCGCAAGCCTCTACCGACCCGATGACGGGCGGCCTTTCCTGGGGAAGGTCTGTTCTGTGGGCCTTTTTGAAGCGCCGACCCCCTACCCCTTCGGTGAAGGAAATGGCCAGGGCGGCCCCGGCCTGATCCCCTTTCTTGTAGATATAGACCAACGGTTCAATATCGTTATAGAAACTGGTCTGGAATCCACGACTGCGGGCGTCAATAACCAGCTTGTCCAACTTAGTCATGGGGGCCACCCGTCACGACCACGGGAGCGATATCGGCGTCGGCGCTGTTGAAGGGGGCTCCTATGGCGGGGGTGTTGACGCAAGAGCGGATGAAGGCCATGACCGACTTACGGGCCAGTCTGCCGATTGCCTTCGGGTGGGCTTCGGCCAGGTCGGGGTAATTCCTGATCAGGTCCTGGGCCAGACTGTTGACCATGCTCTGGGCCTTGGCCATCAGCGCCGGGGTCCCGCCGGTCTTGCAAAGCGTCCTGAAGTAGGCTCCCATTTCAGCGGCCTGGGCATTCGTGACTTCCATGGTTTCGCTCCCCTTGTTTGCAGTTAGTGCTTGATTCATGTTCGTCAGAATACCCTAGGGCCCTTCCCTCGTCAAGGATTAAATGAACACTAAGCGAAGTTTTATTCAGGCAGGGCCAAAGTGTCGATCGCCTTGATAAATCCATGGCGAAGGTCGGGGACCAGGTGCTGGTAAAGTTCGGTGGTCCTGGTGGTGGAGTGGCCCAGGTAGCCCGCCAAGACGGCCATGGGGCATCCGGCCATGGCTAAATGACTGGCAAAGGTATGGCGCAACGTATGCCAAGCCAAGCCCTTATGGTAAAGCCCACAACTGGTCAGAAGCCGCTGCATCCAGCGGCTGACCCAGCGGTGGTGGTGGGGCTCCAGGCCAAAGACCCAGGGCCCGTTCAAGCCGAATTTCAGCCCAATTTCCTTCCACTCCCGAAGCTCCTGGTCCAGCCTAGGGTTGATGGGAATCTGACGGGAACGTCCCGTTTTAGTGTGATAGTCGAATTGGGCCTTGGCCTGGACCCGGATGAATTGCCCGGCCAGGTCAACGTCAGCCCACTCCAGGAAGATCAACTCCCGACGGCGTAGGCCAGTCAGCATCCCAGTCAGGATCATGTAATAGACCCAAGTGGGGGCTTCGGCAGACGCTGTAGTCAGAAGACTGTGGCATTGGGCCTGGGTCAGGAAGTTCGGCGGCTCATCGGTGGGGACCTTGATCTTGGCGATATCCAGGCCGGGGTTATCCTGGTGATACTCCCAAAGCTGGGCCTTGGCCAGCGAATGTCTGATTGTGTCCAGTTCCCGATTTATGGTTCGCGCCGCCCGGCCCAGGCGACTTCTGGCCACCTTGTAGCGCTCCAGGTGTTGGGCCCTGATCTGGCTGACGATCAGGACGTCTTCCTGGGCCAGGAACGGGAGCCACAAGGTTTTCAAGGTGGTAGCGTCACGAACAAACGTGTTCTTGCGCTTGTTCGTCTGGCTAAATGCCAGGTATTCTTCCACAAATTCCTTGGGAGTTATCGGCTTGATTGCGCGGGCCGTGGCCGGGGCTCCGGTCAGGGCCAGGAAAAGTTCAGCCGCCCGGCGCTCCGCCACCTCTGGGTCAGTGGTCCTTAAAGACTTCTGGACCCGCTTCCCGTCATAGGCGAAGCTTCCATGGTAGTGCCCGGACCTCTGATAAATTTGGTATGGCATCCCTCACG
Source organism: Pseudomonadota bacterium (assembly GCA_018902755.1). Classification (GTDB taxonomy): domain Bacteria; phylum Desulfobacterota; class Desulfarculia; order Desulfarculales; family Desulfarculaceae; genus Desulfoferula. Next base: position 14,068 of record JAHIQI010000054.1, on the reverse strand, counting down.
ATTACAGGGACCCCTGCGCCGTGTCAAACGAATTTTTTAGGGTCGCTCTATATCGGCCCGCAACTGCGGGTTTTCCAGGAGCGTGGCAAAGGGGAACGCGGCCACATAGTCCTGGGCCAGGACCGTAGTCAGGAAGGGCCGCCAGTCGATCGTCTTGGCCGGGTCCAGTCCTAGCCAGGCCATGGTCAGCATGACCACATAGGCCTGCCTTCCCTGTGGACTAACTATCAACATGGGCCCCCGGCCAACCGCGTCGGCTTCCATCCGGGCCTTGACCCACCACCTGAAAAGGGGGCTTTTTTCTGACCCATACATGAGTTGATCAAGGGTCCTGCATTGCCGCCCACATTTAAGCTCGATCAGGAACCGGTCAATCAGCCCATACCCGTCGGGATGGGTGGCCATAACGTCCCCGGCCATGGCCGGGGAATCCTTACTGACCGTCTGGACTGACCCGCTGCCACCCGATCGCCAGAAGACGACCGGCTTTTTCTGGCCGGTCCACCACTCGCTGAGTTGGCGGCAGACCAGGCGTTCATTTGCGCCGCCCTTCCCCCGGCCCCTGACCTTCGCTTTGGGCTTGGCTGTCATGATCCCATAAGCTCCCGATAGTCGAATTTATCGCCCAAGGCCTGGATGATCGTGGTTTCTTCAGGCCCAAAGCCAAGCAACTTGTTGTTATACATCAGGATATACTTGGGGACAGCCTTCCCCCGGCTGGTGACAAACTCTTCGCCCAGGGCAGTCAGCCGCCAAAAGCCACCGCTGCCACGGCTAAGGTCCTGTTCTATCAGCCCCCACCGGGAAAGGTAGCTGTAATCCCTGGCATAGGTCCTGATCTCCCGGTTGATATGCACCCACCGGCCCCCGCTGCCCAGGCGATACATGGCGATCAGGACCCGCACCATGCCGCTGTTCAACTTGCGCCGGTACAGCTTGCAGGTCTGACCGCAACAAGGACACGTTGAAACTTCCCCGGCGATCAGGGCGGCCTTCACCTGGGCCTTAGCGTCCTGGACGTTCATTCAAGTTCATCCTAGCCGACCCAAATCCAGGCCTGGACCCAGGCCCCGCCCAGTTTGGGTTTAAGGACCACCTTGGGCTCTTCATCAAAGCTGACCTCATGGTGGTCACCGCTGCCCACGGCATAGTCAGCAAATAGCTTTTCCTGAGCATCCATTAGGCGGCCATCCTGGTCACGCCGTCACGCTTGACCATGGTGATTTGTTGGGGGAAGTGGGCGGCCAGGGCCTGGTTATGGGTGATCACGATAATCGTCCCGCCTGGGGGTAGTTCCGTTTCCAAAAGCTCCAGGACCAGTTCCTGGCCCGTGGCGTCCAGGGCGTCAAAGACTTCATCCACGATCAAGAGCCCGGTCTGTTTGGCCTGGGCCGCGACCAGGGCCCTGAAGGCCAGGGAGCAAGCCAGGTCCACCCGGCGCTTTTCGCCGCTGCTTAGACCGCCATAGGCGTCAGAGCCACTTTCGTTGATAGCCGTCACCTGGAATTTCTCCCGCACTTCCCCCGTCTTCAGCTTTTTGGTGGTCTGAAAGTCGATCATAATCGCCCCGTTGGTCAGGCTGTTGCTGTAGTGCGCGGCGGCGGCATTCAGTTCCGGGGTGACCGAATCCAGCTTGTGACTGGGGATGCCAGACGGCCCATAGGCTTCAATCAGGTACTGATAGGCCATGGCGCTGACCTCGACCTTGGCGTGGTCCACCCTGGCCGCTTCGGCGGCCTGGTCTGACTTCACGGCCTGGGCCTTAAACTTGTCCTGTTCAACTATCCAGGGGTTTTGTTCCAGGCCTATTTCCTTGGCCCAGTTCACTTCGGCCCCATACTGGGCTTCCAGCCGGGCCACGTTGTCACTGTGGGCGGCGGCGTATTTAGCCTCTAGTTCCAGTTGGCCAAGTTCCTGCCGTAGCTCCTGGGCCAGGGCGCGGGCCTCACGGGCGTCTTCTACCTGGTCTTCCAACTGAGCAACGCGGGCCCTGGCCGCCGCCAGTAGCTGGCCCTGGGTAGCGATTGCCGTCCCCAGTTCCCCCGCCCTGGACTGTTGCCCGGCGGTCACCCGGCCCACTTCCTGGGGGCCGATCTTGCGCCCACAAGTCGGGCAATCGCTACCCAGTAGCTTGCCCGCCCTTTCGATCTCAGCCCGGACCCCGGCCAGGGTCTTCTGGTCAATGTTGTGCCGGGTTTCCAGGGCGACCACCTTTTGCCGTAGTTCCTGGGCCGCCTGGGCCCCGGCCTTTTGCCGGGCCTCTTCCTGGCCCTGCTTGGCTATGTCGGCCCTGATCTTCGCCACCCGCGCTAAGTCGGGGGCCTTTGGGCTCCTGGCCCGCTCTGCCGCCGCTTGGTCCAAGGTGATCTGGGCCCGCTCTTCGGCCCGTTTCACCCGCTCAGACCGCGTGATCTCCCATTCCTGCTCACGTTGCACCGCACTGGCCTGGTTACCCCTGGCAACGCTCCCGGCCTGCTCATGGGCTTGTATGGACCCCTCAAGGCGGGCTAGGTCAACTAACAGACCCCGGTGATGTTCCTTGGCGGCCAGGAAGCGGGATTCGTCTTCATCCAGGGCCAGCGCCGCCGTGAAGATCGCCTTGACCTGGCGGTCTGTCAGGGACGGCCAGGCGACCAGGGACCCCTGGCCAAAATATCCACTGGCACAATACAAGTCCCAGCCCTGGCCCATAAGGGCGTCGATTGCCTCTTGGGTGGCCTGGGCTGAAGACGCCGAAGCGTCCTGGTTCAACGTGGTCAGGGTAAGGATTGCCTTCCCCTTGGCCCGCTTGCGCTCCACAATGTATTTGTCCCCGGCTGGTCCAGTCAGGTAGACCCGCACTTCACAAGCCCCGTCCCCGTATCGGTTAATCACCTTGTCGGGGGCCAGCTTCCTGACCGTCTGGCCGTACAGGCACCATCCGATTGATTCAAACAGGGCGCTTTTGCCCGCCCCGTTGGAGTCAGACCCGCCCTTGTCTTCGTTGACCCCACGCACCGATATGATCCCGCGCCCGGCCAGGTCAAAACTGAAGTCCCCCAGGCTCAGAAAATTTTTGCCTTCCACCCGTTCGATCTGCATCACGCCACCTTTATTTTTGCGCCTTGACGGCGAAGTTGGGCTATTTCGACCATGGTCATTTCTTCCGGCTGCTTGGGGACCGGGGCCACCTTCGGGCGCATGGGCCGGGGGTCGTACCCTGCCGGGGCCTTCGGGGCCTTATGGGCCTTCGGGGCCAGCGCTGGCAACGGGCAATCGGGGATCGTGTTAGGGGTTGTAAGCCCGATCAGCCTGAAGTTTTTGTCGATATGGGACTGGGTCAGGGGCATGGTTGGCTTCAGCTTAGGTTGGGTGGCCAGCCAATACATGGGCTCCCCACCCTTTCGTTGCCCTATTTTGACCACGACAAAGGTTCCACCACTGAATTCCTTGGTCACTACTTTCCCGTCGCCCACCACAACAGGCAAACGGGCGGCCTGGTTCAGGCCTAGCATGTTCCCCACCGGCCATTTGACTTCATGCAGGCCAGCATCCCGAATATGGTCCCTGTTATCGGGGGCCCTGAACCAAGCTTCATCCACGTCACTTATTCGCCCGTGGCGGTTCATGACTTGTATGACGCCCACCTAAGCCCCCAGGGTAGTAGCGGCCTGCATGATCGCCTCTGTGGTTAAAGGGGACTTGGGCGGGAACGCCCCGATATAGGTGGCCAGGCTGACTTCAGCCGTGCTTGCCAGGTTCAGGCCCAGGCGGGTATCGTCCTTTTTGGGGTCGGGCTTTACCAGGGAGTTGACCGCCATGGGGGCGGTTTCCTCAGTGGCGGCCAGAGTCCTGGCCAGGCCCGCCTTGGTCTTCCCGATCACCCGGACATAGGCCCCGGCCAGGTGCGGCCCGATATCGGCCAGGCCCCTGACAGTGAACCACTTCGGGGTGGTGGTGATAGGGACCCGTTTCCAGGTCAATTCCCCACCCTCAATCGTCAGGTGAATGAAGCCCCGGTCAGGCTCCAGATCGCCAAAGGTATGCATCATGGGGGCCCCCACCATTACCACCCGATCGGTCACGTCTGCCGGTTCGTGATAGTGGCCGAAGACGGCCAGGGCGGCGTCTGAAGGGACGGCCCCGGCGCTTATGCACTCTTCGGCGATCTTCAGGCGCTTGGCCTCTTCGGCCAGACCGCAATGCCCCAGGAATATCTTGAAGTCGGCATTGACCCAGGCCGGGTCAGCTTCAATGTCAGCGATCCCTTGGCGCAAAAGGTCGGGCTTGCGTCGGTAGGGCAAGCACCCGAAGGCTATGGACCCAATATCAGGGACGCCGATCGAAACGACCTGGGGGACTTCCACCACGATCCGGCCTTCCACCGGGGAATTGGCCGCCCCCAGGACGCCAGACAGACAGGATTCAGTCCCCTTGTCGCTCTGGCTCACCTGGTCGTGGTTGCCTGCCAGGAATAGGTCCACCTGGCCGTCATACGCCATGGACCGGCTGACGCTGTTCAGGACCAGGGTATCCACCCGGCCCCGCTCATGAATCAGATCGCCCACAAAACAACGCCAGGCGTCGTTTTCCCTACTGTAGGACACGAACTGATCAAGGGCCGATATGCAATGGCCAAGGCGGTCAGTGCGCCCGTCTGGGCCCACGACGGCCATCCGGCGATAGTTGTGGGCGTGAAGGTCACCCATGATTACAGCGTCAAACCGGGCCATGTCATTTTCTCCAGTTAGCAGTTACTGTAATTATACCGGATTGGAAGAATCATCTACTGGGGACATGGCGTCAGCGGGCGGGGCGGCCTTGTCCTCAATCAGGAGTTTGGCCATTAGCTCCTGGGCCTCTTGGCGCAAGGCTCTGGTCAGGGCCGGGTCACTGGCCGCCTTGTCGATCACGGCGTTCTTGCCCTCTTGTTTCCCGGCCAATTCGATGAAGCCTTTACGGGTGGAGTTTTCGGCCAAAAGCTCCACCATCCCGGCGATCTCTGGAATGCCCGTATCGTAATAGATCGGGAATTTGACGTCCTTGACCCTGGTCCCGGTGATCTTGTTCTTGGTCACCCGCGCCCGTATCTCATGGCCCACCGGTTTCTTGTTCACTTCCAGGTCCTTGGTGCGCCACATCTTGACCACGTTGACCGCATAGTGGCCTTGCTGGGTGTCTGCCACCATGGTCGTGTCATCCCCCCAGGACTGGCCGATCTTCTGGGTCAGGTGGTTGATGAAGATCACGGCCACCTTCAGGTCTGACATTTGCTGATTGAATCCAGGCATACACTGACCCATGACCCTGGCCGTGTTGCCCACCAGGGCCTGGCCCGCGATCCCTTGAAGCGCCCTGGCCGTGGGGGTGGTGCTGACCGTGTCCAGGATCACCAGGATCAGCCGGTTGGGATCGGCGTCATGGATCATGTTCAGGAGCAAGGTCATAATGTCAAAGAAGCCCATGACCAGGTTTTCCTTGGTCTTCGCCACCTTGGCACCTTCGCCCTTGTAGTAGCTGTCAAGGACGGGGACGGCCAGTTCCATCCAGCTATCGGCGGTAATGTCGATCCCCAACTGGGCCGCTCTGGTGGCCACTGGGGCCCGCTCTGAGTTGCAGTACACGACCAGGCCACCCTGGGCCTGGACTTGTTTGGCGGCCACCAGGGCCAGCATGGTTTTCCCGGCGCTGTATTTCCCGGCCAGGACGGTCAGCTTCGGGATCGCAAACCCGCCGCCCATTGCCCGGTCCAACGGGGCCCAGCCGGTGGACAGGAAGCCTGTGGGCTCCCCGTTGACGATGAAATAGGACTCCCCTACCTGCTTACGAAAACCAGCGACTATTTTCCCGATATCAGCCAAGTTGCTCTCCAATTAGCCCGGCGAAGGGCCGTAGGAATTGGGTATGGTCCCCCAGTAGGGACCGGAATTGATAACGCCCGAACATATCGATCAGGGCCCGCAAGTCATAGGCGGGGCCCCAGGTTTCTGCCGGGGTCCCGTCATACGGGGCTGGTAACCGCATAAGGTCCATGTAGGTCCTGACGTCTTCCTGATGGGCGTACAGATCGGATAGCTTTTTGCCCTTCGGCTTGCGGTCTTCATAGTGGGTCAGGAAATTGGCAAAGGTCCCATGTTCGGCCAGGACCTTTTTGGCTGTTCCCTCCCCTATCCCAAACACGCCTGGAATCCCGTCACTGGGGTCCCCCACCATTGCCCTGAATTCAGGGTATTGGGCCCTGGTCACGCCAGTCGTTTCATGGAAGTTGCCGACCATGGTGGAGGATTTTTTGATTGGGTTGTAAACCCAACAGCGATCAGAAACCAGTTGCAGCATGTCCTTGTCAGTAGACACGATCACCGCCGCCTGGTCAGGCCCTTTCGCCTGGACCCTGGCTTCCAACATGGCCACCACGTCGTCCCCTTCGTAGCCGGGGATTCTGACGTTGCCGATCCCCAAAGCGCCGGTGATCTCCTGGACCAGGGGCAACTGCTTAATCAGGTTGCCGTATTTGATCTGTTGTTCCAGGTTGCGTTCTGCCGCCCTATGGGCTTTGTAGGCTGGGAATTTGGCCACCCGATAACGACTTTTGCCACCGTCCCACGCTGCCACGACGCTGACCGGGTTGACGTCTTCGATAATGGCCCGAAGGGATCGAAGGAAACCGATTATCCCCCCAGTGGGCGTACCGTCGGGGGCCTTCAGGTCCGTGGCGGCGTTGGCGATCGCCACCATGTTGTTCCCGTCCAGAATTAGTGTCTTGTCCATGGGGGCCTTTCATGATACCCGGCGGGGCCTTCCCCGCCGGGCCAGGGATTAGAGGCCCAGGGCCTTTTTCAGGTTGGCGTCCAACTCTTCGGGGCTCATGTTGGCCGGGACCACCGGTTGGGCCGCCGTGGCCGCTACCTGGGCCGTGGTCGCTACCTGGGCCGTGGCCGCCGGGGTGTCCACCGCCGCCGCCGCCTTGCTGGCCGCCCGGCGGGCTTGCAGGCAAGCAACCTCACAGTCGTCTATCGAATTGCACAACAGGCAGGCCTTGGCCCCACCGTCATAACCCTTCCCATAGCATTCGGGAAGGGTCGGGGTCACCGGCTGGGCCACTTCGGTATAGGGCACGTCCACGACGTCGTCGGCGGGCGGGGCGGGCAAGGCCGCCTGGGTCTGGCCCGGCTGGCCCGGCTGGGTTTCTGCCGGGGTTGCCGCCTGGGCCGCGCTGGACTGCTCAGGCAGGGCGATGGGGACCACCGTTTGAAGGGCGGGGACTGCGCCCCGGATCGCCTGCCGCCACTGGGTAACCCCACCTTCGCTTTCGGCCACCAGCTTGGCCTGAAGGCTGGGCTGGTCGTTCAACAGGTCCGGGTCCAGCGGGGTCGGGTGTTGCTCCGGTATCACCTCATAGGTCCACCGGTTGTTCTTGCCCTTGACCTTTTTGATCACCACCCCGTGACCGGCGTTGATATCGGTGAAGTCGTACCCTTCCACGATGAAGGAAATGATCTTGTCGGTGACCATGTACGGGAATTCAAAGACCTGAAGCCCGCTTTCGGGGTCGTCCAGGTCCAGGGCCAGGATATAGGCCTTGTTGGCCGCCCGAAGAGCATTCCCGAAGTCCTTGTTCAGGCTGTAGGCCGCCCGAACGTCATTGGCGCATATCGCACAGGGCTGATCGATATGCGGGGTTTCCTTGTTGCACATGGCCACGATCCAGTTGTCCTTGGAAATCTCGAAAAAATGCTGGGCCAAGGGCTCGTAAAAGGTCCCCGGATCATCGGGGTTTTCCACGATACGGAGCCGGGTTTTGCCCGCGTCCAGGCGCTTGGCACCACCGCGTTGCTTCCGCTGCTCATATTCCCGGCGAAGTCTGTTAATGTCTAATCCCATGATATTGCTCCCTTTAAGAAACTCTGCGGTTAATCGCTGCCCTTGTGTCAGCGCCCATATTGATCAGCATGTCAGTTTTGTTGCCCACGGCTTTCAGCGCCGCATCCATGCGTCCCTTGTTACGTTCGGCCTCTACCAGGGCCGCCTGGGCCGTGATCACCATTTCATTGGTGGCGACCATGGCGTCAATGTCGTTCACGGTTGCCTTTCGTCCCTGAGCCACCATCCTGTTTTTGATCTCCAGGGCCACCCTGGCCTTGGTTTGTTCCAGGGCGTCCTTGGCGGCCAAAACATCACCCCTTGCTTCGCCCAGGTGCCACGCCCAGTAATAGGTCGCGCCCGGCATTTCCATTTGCTCCCCGGTCATGTCATCCCTGTTGATTGTGTAGTCCTGGCGAATGTCGCGGGCCATGTTGAAGTCTCCAGTTAGCAGTTACTGTAATTATACCGGAATCAGAAAACTACCCGCGCACCATGGACCGGATTGTGTTCGTGGCGGCTGAAATAAGTTCCCTGCCCTCTGCCGGGTTACGCATTGCGTAGCCTGGGGCCACGCAAAGGACCACCTGGGCCTGGAAATACTTGCTATAGATCACCTGGCCACAAGAGGCCAGAATGCCGCGCTTATGGCCAAAGAACGCCGCCGCGCCGCGCCCCATGGCCAGGATCAATTTGGGATGAAGCGCTTCCAACTCCCCCGTAATCCACTGGTGACATATGGACGGCGGGTCTTCGGGAAGGGAATTGTTAGCCGGGCGGCACTTGTAAAGGGACGTGAAATAGCAGTCTTCTATGGTCAGCCCGGCTTGCTTCAGGTGCCTGATCAGGAGCGCCTTGTACCCGTCGTTACCGACCAGGATCGCCTTGGCCTGTTCTTCATCCCGGCCAGGGAAGTCGGTCACCACCACCACCTTGGCCGTGGCCCCGGCGTAGGCCGGGACCGGCTTGGGGTTGCCGCTGTGTTGCCCCAGGGCGCAAGCCCCGCACCCGTCCAGGCCCTTGGTCGCCTTTGCCAGGGCGGGGCCGTCCTGGGGCATCTGGCAAAGCCTCACGCGGGGTTTGTAGTAGGGGCCCAAGGCCAGCCGCCGGGCGTCTTCCAAAAGGTCCTCTTGGTACAGGGGGCCGATCTCTTCCGGTAGATCGGTAAGGTTGGTCACCTTCCCTGCCAGGACGTCGTCCAGATTGGTCAAGAGCCGGGCCGTCACCGCGTCAGTGTTCGCCCCGGCCCCGGCCTTCAGAATGGCAGAGATCACCCCCTTGTTACACTTGCGCCGCTCCACCTTGGCCGCGAAACTGAACAGGTCGTGGCTGGGCCCGGCTTCACTGATCGCAGTCAGGGCCGCCGTCCCTACGCCCTTGATCACGCTAAGTCCCACCCGAAGGGCCCCGCCATCAATCGTCATCCCAGCTTCGCTTCGATACAGGTCAGGGGGTAGCAGGGGGACCCCAAGCCGGTCACATTCCTTCAAATACATGGGAAGCTTGTCAGCGTCTTCGGTGTTGGACAGCATGGCCGCCATGAATTCCAGCGGGTAGTGGATTTTCAGATACATGGAAGCGTAACTGATCAGGGCGTATTCGACTGAGTGGGCCCGGTTGAAGGCGTAGCTGGCGAAGGCTTCAATCTCACTGAACAGGTTGCCCGCCAACTCTTCCGATATCCCGCTGGTAGTCTGGGCCCCGGCAATGAAGTCCACCCTAAGCTTGGCCAAGACTTCGGGCTTTTTCTTGCCCATGCCCTTGCGAAGCGTGTCGGCCTGGGCCCCGCTGAATCCACAAAGGGCCATGGCCACCTGCATGACTTGCTCCTGGTAGACCATAACGCCGAAAGTCGGGCTTAGGGCGGGCTCCAGACTGGGGTGAAGATAGCTGACCGGCTGGCCCTGGGCCCGGCTGACGTAAAGGTCCATCAGCCCGCTATCCTTGGGACCGGGCCTGAACAGGGCGCTGGTGTCAGACAGGACCATGAAGTCCTTGATCGGGGCCAATTCCTTCAGTAACCGCTGCATCCCGGCGCTTTCAAACTGAAAAATTGCAGCCGTGTTGCCCTGGCTGAATTCGTCTAGGGTTTCAGGATCGTCCAAGGGGACGGCCCACGGGTCCAGGTCCACCTTGTGCCGCCGCTTAATCGCCTTTACCGTCTGCCCTATCACAGTGCAGGTCCTGAGCCCCAGGACGTCCATTTTGAGCAGGCCAAAGTATTCGGCGTCAGCCATGGACCAGTTCACGGTGGGCGTATCGTCCTTTTGCTCCAGGACGGCCAGGGTTTCCAAGGGGACGCTGGAAATCACGATCCCGGCGGCGTGTTTGCCCTGGCCCCTGATCTGGCCTTCCAACTGCTTGGCCTGAGAGATCACCAGCGGGTATTTCTGGCTCCAGTCAGCTAAGACCGGGTTGGCGGCAATGGACCCGTCCAGGCCCAGTTCATTGATCACCATGTTGCTGGCGGTCTGGGCTTCCTTCGGGCCGATCCCGTGAGCCCTGGCCGTGTCCTTCAGAGCCATTTTGCTTTGCAGGGTCAGGAAGGTGGCAATGTTGGCCACCTTGTCTTCCCCATATTTTTCCCGCAAATGCCCCGCGATCTCCCCACGGCGTAGGAAGTCGAAGTCGATATCAATGTCAGGCGGGCTGATACGTTCGGGGTTTAGGAAGCGCTCAAAAAATAGGCCATACTTCAGCGGGTCCACCCGGTGAATCCCCATAAGGTAAGCCACCAGGGACCCGCCCACCGATCCACGACCTGGGCCGTAGATGATCCCATTCTGATCACACCAGTCAAGTACTTCCCTGACCAGCAGAAAATAGTCGATAAACCCAAGCTGTTTGATGATCCCGACTTCATGGATCAGCCGGGCATGGTAAGCGTCGGGCATTCCTTCCGGGAACAGCCGGGCGATCCCAGCGATCAGGACGGCCCGCAAGGTTGCCTCTGGATCGTCCACCGTGGGCATGACCAGGGCGTGGGGAGTCAGGTCCAGGGCGCACTTGTCGGCGATCTCCCCGGTGGCCAGAAGCGCCTGCCTGATCGCCGTGGCTTCAAGCAATGGGTGATAGGCCCTGAATTCCTGGGCCATCTGGGTCAGGTCCTTGAAATACAGCCCTGGGAATTTGGACATATCTGCTACCAGCCGCTTGAATTTGGTGGCCATCAGCACCTGGCGGGCGTCTTCCTGGTCCTGGGTAATGTAGTGGCAGTCATTGCTGGCCGTCAGGTTGTAACCGTAGCTCCCGGCCAACCTGACAGCTTCCAGGTTGACGGCGCTCTGGCGGGGGTCATTGTGGGGCTGTAGCTCCAGGTAGAAATCATCCCCGAACCGCTTGGCCAGGGCGTGGATGATCTCCCGGTCATACTGCATAGCCATTTGAATCATGCCGCCAAAACAAGCCGTGGTCAGGACCACGTTGTCTAGGCCAAGGACCTGGTCCAGCCCAAGGCGGGGCTTCCTGAAAAACTGGGTATTGGCCAGGGTTAGGGTCTTCAATAGGCTTGACCACCCGGCTTGATTCTTTGCATAGGCGCAAACGTGGAATCTGTCGCTGGCCTTTTCCCCTTTGGTGGTCAGGGGAGAAACCACGACATAGAATTCGCACCCTATGACCGGCTTGATCCCCTGGGCCTGGCAGGCCTTGTAGAAGTCCAGGGCCCCGCTGACCGTACCGTGGTCACTGAGTCCTAGCGCCTGGTGGCCCTGGCTCTTGGCATGGGCCGCCCATTGGTCAGGCTGGCCCATGCCGTCCAGGGCGCTATAAGTCGTATGGTTATGAAGCTGTGCAAAATGCAAGCCAACCTCCAGGTGGTTGATTGTGGCGGTCCTAGACCCGGCGATAAGTGCCGCGCCCGATCCGTTCCAGGTCCCCGGTTCGATACCAGGCGGTGATTATGTTTGCGGCTTGTTCGCCAGTCAGGTCAGCGTCAGCGCCCCCGAAGGCCTTGGCCATGGCCACGCTACACTCTGCCCCCACGGTCCCCAGGCAGGTGCCCCAGAAGCGCTTGTGGCCCGGCTGAGTATCATCGTAGGGGTTGCCGGTGGCGGCCAGGCGCTTTTGCCAGGGGCTGGCCCCGCTGACGGCCTTGGCCTCTACCGGGTCTGTCCCATGGGCAATGGGGGCGTCAGGCTTGGGCTCAGGCTTGGGCTCAGGCTTGGGCTCAGGCTTGGGCTCAGGCTTGGGCTCAGGCTTGGGCTTGGGGACCAGGACCGGCACCGGGGCCGGGGTCACCGCATTGATAGGAAGGCCCTTGGCCAGGGCGTACTGGGCGATTGCCTCATTGGCGTTAGGCCCACGGCCCACCCCAGTGTTGCCCGGTCCAATCACTACCACCTCTTGATCGCCAAGCCAAACGGTCACGATCTCATTGGATAAAGTCGCCTGGAATGCTATCCGGCCACCGTTAGATACCCCCAAGGCCACGACCTCACTGAATCCGACCAGATTCAGCATAACCATGTACGCCTGCTCTTTTACGTCCAGGGTTTCTTCGGCTTGGACTATTGCTTGGGCATTCATTGACCCGGCTCCCTTAAATGTAGTGCTTACTGTAAGCGTTCCTTAAAAAAAACTGAAGCTCTTTTCTCCGCTTCACAAAATCAGAATACACCATCCCTAGCCTATTGCAAGCTATTTTCCCGTCATAGCCTAGGAAATATTGAACAGCAAGCAAAGTTAGAACGGGTGGGGCCGTTTGGGCGATATAGGTCATGATTGCCTTCAGGTCCCCGCTGTCAGTTTCCGCTTCCAGGTCAAGGCAGTCGTCTATGTCTGCCATATGGGGGATAGGCCGATCCTCTGGGGCCAGGAATCCCCCGGCGTCGTCCCTAACCAAGACGCGGGGGCACCGCTTGCCGGTCCAGGCCTGGTCCTTGATTTTACCCAGCCACGATCTGACGCAGGTGGTGACCCAAGTACCTTCTGAGGCCCGGCCCGGCTTGTCGGGGTCGTAACTGGCCATCCCCTTATGGGCAGCCATATGGCCTTCCTGCATCAGGTCGGCCAACTCCATGCCGTGGCCAGAGGGAAGGCTATAGAGGCACCGAAGGGCTTCCTTATACACCGTCCCCCCGTGGTCCCTGGGGTCATATTCGGCCATGTTATTTTCTCCCCTTGACCAAGGCGGCGGTCAGCTTGGTCCCCACCACTTCGGCCAACTGGTCCAGGTCATGGACGGCGGCCCGGTTGGGGTAATATGTTTTTACGGTATTGGACTGGATTCCCACCGCGATTAACTCAATACTGGTCTTTTCCTGAAGGGCTTTCACCACGGTATGAAGGTGGGTTTTGCAATTTCTCCCACTGTAATTAGGATTGCCGTCACTTAGGATGAAGATGATTTTACGGGCTTCGGGGCGCTTAAGCAGGCGGCGGGCGGCGTAGTGAATTGCGTCCCCATCGTTTGTATTGCCCATCGCCTGAGCCCCACCAATACGTTCTTTTACCTTCAGATTGAGGCCTTCGTTGAAGGCCTTGAATAGGGGAAGATCGATAGAGCCCCACCGGGTAAACCCTGAATATTCGGTGAAGCCTGCCGTCACCAATTCAACAGCATGGGTTTTACGGTCAGCAGTATGCCCAAGTATTTCATGGGCAATCCCTAGGGCGCTCAGGGTTTCGGTGAACATAGCCAGGACCCCGATCGCCGTGGGCATTCTGCGCTTCATTGAAGCCGACATATCCAGCAAGAGGGTAATCGCCACGTCAGTGGTCTGCCCCACCGATTTTTGAGAGAAGACGTTCTGGTCCCCGACCCTGGTCCGGTGTAGTGCGCCACTATCCAGCCGCCCACGCCTGAAGCCGCCCACATATTTGGCCCGGCCTTCGGCCTTCAGGACCCGGTAAAGCCTGGTCCTGATCACATTCGCCTGATCAGAAATTCTTGCCAGGCGGTTGTTGTAGAAGTCTAGGTCCCTGCACGTCAGGCCCTTATTACGCAGCTTTGCATAATCTTCCCATGGCATACCCACCTTATCGTCTTCGGTGGTCCAGGGCTTGTGCCCCATGCTTTCGTTGCCAACGTTCAGGGCGGCTTCAATCAGGTCCTTGCCGCTTAGATCATCGGCCTGGGCAGGGGCATTATCTTCCAGGTCCTTGCCCCAATCGGTGTTTTTGTCTTCGCCAGACCCACCTTCATCGCCACCCTGACCCTGATCGCCCTGATCACCCTGATCGCCCTGATCATCCTGACCCTGACCCTGATCGCCCTGATCACCCTGAT
>JAHIQI010000053.1 GCA_018902755.1 Pseudomonadota bacterium | reverse complement strand
CGACCATATCGGCGAATCCGCCCTTTTTGTCGAAACGATTGGCCAAAACGTCCCTCCCAGATCAATCTTTTCCACATATTAATAAATTATAACAATAAGTTAAACCATTAAATCCCCGTGCACTCCGTGCAGCACTCTCAAATAAGTTTGTCTACCTTAATATCGAGGATTGACCTTTTTTTCATTGCCATCCTCCTCTTAGTAGACATGTTAACCGATAACAGGATATCTGTTGTTGAATTTTACGATGGGACAAGGTGCATGGTATATCCAGGTCCATGAGTGACCCGCCCCTTGTTTGGCCTTCCGCCAAAAATCCCAGGCAAAAGCCAATCAAGGAGGCAGACCCTTGAAATCTACGCCGCCTTTTGTTTTGCCCCCCCCCAAAAAAAAACGGGGCCCGGCCTCTTGGCCGAGCCCCGCGGGGGCATTTTTACGTGGTAAGTCTAGGCTACTTCAGCCAACCGCCTTAACTTCCTACCTTTTCAGTCTTTCCAGATGGGCTTGCGTTTTTCTATGAAGGCGGCCCGGCCTTCGATGGAGTCGCTGGTCTCGCTGACCATGACCACCATGTTCCTCAGGTAGGAGATGGCCTTGGTGTATTCCAGGTCGCCGATGTGGTTGAAGGCCTCAAGGCCCAGGCTCATGATCGATCTGCTCAGGCCCTTGAGCTGGTTGGCCAGTTGCAGCACCTCGTCGCGCAGTTCGCTACGGGAGGTCACCTTGTTGATCATGCCGATGCGCAGCGCTTCCCGGGCGTCGATCTGCTCCCCGGTGCAGATCAGCTCCAGGCCCTTCTTGCGGCCCACGGTGCGGAAGAGGATGGCCATGACCATCATGGGCCAGACCCCCACCTTGATCTCCGGCACCCCGAAGACCGAGTCGTAGGTGGCTATGCTGATATGGGGCAGCATGGCCAGGCCGCAGCCCCCGGCCAGGGCGTAGCCGCTGATCATGGCGATGGACGGCGTGGTGATCCGGTTGAACACCAGGCAAAGGTCGGCATATCCCTGGAGGTTGTTCTTGCCGGCCAGCATCGAGTCGGAGGCGAAATCACCGATGTCCCCTCCGGCGCAGAAGGCCTTGCCTCCCTCTCCGCTGACCACGATCACCTTCACGCCGGGGTCCTTGTCCGCCCTGTCGACCGCCAGGGCCAACTCCCTCATGGAAGCGAAGTCGAGCCGGTTCATCTTTTCCGGCTGGTTGATGGATATCCAGGCTATCTGGTCTTCCACACGGTACAGAATCGGTGTGCCGTCCATGCTGAACTCCCTTTCGCATGTTCTCGGAAGCGGGCCGCGCGTCAAAATAAGGGATTAAAATATACTGGTATAGTGCTCATTGTTCAAAAGATGAGTGATGCCCGGCTCAAAGGCTTCTCGCGCCGAATCCGGGGAGCACATAGCAGCGCACCTTGGGGCCCAGGGTGTTGGAGAGGGTTAGAGGCAGCTTGCGCCACAGCCGGAAAGCGGTTCCCGCGCCTTGCTGGGGCAGCAGCTCCCGGGAGCCGTCGAGTCCCAAACGCTCGTAACGCAACTGGTAAGGCACCGCGCCATAACGCTTTTTAAAGTAATAGCTGCCCCCGCCGCGGATACTGCGGCCAAAGTTGAATTTGGCCTTCCCCTGTTCGATGGCCAGGCGCATCGCCTCCCAGTAAAGGCCGTCGCTGGGGCTGTACTTTCTATAAGCTATCGGGCCGGCGCCCCACATGCCGTGGCAAGAATCTCCCCACATGATAATCAGAAGGCTGGCAATGGGTATGCCCTGACGATAGGCAACTAGTATTTCAACGTCTTGGGCGAAGGCGCGCATTATGGCTTGGAACCACCGGGCCGAGTGGGGCGGGGAGCCGAAACCGCGCATGACCGCTTGATACATTTTGAAAAAAACCGGCAGCAAGGCGCGGTCACGTTTTATCTCTACTCCGCAACGCCAGGACTTGCGGATTCGAGTGCGCTTTTCACTCCGCAGGTCCGCCCAAAGCGACTGTTCGTCCCTGGGCAGGGTTCTGATCAATTGGCAATAGCCATGCCCAGTTGCTTCAGGCTCGTCGGGTTGGCTCCCACGGCTGCGCAGCACCACGCTGCCCGCCTTGGCCCGGGCCGCCGCCCTCAGGGCCGCTTGTTCCAGTGCCGTGGATATTTCGGGGGAAACCGCCGCCACCCCCGCGTGGTTGAGAAAGGGTAACGAGACCAGTTGGCCCTGGGTGCAGATGCCGGGCAGCCGGACCAGGGGCAGCGTCCCCACCAACTCCGGGCCGTCCTGCGCGGCCAGGTAATACGGGCGGAGGCCGTAGGCCCTTTGGTAAACCTCCCGCCAGCGCAGATCGTGGGTGAAACACTCTTGCCGCCTGACAAAACGCTGCCAATGGGAGCTTTGAATGTCTTTTCCGGCGATGATCCGCATCTTAGGGGCCCTCGGCGGCCACGGGAGAATGCCTAAATTAGGCCCTTGTGATTGGCGTTGAACCCGCGCCGCGCCCTTTTACATTGAACCTGCGGCAAAGTTTAATTGATAATGTAACATAGGAACATGAGTGGCGCGGCGCGATGCCCGGCTCCGACCGCGCGCAAGCATGACTATACTCACCCGATCGCCGGGAATGTGGAAGGAGGGTGGTCCGCGACATAAACTAAACTAAGGTCGGTCCCTGCCCGATTGGCCTACGAGCATCCTACAAGCCATTTTTGCCCAAGAACTTTCTGTGCTTCTTAAGGCGCTACCAACGCTCCAAAGGTATGCACAAAATCGGCAGGGTCTAGTCAACTCGATCCCCCTTTGTTTGCCGCCGCACCTATTTATTGATTGATATCGCCACTTGACCGGAACAGTACGTTGCCCGGTGATCTGTGCCCGTCTATGGGGTCCGCAATTAGCACCCCGTGGCGTCAGACGAACCATTTCCGGTTAATGGGAGCGCCATAGGTCCGGATGGGGGCGTGGATCGGTTTAGCTCGGCGAAATGAGGCAACAGTCGGGATCGGTGCATCTTTGGATAATGAGCCTATCGTGCGAAAACAAAAACTGACCAGGGAGGCCCAGGGCGTGAAGTGGAGCGCCATTGGCGACAGCTTTCCCTCCCTGAAAAACGCCTACTCTACCGGCTACTACCGCGATTGCGAGCAGGCCCTCATAAAGGACAACTTCCCCAACCTGCGCCAAGCGCGGGTGCTCAAGACCGACCTGTGGAACGAAGCCCGCAGCACCGAGTTGCTGTTCTGGCTGTCGGATCAGGGAGCCAACGGCGTGGGGGTGGACATAGCCCTGAGCACGGCGCGACTGGCCTTGTCCAACCGCAACGGGCACCGGGCCCATATGCTGGTGGCGGACGTGCGCGACCTCCCTTTTGCCGACGGCTCTTTCGACTATATCTATTCCATGGGCACCATAGAGCATTTCCCAGATTATGAACAGGCGGCCGCCGAGCTTTACCGGGTCTTGGCCCCGGGAGGGCGGGCCATAATCGGGGTGCCCAACCTGCACGATCCTTTCCTGCGCCCTCTGACCGTGGGCCTGCTGTCCATGGTGGGCAAATATCCCTACAGCCCGGAAAAGGCGTTCTCCTCCAAGTCGCTGCAACATATGTTGTCCGATGTGGGGTTCCAGATGCGCGGGGTGAGCGGCGCCTTGTTCATGCCCGGTTGGCTGCGCATGCTCGACCTCCTGTTCCATACCAAAAACATGCGCCTGGCCGCCGCCACCGCCTGGGCCACTAAGCCTTTCGCCTGGCTTTACAACAACTTCCCCAAGCTGAGAAGGCATTCCTATTTGGTGGCCGCCATTGTGGAGAAACCCCTCGCCTGGGTCGACGCCATTCCCTTGGAACAAGCCGAGCCGTTGCCGGCGATTCACGATGCGGCGGCCTGAGGCGCACAGCTACCGCGCTCCCCTAGGCCCCTGGTACCCGGTTGGCCTGTCCATGGCCACCGGCCTGATTTGCGGCTTGGCGGCCCACGCCTTTGCCGCCCGGCTGGGCATTCCCGACACCCCCGCGTCCAGCGCCTTGTTTCAGGACATACCGCCCGGCGGATTGCGCCTTTTCCTTGGCCTGGGCCTGCCGGTGGCGTCGTCTCTGCCCAGCTTGGCGCTTTCGCTCCTGCTTTGGTTCTTCCCGTCCGCCTCGGGGGAATCACCCCGCCAGGCCCGGCGCTGGGACCTGGCGGGCAGCCTGGCCTTGCTCCTGGTCCTGTTGCCGGAGCTGCTCTGGACTCGCCTGCCCCATCCCTTCGTGTTGGTTGGAGCGCTTTTGCTGGCGGTGGTGGCCCTCAAGGGCGTGGGCCTGGTCATCTGCCTGAGCCGCCTTTTCCCCGCCGCCGGCGACGGCCCCAACATGGGTTTCAGGCGGGGAGCCGCCGTCTTCATGGTGGCCTTTTGCCTGCTGGCCCCCCTGTCCATCTGGACCTGGAAGGCCTATTCCGCGGCGGGGGACGAGGTCCGCTACCTGCTGATAACCCATTCCCTGGTGCGCCACGGCACCACGGACGTGAGCCGAGCCGTCGTGGACAAGGAGTACCGGGCCTTTTACACCGGGGCCTGGCACAAAGACATGGCCTGGGACATCAAGCGGGCGGGCAGCCCCGCTTTCCACCTTTTGCTGGCTCCCGCTTATTGGGCGGGCGGCCGCTTGGGGGTGATGCTGTTCATGGCCGCCATCACCGCCCTGGCCGCGGTGGGGCTCCTGGCCTGGCTGTGGCGCGGCGGGCTTTCGCCTCCGGCCGCAGGGGTGGCGGTGCTGCTGGTGTTCGCTTCGGCGCCCATCCTCACCCTGGGCCAACACGCCCTGCCCGACGTGCCGGGGTTGCTGCTGCTGGCCGTGGGGATGTTGCTGCTGCAACGCCTGGAGAGGGCTCCCCTGCGATGCTGGGCCGGTCTGGCGGCGGTGGCCCTGGGCTTGTTGCTGCTGAAGAACCGCCTGGGATTCCTGTCCGTGGGCCTGCTGCTCGCCGGGGCGGTGGAGCAGTGGGTGTGCCTGCGCCGCTCCAACCGCCGCGCGGCTTGGCTTTGGGCCGGGGCGGCGGTGGCCCTGGGGATCGGGCTGGCCTTGGGCCTGGAGCGCTCCGGCCTGCTGCTGTGGGACGTGGGCCACTGGGGCCGGATGTACCTGGAGCGCTGGGCCGCCGCCGGGAGTTGGTGGCGTCCCGTGGGGGTGTTCCTGGGCGGGGTGGGGCTGGACCAGGAGCACGGCGTCCTGTTGCCCGCCCCCATATTTTTGCTGGCCCTGGCCGCCTTGCCCGCGGCCTGCCTGCGCCTGCCCGCCGCTTCCCGCCAGGCCCTGATACCGGCCCTGTTTTACCTGGGCCTTATCGGTTTTTTGCGCTGGGACCGCTTTTTCGGCGGCAACGGCCCGCCGGGCCGCTTCCTGGCCGTTGCCCTGCCCGCCGCCGCCCTGTTCATAGGCTTTGCCTGGCAATACCTGCGGCGCGGCGCCTGGCGAGCAGTGCTCTTGGCCCTGGCCGGACTGACCATGATGGGAAGCCTGGCTTTGACCTTGATCCCCTCGGCCCAGTTCCACAAGACCACCGGCATGCACAAGCTGTTGGGCCTGGCGGGCCGTTGGTTGGGGCGCGATGTGCACCATCTGTTCCCGTCCTCCTTCGCCCTGGAGAGCTGGTGGTGGCCCTGCCTGGTGGGCGGGGCCCTGCTCGTGGCGGGGATGGCCTGGGGTGTTTGGCGCGCCAATAAAAGGCCGCCGGTCGCCGCCGCCTGGGGCCCGCGCCAATGGGGCCTAGCCGGGCTGCTGCTTGCCCTGGGCCTGGGCGTACTGTTGAGCCTGTCCGCGATGTTCCCGCCCCGCTCCCTGGAGGCGGAGCAGATGGCCGGGGAGCGGGCCTCCTTGTACGGTATCGTGGCCGGAGGGGCCAAGCCGGTGGGCCGCAGCCTGGCTTCCGGCGGCCGGGTTTTGGGCCGCATGCACTATCCCGGCGGTCGCTGCGCCCTCACCGTGGTGGGGTTCTGCGGCGCTCCCGGCCTGGTACGCCTAAACCTCGACGGCCGCCCATCTGGGGAGCGGCCCTGCGCCCAGGGCGCCAAGATGATCTTCCCGCTTGCGCCGGGGGCCCCCGGCTATGTAGACGTGTCCGTGGAGTGGCTCTCTTGCCCGGAGCGGCGCTGTTACCTTTTCATCGACCGTCTGGACCTGCGCCCCCTCGGCGGGTCGGCAAAGGCGGGGAGGTAAGCCATGGCCTGGAAGTGGCGCGATGTGCCCCGGTTGCTCGCATCGAGCAACCGCAAGGACGCCGTCGTCCGGGCGTGGAACGCCCGGGCCTGGCTGCCGCTCTATCGCCTGGCCGGGCTGTACCGCCGCACCTGGGGGGGCGGGCGCATGGTAGTCACGGTGGTGGGCTCCACCGGCAAGACCACCACCGCCTATATCCTGCAAAAAATGCTCGGCACCCAAGACGGCGGTCGGGTCAACCTCAACTACGGCCTGCACTTGGTGCGCAAGCTGGTGTCCCCGCGCCGCCGCGACAAGCCCCTGGTGCTGGAGGTGGGCATCAGCCGCGTCGGCCAGATGGGGCGCTATGCCTGGATGCTGCGCCCGGACATCGCGGTGGTGACCACGGTGGGCAGCGACCACCATCCGTCCCTGGGCGGCCAGGAGGGCATATTCAGGGAGAAGTCCATGATGGTGAGAGCCTTGAGGCCCGGCGGCCTGGCCGTGCTCAACGGCGACGACCCCAAGGTGCGGGCCATGGCCGATCTCACCTCGGCCAAGGTGGTCTTCTACGGCCTGGGGCCGCAAAACCAGGTGCGGGCAAAGGACATCAGCCTGGACTGGCCCAGCGGCAGCGGCTTCACCCTGGTCGCGCCAGGCATTCGCCAACGGATGGCCTTGCCCTTGTTTGGGGAGCATTTGATCATGTGCGCCCTGGCCTGTTGCGCGGTGGCCCTGCACCTGGGCCTGGGCCTGGATGAGATCGCCTCCGCCCTGCGGGGGCTCGCGCCCCTGCCGGGGCGCATGCACCCGGTTTGGCTGGACGACGGCGTGTGCCTCCTGGAAGACCACAACAAGGGCACCGCGGAGACCTTCCAGGCGGCTTTGGATTTTTTGGCCAAGGTGCCGGCCAAGCGCAAGGTGGTGGTCCTGGGGGCGTTGGAAACCCCCATGGGCGGCGGGCATCGGATCGCCAAGGAGTTCGGGGGGCAGACGGGCGGGTTCGCGGACCTGCTGCTGGTCATGGGCTCGGACTCCAAGGGCATGGCCTCGGCTGCCAAAAAGGCCGGCATGGCCGAGGAGAACATCATCAATTGCGGCCGCA
Source organism: Pseudomonadota bacterium (assembly GCA_018902755.1). Classification (GTDB taxonomy): domain Bacteria; phylum Desulfobacterota; class Desulfarculia; order Desulfarculales; family Desulfarculaceae; genus Desulfoferula. The sequence continues at coordinate 116,637 of JAHIQI010000053.1, read as the reverse complement.
GTGTGCACCAGGCCGCCCAGGAGTTGAGCAGCCGCCTGCAACCGGGCGACTTGGTCCTGATAAAGGGCCGCCGCGACATGCAGCTAAGGCGAATAACCCTCATGCTGCTGGGCAAGCCGGTTTCATGCTCGGTCAAGCAGTGTGAGTGGACATCGCTGATCTGCGACAAATGCGGGATGCTCGCCGGCCCCACGGCCAACAGCGACCAGGACCGGCGCATATGAGCAAGCAAAGGACCATTGCGCTGTGACAGCCATGAACGATCAGCAAGTGACGCCGGTGGTTTTGGGCTCGGGGGCCAACGCCTACGGCCTGGTGCGCTCCCTTCGGGACGCGGGCATACGGCCCGTGGTGGCCGATGAGCACCGGGGACCGGTCTTCTTCTCCCGCCTGGTGGCGGAGCGCTGGCTGCTCCCCTCCCTGAAGGAGGAAGCCACCGTGGCCGGAGCCCTGGCCGCGCGCCTGGCCCGTCTGGGCACCCAGGCCTTTGTCATCCCCACCAACGAGCCCTGGGTGAATATCCTCAACCGGCATCGACATGAGTTGGGCCCGCGCGTTCATCTGCCGCTCGCTTCGCCGGAGGTGGTGGATTTGACCCTGCGCAAGAGCGCCATGCACCGCTGGTGCCTGGGGCACGGGGTGGCGCAGCCTGAAACCATGGTGTTCGAGCCGGGCCGGGACTGGGAGGCCTTGCTGGACTGGGCCGAGGCCCGCCTGCCGGTGATCATCAAGCCGGACACCAAGGGCCTGGGCGACGAGGCCCTGGGCTTCCCCACCGCCGAGTTCCACAGCGCCTCCCAGTTGCGGCAGTGGGGCCGGGGCTGGAGCCCCGCGGGCCCCCCGTGCACCATCCTGGCCCAGCGTTTCCTGCGTGCCCCCGGAGTGACCTTGAGCGCCTGGCAGGGCTACCGTTCGCCGGGCGGATCGCTTTTCATGGCCGGAATAAGCAAGCTCCGCAGCCGTCCTCCCCGCCTGGGCGGGTGCGCCACCGCCTGGGTCTTTTCCGCGGGCGAGGCCAGCCGACAGACGGCGGTGCATTTTCTGGAGACCTTGGACTACTCCGGTTTTTTCGACCTGGAGTTCCTGATCCGCCCGGGGGACGAGCCGCCGGTCTTCATCGAGCTGAACCCCAGGCCGGGCATGCCCAACTACATCGCCACCATCATGGGGCTCAACCTGCCCCTGTTGGGCCTGGCCCATTGCCGCGACCAGGGGCCGCGAACCAGTCGGATCGTCACCGGCCGGCCGGGGTGCTGGGTGGATATGATCAGCGACCCCATCTTGGCGCTCAGCGGGGCCACCGCCGGCGGGCGGCGCTGGACGCTGCGGCAATGGCTGGCTTCCCTGCGGCCCGGCCCGCTGGTGGATGCCCATGCCAATTGGCGGGACCCACTGGTCTTCCTGGCCGCTTGCGCCAGGCTGGGCCTGCTAGGCTTGGCACACCTGGGTAAAACGCGGCGGGAATGATGGGGAAAGGCCGGGGTCAGGCAACCCCCAAGGAGGCCACGCCCATCAGATCATCTATAAGCCCTTGTTTCAGCTCAGGTCCGCTCAACATGGGCTCGACTTCGGGGACGCCGCCCAGAACCTCAAAGGCCCTGGCCAGAATCCGATCCTGCCCTATGGAGGCCAAATCCTGGCGCGTGAGGGTCTGGGCCGTCAGGGCCGCCCCCAACCCGCCCAGCATGCCGGCCACCGCATGATTGGCCAGGTTGGCCACCAGTTGGCTGCTGTTGGGATCGCTGAACATGCCCAGTTGTTCTCCCGAAAGCGCCCGGCGGTTGAGGATCAGCCAGGCCAGGGACACGAGGTCGTGGGCCGTAACCGAGGTGGAGGCCATGACCAGGCCCACCTCCGGCGTCAGCACCAGGCCCTTGTCCGGCCCATAGTTGGCCATAATTTTGTCCGCCGCGCTTACCACCAGGCGTTGCTTTTCCAGCAAAGTGCTCACCGTGTTGGCCTCGGCGGTCATCTCCTGGATGTGCGCGCCATGTCGGTGGTATTCCAGGCGGGTGTCGAAGCGCATGTAGCCCACCACCGCCTTGAGGCCCAGGGTGCTTCCCAAAAGGGCGTGGCGGCTGCATCGGGGCATGAGCACGATGTGGTCCACCTGGCGCAGCACCATGGGTAGCATCAGGCCGCCCTTCCAGTGGGAGCCTGGCGCGGGATGGTCTTCAAAAAAAGCGTCCCAACCGGCTTCCTCGAAAAAGTGCAACTCCGCCCCGGCCTCCTCGGCGGCCTGGGCCAGGCCGGTGGCCATGGCTAGCCTTCGGGTGCTGCCTTTGACCCCTTGCGGGCGTTGCTTTAGATGCGCGATGCCCCCCATATCGCCCACCAGAATCCGGCCCGCCCCCTTTTCCTTGAGCAGGCCGACCATGGCCGCCACGGCGGAGGGGCTGGTGGTGGCGGGGTAGGGGTTGCCCGAGTTGATCACCGGTTTGATGAACACCGTGTCGCCGGGGCTCAGCCATGAGAAATCGCCGGACGCTTCAGCCACTCGCCGCGTGGCGGCCATGATTTGCGAAGGCGAAGCGTCTCGCTCCACCTGGGCCAGGCTCACCACTGCCTTGGATCGGTTGGTGGTTGAGGACAATTGGCCAACTCCAGATGTTTGGGTGTTCGCAGGTAAATGGCGGATGGGTGTGCCGCCAAGGGCGCTCAGTTAAATTCTAGCATGAACCCGGTGTTCTTAAATCGCGCATGTCTTTAGCGATTATCATCAACGCTACCTCCGCCGGTCATGAATAATCGCGCCGCGCAGGGTATGATTCCAGCCTCCTGGTAGACGGCACATGAAGACAGCGAACCCGGCGGAGCGCATCCTTGGCCCTTATCAACCTATTCGACGTCAGCCTGGCCTTTGGCGGTCCCAACCTCCTGGAGGGGATCGGCTTCCGGGTGCAGCCCGGCGAGCGGGTGTGCCTTTTGGGCCGCAACGGGGCGGGCAAGTCCAGCCTGCTCAAGGTGCTTGCCGGCGAGCTTCCGCCCGACTCGGGCGAGATCAGCCGCGAGGTGGGCCTGGAAACCGGCTACCTGCCCCAAAACGTGCCCGGCGGCATGGAGGGCGAGGTCTACGAGGTGGCCGCCCAGGGCCTGGGGGCCATGGGCCGGGTCCTCATTCAGTTGCGCCGGGGGCAGGGCGGGGGGCAAAGCGCCGAGCAGGGCAACGACCAGGCCCTCTGGGAGGCTGACCGAAGGTTGCGCACCGCGCTGACCCGCCTGGGCCTGGAGCCCGGGGCGCGGGTGGAAACCCTGTCCGGCGGGCTAAAGCGCCGGGTGCTGCTGGCCAGGGCCTTGGCCAAGAGCCCTCAGTTGCTGCTCTTGGACGAGCCCACCAACCACCTGGACATCAGCGCCATCGTCTGGTTGGAGGAGTTCCTGGCGGGCTACCAGGGGGCCATGGTCTTTATCTCCCACGACCGGGCCTTTGCCCGCAACCTGGCCACCCGGGTGGTGGAACTGGACCGGGGCGCCCTCTACGACTGGAACTGCCCCTACGACGAGTTCCTGCGCCGCCGGGAAGAGGCCCTGGTCATGGAGCAGGAGCAGCGGGCCAAGTTCGACAAGAAGATGAGCCAGGAGGAGGAGTGGTTGCACCGGGGGATCAGGGCCCGGCGCACCCGCGACGAGGGCCGGGTGCGGCGGCTCATGCAGATGCGTGAGCAGCGGGCCAAGCGCAGGGAGGTCCTGGGCTCGGCCCGGCTGCAAACCCAACAGGCGGGCCTGTCGGGCAAGGTGGTGGCCGAGGTCAGCGAGGTCGGCTTCGCCTATGAGGGCGGAGAGCCGCTCATCAAGGATTTCAGCACCCTGATCCTCCGGGGCGACAAAATCGGCATCATGGGCCCCAACGGCTCTGGCAAGACCACCCTGCTCAAGATTCTGCTGGGCGGCCTGGAGCCCATGTCCGGGAGCATCCGCCTGGGGGCCAATCTGGAGATAGCCTACTTCGACCAGATGCGCGAGGAACTGGACTACGACAAGACCGTGCAGGAGAACCTGGTCGAGGGCCAGGACACCCTGGTGGTCGGCGGCCGCCAACGCCACGTCATCAGCTACCTCAAGGACTTTCTTTTCACCGCCGACCGGGTGCACAGCCCGGTGCGGGTGCTCTCCGGCGGGGAGCGCAACCGCCTGCTGTTGGCCAAGCTGTTCGCCAAACCGGCCAACCTCCTGGTGCTGGACGAGCCCACCAACGACCTGGACCGCGACACCCTGCTGCTGCTGGAAAACCTTCTGGTGGAGTTCGAGGGCACGGTGCTCTTGGTCAGCCACGACCGCCAGTTCCTCAACAACGTGGTGGCCGGCACCCTGGTCCTGGAGGGGGGGGGCCGGGTCGGCGAGTACGCGGGCGGCTATGACGACTGGCTGGCCCAACGGGCGGCCGCGCCTAATTCGGAGCAGGCCAAGCCCCCCAAGCCCGCCAAGGCCAAGAAGCGGCCTCCCCAGGAACGCCCCCGCAAGTTGAGCTTCAACCAAAAGCGGGAGTTGGCCGAGCTGCCCCAAAAGATCGAGGCCCTGGAGCGGGAGCAGGCCGAGCTGCACCAACGGGTGTCCGACCCGGAGCTGTACGCCAAGGGCGGCAAGGAGGCCGCGGCCATCAGCGCTCGCTTGGAGGCGCTGGAGCGGGAAATGGAAGAGGTCTTCTCCCGGTGGGAGAAGTTGGAGGCGATAGAAGGATGACCACTCCCAAGTGAAAGCCGGTATGCCGGGGCTCTCATCCCGGCCCGGGCCTACCCCGCCGCTGTTGCCATCTTCCATTTTCCACAATGCTATAATACCCACCGACACCCCCTAGCACCGGACCACTACCTGGCGAATGTGATAATGGATGACGGAGCTTCACCAGTGCGGAACCTAAGCGCCCCCAACCTGTGGACCGCCAGCTCTGATCTCCAACGTCACCTGAACGTGCTGGGCGCGCATTTTCCAGAGATCTTCGGGCAAAAATGAGCTCGCCGCCGGCCAACTTCCGCCTGACCACCTGGCCCGGCCCCTTGCCGCCGGAGCCATCCCTGGTAACGGTGGTGATCGTAAGCTACAACAGCGGCCCCATCCTGGGGCGCTGCCTGCGGGCCCTGGCCGCCCAGAGCGAGGGGCGCTTTCGGGTAGTGGTGTTGGACAACGCCTCCAGCGACGGCTGGGCCGAGCGCCTGCGCCTGCCCGACGCCCGCTTCGCCCTGGTGCGCTCGCGGATCAACCTGGGCTTCGCCGCCGGGGTCAACCTGGGGGCGGCGCTGAGGCCCTCGCCCTGGGTGGCCGCGCTCAATCCAGACGCCCTGCCGCTCACCAATTGGCTGGCCGAGTTGCTGGCCGTGGCCCGGGATAACCCCCAGGCCGCCGCCGTGGGATCGCTGCAGCTTTTCTTGGACGACCCTGAGATCATGGACGGGGCGGGCGACTGCTACCACCCCAGCGGCACCGCCTGGCGCGGCGGGCACGGGCAAAGGCTTGGCCCTCTGCCCCAGGTGGCCGAGGTGTTCGCGCCCTGCGCGGCGGCGGCGCTCTACGACGGCGCGGCCTTCCGCCGGGCGGGCGGCATGTACGAGCGCCTGTTCTGCTACATGGAGGACGTGGACCTGGGGTTCCGCCTGCGCCTGTCCGGGCGCGCCTGCCTGCAGGCCAACCGGGCCATGGTGTTGCACCACGGCGACATAAGCGGGGCCGGAGCCTCTGGCTTGGCCCGCAGGCTGGGCTTCCGCAACAGGTTATGGGTGCTGGTCCGGGACATGCCCGCCCCGCTGCTGTGCCTGGCCGCGCCCCTGTGGCTGGCGGCTCAGGCCGCGCTATTGGCCCAGGCCGTGAGCCAGGGACAGGGAGCCCATGCCTGGCGGGGTCTGGTGGAGGGCGTGCGCGGGCTGGGCGCGGTTTGGGATGATCGCCGCCGGGTGCAGGCCACGCGCCGGGTTTCCCTGGCGCGTCTGATGAGGGCCATGACCTGGTCGCCCCTGGCCGCGTTGCGCCGGGGCGCTTGCTCTAAGGCTCGCTCTCCCAGGGCCTAGCAGCACGAGGGGCCACCGGGTTTTGCTGCATGGAGCCGTAGGCCACGTTGGGGTTGTGATAAGGGTCGGCGGCCAACAGTTTCCCCCAGCGCCGCTCCATCAGCGCTGCCTCCTCGGCCAGGCCGCCCAGGCCCTGGGGGTCGAGCAGGGCTGCCAACGGCCCGCCGGGGGCCGCTTGGTCCAACTCCAGCCGGATGCGCGGCGACCACACCACGGCCAGTCCCTCTCGCCTCAGGCGCAGGCAGTAGTCCACATCGGCATAGGCGCGGGCCAGCGCCTCCTGATCCATACCGCCCACGCGCTGAAAAATTTCACGACTGGTGAACAGGCAGGCTCCGCTCACCGCGCTGAGGCGCTGGCGGGTGGTGTGGCGCATGAAGCCGCTGAGTTGCTCCAGGGTTTCGCCGTGGTTCACCGGCGCGGCCACCCGGCCCGGCCGCAGGGTCAGGCCCGCTTGCAGCACCGTGCCGTCGGGCTGCAACAGAAAGCCTCCCACAGCGCCGTTGCCCGGCATGGCCAGCAAAGCGGCGGCCTCTTCCAGCCAGGCCGAGCCGTCGGGCGCCAGGCCCGGGTCCACCAGTCCCAGTATGCTTCCATGGGCCTTTGCGGCGGCGGCGTTGACCAGAGCGGGCCAGCTTCCCGAGGCCTCCACCAGGCGCAGGGGCACGCCGGGGTGCTCGCGGCCCGCTGCTTGGGCCTGCTCCAGAATATGAGGCGGGCCCACCGCGATCACCTCAATATCCCAGGCGTTGGTGAGCGGGGCCAGGCCCCGGAGCAGGCCCGTCAGGGGCGGAGCTTGCTCGGGTCCGCCGCCGTTGAGTGGGGCCACCAGGCTGATGGAGGGTAGGGGATCGGGTGGATCGTAGTGCACCTGGTACTGGCCCCAGTTGGGGCCGATCTCCACCTGGGCCGCCACGCCCCGCCGGGCCAGGGCCTGGCAGAGGGCCTTGCGGGCGCGGCGGAAGGCATAGGACTTGGCTTGGCCGCCGCTGGCCGTGGAAGAGGCGATGGCCCGCCAGTGATAGAGCACCCTGGGAATGTGGCGCACCCGCTCTTCGCTGCTGCGCTCCAAGGCCCGCAGGCACAGGTCGTAGTCCTGGGAGCCCTCCAGGCCGAGCCGGAAGCCGCCGACCTCATCCAAAAGGCTGCGCCGGTATACCCCCAGGTGGGAGATCATGTTCTGGCCCAGGAACAGCTCTGGGTCCCAGTCGGGCTTGAAATAGGCCCCGAAGCGCAGGCCCTGCTCGTCGATTTTGTCCTCGTCGCTGTAGATGATGTCCGCCTCGGGGTGAGCCAGGATCTCTTCCGCCACCAGATAAAGGGCGTGGGGCGGCAGGATGTCGTCGTGGTCCATGAGGGCCACGTAGTCGCCCCTCGCGATGGCCAGGGCGCTGTTGCTGGCCTCGGAGATGTGGCCGCGCTCCGGGCGGAGGACCACCCGGATTCTGGGGTCCTCCTGGGCGGCCTGTTCCAGGACCGCCCGCACCTTGGGGTCGTCCGAGGCGTCATCGGCGGCGCAAAGCTCCCAGTTGGTATATATCTGGCCGCGCAGGGAGGCCAGGGCCTGGGCCAGGCAATCCGGCGGCGGATTGAACACCGGCATCACCACCGAGATGAGGGGCGGCCGGGGCATGGCAGCCACCCGCCGGGCCATCAGCGCCCGGTCCTGTGGGCGCAGGGTGTCGTGGCGGTTCACCCAGTCGTTGTAAATTTCGCGTTGCAGCAGGCCCTGCAAGAACCTGCTCTTGGCCGAGCGCCAGTTGCCGTCCACCAACCTATCACGCATTTGCTTGGCCAGGGACAGGCCGGCCCGGGGACTGCGCAGGGCTTGGTGCACCCGGGGCAGGGCCAGGCGGGCCAGGGCCCATAACGTGCCCAGCCGCCAAAAGGCCAGCCCGCTGGGCGGCCCCGCGTGGGGCGCCAGCCACAGATACACCCCCGCGCAGCCTTCGGGCAGGCGCAGCGGTGGGCCGACGCTCTGGGCGTCCAACTCCGCCACCATGGTATCGCCGCCGAGCCCCAAGGCGACCAAGCGCCCCTTGCTCACGCCGGTCCAGCCCCGCCCGGCCAGACGCACCCAGCGCAGCACCGGCCCCGGCTCCGGGACCAGGGCCCACCAGTGGCCGGGCTCGGCCACGGCGCGGTCCAGGGCGCGCAGGGCGGCGGGGTCGGCCGGAGCGGCGCGCAGCCTCACGCGTCCGATATCGAACATGCGGGCCACACGGAGCGGGCCTGATGGCTTTTGCTTGGAATTTTGCTTAGTCATAGTTGCATGCAAGTCCTTTCAGGCTGGCGTGGCGGGCCGGGCTCATTTCCAGCTGACGCCTTCCAGGGAGTTGTCGTATTTCTCCAGGCCGACCCGCGTGCCCAGGTCGACCAGGCCATAGGTGCGCGGCCGGGTGCTCATGACTTTCATCTGCATGGCGTCGAAGCGCCGGTCCAGGGGAATCGCCTCGCCTCGCTCGTCGGCGGCCACGCCCACGCTTAGGAGGTAGTCCCCCTGGGCCAGGCGCTGGTCAAGCTCGAATACGGCGCGCACCACCTCTCCCGCCGCCGCCGGGCGGAAAAGCGGCCCGCCGTCGAAGTCGCGGGAGTTGTCGGCATAGACCAGCACCCCGTCCGGAGTCTTGATCATCAGGCCGTAGATGGGCCTTGGCTCCGGCTGATGGTGGCGCACCCAAACCTCCACCCGCCAAGGCTGGTCGCCGCGCAAGCTGGTGGTGTGGCTACCCGTGCCCGAGGTGACGCACACGTCCAAGATTTCAGCCTGGCCGTTGCCCCAGCGGTATTCCTCGGGGTTGTAGCCCGCGCGCCGCTCCAGGGCCTCGCAGGCCGCGGCAGCCGGGGCCTGGGCTGGGGAGGCGTCCTGCCCATCGGGCTCAGCGCCGAGCATAAGGTCGAGGTAGCGGTTGACCGCGTCCCGGGGCGCGCCCTGCACCAGCACTTCGCCCTTGTTTAGCACCATGGCCTCGGTGCAGTGACGGGCGACCTGCTCGGGGTTGTGGGTCACCAGAATCACCGCGCAGCCCTTGGCCAGGAGTTCGTCCAGGCGGCGGAAACACTTGGCCTGGAAGCGCACATCGCCCACGGCCAGGGCCTCATCCACGATGAACACCTCCGGGTCCACGCAGGCGGACACCGCGAAGGCCAGGCGCACGTACATGCCGCTGGAATAGGTCCACACCGGCTGCTCCATGAATTCGCCGATGTCGGCGAAGTCCACGATGTCCTGATAGCGCTCATCCAGCTCACGGCGGCTCAGGCCCATGACGCTGGCGGTGAGTTGCAGGTTTTCTCGCCCGGTGAAGACGGGGTTGAACCCCGCGCCCAACTCCAGGATGGCGGTCACTCGCCCCCTGGTGCGCACCTGTCCCGTGGTGGGGTTCAGGGTTCCGGCCAGTATCTGCAACAGGGTGGACTTGCCCGAGCCGTTGCGCCCCAACACCCCCAGGCATTGGCCGCGCTCCACCTGGAGCGAGACCTCGCTGAGGGCCCAGAAAGGCTGGTAATAAGTGCGTGGGGCCAGGCCCAGGACCCGGCGCAGACGGGGCGCCACGGCCTGCTTCAGGCGGTCGGAGGGGCGCTGGTACAGGGTGTAGCACTTGCCCAGGCCCCGGGCCTCCACGGGTGGTTTAGATGACATCGGCGAACCCCTTGCGCACCCGCTGGAACCACCAGAACCCGACCCAGGCGGCAGCCAGGGCGCAGGCCACGTAGATTGCCCAGTCGGTCCACTCCGGCGCCCGCCCCAAAACGAAAACCTGGCGGGCCTGCTCGATGACCAGGGTGAGGGGGTTCAACAAAAGCAGGCCCTGGAACTTGGGGGGCACCGCGCTCAGGGGATAGAGCACCGGCGAGACGAACAGAAGCAGGGTGGAAAGCACCCCGGTTATATGACCCACGTCGCGCACGTACACCCCCAGTCCGGCCAGGAACCACAGCACGGCTAGGGCGAAGAGCGCCAAGGGCGCCAGCACCAGGGGCAACAGGGCCGCGGTCCAGGGTATGGCCTGGCCCAGCAGCAGAGAGCCCGCGAACAACACCAGCACATTGACCGCCAGGTGGAAAAAGGCCGAGGCCAGGGTGACCACGGCCAGCACCTCCAGGGGAAAGATGACCCGCTTCACATAGCTGGAGTTGGCCAGGATGAGTTGGGGGGCCCGGTTGAGGCACTCGCAGAAAAAGCCGTGGCTGATGATACCGATGAACAACATCACCGCGAACTGGGCCCGGCCCTGGCCGGGAGCGTCGCCCCAGCGGGCGTTGAACACCTCGGAAAACACGAAGGTGTACACGCCGAGCATAACCAAGGGAATGAAGAACGACCAGGACAGCCCCAAGAAGGAGCCCCGGTAGCGGCCCACGACGTCGCGTTTGGTCAGTTGCCAGATCATATGGCGGTGGCGCCAAAGGGTGGCGGCCAAAGCCAGGGGCGAAACGCCTTGCCTGTCGTGGGGATCGTTCACCGCGGCCACCTTTTCAGCCGCCCGGCCACTAGGCGCAGAGAAAGGGTGGCGCGCCAAATCCGGCTGGTGGTGATGTGCTCCAGTTCCTTGCCCTTGGCCAGCATGGCCTCGGCCAGCCGCAGGTATTGCGAGGACAAGGTCCGGATCCCGGCCTTGGCCAATTCGGACGGGGGTCGCATTTTTCCGGCCTGGCGTAAAACCAGTGGCGCGCAAAGGGCGGCGGCCTGATCCAGTTGAGCCCTAATCTCGTCGAAAGCCTGGGCCGGCAGGCACGCAAAGTCCCCCCCTGACTCCAGCAGGAGGGCTTGCACCCTGGCGGCGGTTCGCCCCAGGGGCGTGGCGGGCAGCGCGGCGTCTTGGTGCCCGGCATGGTGATGGCGCATGCCCGGCGACACAAACGCCTCCACCGCGAATCGGGCCTGGTCCGGCTCCACCGGCCAAGTCAGGCCCAGGCCATTCCCCAGGCGCCGGGCCACGGCGGCCCAGTCCTTCAAAATTTCCTCATAGGCGCACATGGCGCGGGGCAACTCCCTGGTGTGGGCCTCGGCGTCCACCGTGTGGCGCAGCCACAACAGCAGGGACAAGTCCTGGTCAAAGCCGTTGCGCAGTTCCAGGGAGCGGGCCACCTCCCAGGGATGGCGGTGGATGAACGCCACCTTGACCTCGCGGCCCTGTCGCGCCAACAGCGGGAGCACAAGTGGAGCCAGACGGCACAGACGCGGGTCCTTTAGGACGGCCAGGCCTTCTTGGGGCAGGTCGCGGTCCAGCACCCTGGCCAGGTTTTCCAGGGGCTCAGCCAGACCAGGCGACTCGGCCGCCTCAGCGGGGAGGGGCGCGAAGTCGTACCACGCGCTGCCCAGGGCCTCCAAGACGGCTTCGTTGGCATCCCTCACCCCGACTGATTCCCAAAAGCCTCGTTGGTTGTCGGGCGCTTGGGGCAAGAGGTTAGGGCTAAGGGTGGCCCCCAGCAGGTTGATGACCCTGGTCAAGGCCGAGGTGCCGCTGCGGTGCATGCCCAGCACCAAGATCAGGCTCTGGTGGTTGGCCACTCTCATGGCTCCGGCGTCACCTGGTTCCCTCCCGGGAGTTTTCTTTTCCGGAGAAAAGGCCCAGCCAAGCCAGCCGGGCCACGTGCACGGTCATGACCGCGGCCAGCCTCAGGCCCAGCAGCAGCGCCCACGCCGGCAAAAAGGCCCTCTGGGCCGGGGTGCCGTGCTTCTTGAGCCACAACAAGGCGCTGCGGTGAAAATGCCAAATGCTGCGGATCATGTTGGAGCGGCGGCTGCCACCCACCTGGTGCATCACCGTGGGCACGGGATAGTAGACCACCTGCCAGCCCTTTTGCTTCAGGCGCGCGCACAGGTCGGCGTCTTCCCAAAACAGGAAGTAGTCTTCGTCCATGCCCCCCACCTGGTCAAAGGCCTCGCGCCTTACCAGCATGCAGGCCCCGGAAACCCAGTCGCAGGGCATGGGCTCTCGCGAGATGGCCGCGTTGGTCAAGACCTCGCGCCGGGTGGCGGCGTTGCCCGGCAACAGGCGGCTGAGCAAGCTGGAGCGGCCGAAAAGGCCGGTGAGCACCGATGGGAACTTGCGGGCCGAGCCCTGCACCTTGCCGTCGGGGTCCAGGATCAGGGGGCCCAACGCGCCGATCCGGGGGTTGGCTTCCATGTAGGACAAGGACAAGTCGCAAAAGTCGGCTTGCAGGATGCAGTCCGGGTTGAGCAGCAACAAGTAAGGCGCCTGGCCAAGGCGGGCCAAACTGTTGATGCCCCGCCCAAAACCGATGTTCTCCTTGCCTTGAATCAAATCCACGCCCGGCATGCCGCGCACCGCCTCGGCGCGGTCCTGCGAGGCGTTGTCGCGCACCAGCAAACGCATCCGCCCGGCCGAATCCTGCCCGGAAAGCGAGATCAAGCATTGGCGGAGAAATTGGGTGCTGTTGTAGTTGACCAACAGGACATCAATCAGGATGTCTTGTCTGCTTTGCATGCTGAATCCACTCATGAAAACTGATTGTGGGGCCGGCCATGAGTGACGCCCCTATTTGATCGGCGGCCTAATAGCCGTTGCCTGAAGTAACACCGGTACATCGGGTGCGAGGGCCCCCAAGCGCGTTGATGTTCAGCTTAAACTTGGGTCCGGCAAAGGTCAATGGTTTCCGGCAAATCCGTCACCAGGAGGCGCGGCTTGGCGGGGCGCTTACAAGGGAAAATATTTCGGGCGTGCCGCCGCCGGGCGGGGCGGTTTCTCAGGCCTTGCCTTCTCGCAAGGCTTTCAGGATGGTGAGCAGGGCCTTGTCCCGCGCCTTGCCTGGCGGGGCGTCCGCCGCGCCGGAGGCGGCCTGGCCATAGCTGAAAAAGCCTTGGCCGGTATTGGCTCCCAGCTCGCCCTTGGCCACCTTTTGGCGCAAGACCTCCGGGGCCTCGGTTCCGCCAGCGATGTGGCCGAAGAGGTAGCTGCACCCCTTGAGCATCAGGTCCAGCCCGGCCAGGTCCATGGTTTTGAGCACCCCCTGCACGGACAGGCGCAGGCCGAAGCTGCCGCTGATGGCCCGGTCGATGTCCTCGGCCGAGGCCACGCCCATCTCCAACAGCGAGAGCACCTCGCGGAACATGGCGGTTTGGATGCGGTTCACCAAAAAGCCGGGAATCTCCTTGTTCACCAGCACCGGCGTCTTACCGATGCGGCTCAAGAGTCCCAACGCCGCCTCCTTGGTTTGCTCGCTGGTGCCTTGGCCCATAACCACCTCCACCACCGGCACGATGTGGGGCGGGTTGAACCAATGGGTGATGATCAGCCGACCCTGGTCGCGCACCTCGGAGCCGAAGCGGGAGATGGAGAGCATGGAGGTGTTGCTGGCCAGGATGGCATGCTCCGGGGCGTGGCGGTCCATCTGGCCGAACAGCTCCTGCTTGAGCTCCGGGTTTTCCGGGGCGGCTTCGGTGACGAAGTCGGCCTTTTTCAGGGCCGATGGCAGGCTGGTGGTGGTGGTGATGCGCCCCAGGGCCTGGGCCGCGCCCTCGGGGGTCTCCAGGCTCATCTCCACGAAGGTGCCCAGGTTTTCCTCGACGGAGGCCAGGGCCTTGGCCAGCAGCTCCTCGCTCAGGTCGTAGAGGGTGACCGGCAGTCCCTTTTGGGCAAAGGCCTGGGCGATGCCGTGGCCCATCAGGCCCGCCCCCACCACGGTGATGTTTTTCATCTCGGGCATCGGCTCCCCTTTTCGCGCTAGTCCTGCTCCATGGCCTTCATGTCCGCGATGAACTCGCGCACCATGTCCTGGGCCGAGCCTTCAAGCTTCCAGCCCCATTCCTTTGCGGCGTTGCTGCCGTCGATGTAGCTGGGGATGTACTGGAGCACCTCCACCGCCTGGGGATCCGGCTTGAAGCTGATTTGGGCCTGCGGGAAAAAGCCCTTTACGATTTCGGCCAGTTCGGCGGCGGTGGGCGAAGGGGTGATCTGGCCCAGGTTGTAGATCCTGGTCTTGATGGCCGCCGCGTCGGCCTCGTAGAGCTCGGCCAGGCTGCGGATGCCGTCGCTGATGTACATCAGGGGAAGCACCGTGTCCTCGGGCACCCACACCTCGTAGGGCCTGCCCTGGGCCGCCGCCTCGATCATGCCGGGGTTGTACTGGCCGAATCCCCCGGCGGTGACGCCCGGGCCAACGATCTGGGGCAGGCGGACTCCCCGGAAGTCGATGCCGAACTTGCGCTGGTAGTAGCGGCCCAGCAGCTCGCCGAAGACCTTGGTCACGCCGTAGATGATGGTGGGCTGCTGGATGGTCTCGTCGGAGATGTGGCCGTCGTGGCCCATGCCGTAGGAGCCCATGGAGCTGGAGAAGAGGAACTTGCCCACCCCACAGATGCGGGCGGCTTCCAGGGCGTGGTAGGTGCCTTCGTTGTTGATCTTGTAGGCCCGCCAGGGGTTGGCCTCCGAGGGGGCCGAGAGGGTGGCGGCCAGATGGAAGACCTCCTTCACGCCGTGGTCGCGGAAGGCGTTGAGCACCTCGCTGAAGTTGGTGATGTCGCCCTGGACGTGGGTGACCTTGGAGGCCAGGTCGGCGGGCAGGGCCTTGGCCGGGGTGACGTCGAAGGTGACCACCTCCTGGCCTTTTTCCACCATGATGCGCGCCAGGTTGGCGCCGATCAGCCCGCAGCCTCCCGTGATGATTATGGACACCAAAAACCTCCCGTGGTGTTTTGACTTTTTACTTGAAGAAGCGCTCCTTCAACTCCTTGACCACTCCGCGCCGGAAGGTCATCACCGAGACCACGTACAGCACCCCCATGATCAGGGGCCATATGTCGGTCTGGGAGCTGAGGAAGTCCTTGACGTACACGATGGACATCGCGCCGATCACCGGCCCGTAGATGGTGCCCATGCCGCCCACCAGGGTCATAAGCACGATCTCGCCGGAGATGTCCAGGCCCAGGCTGAACAGGGGCACGAAGTTTTGCAGCATGGCGTAGAGCCCGCCCGCCAGGGCGGCGAAGCCGGCCGAGATGACGAAGGAGATCAGCTTGTACTTGCGGGGGTCGTAGCCCACGCTCATGGCCCGGTCGGTGTTTTCGCGCAGGGCCTGCAAGGCCCGGCCAAAGGGCGAGCGGATGATGCGCACCCCCAATACCAGGGCCAGGATGAACACCGCCATGACGAAGTAGTAGTAGACCAGGTCCGAGCTCAAATCCACCGGGCCCAGGGAGGGCCGTGGCACGCCCTGCAGGCCGTCGTCGCCGCCGGTGAGCGAGCGCCACTGGAAGGCGATGAAGTAGATGAGCTGGGCAAAGGCCAGGGTGACCATGGCGAAGTAGATGCCGTGGCGCTGGGTGGAAAGAAAGCCCATGGGTATGGCCACCACCACCGCAAGCAATATGCCCATCCCCAGGGCCAGAGGCACGGAGCTGGTCAGGTGGATGAGGCTCAAGCCGGTGCCGTAGGCCCCCAGGCCGAAAAAGGCGGCATGTCCAAAGGACAACAGGCCGGTGTAGCCGAAGATGATGTCGAAGCCGATGGCGAAGATAGCGAAGATGAGCATCTGGGTGGCCAGCGCCTGGTAGGGGACCAGGTAGGGCGCGGCCAGCAGAACGACCGCGCCGACTATGATGCCGGCTATTTTATGGCGCGCCTTCAGTTGCATGACAACTCCGGATTACTCAAAGAACGATACCCGCCCGAAAAAGCCCCTGGGCCGGGTCACCAGGACCAAGGCCATGAAGGCGTAGATCAAGGTGGTGGAGCCCGGCGGCCAGAACACGATGGAGAAGGTCAATATCTGGCCGATTACCAGGCCCGCCAGGATGGAGCCCCCGATGCTGCCCATGCCGCCGATGATCACCACCACGAAGGTCTGCACCAGGATGTCCATGCCCATGGCCGGTTGCACGTTTTGGATCGGCGCGGCCAGCACCCCCGCCAGCCCCGAGAGGCCCGCCCCCAGGCCGAAGATCAGGGTGAAGGTCCAGGAGATGTTGGTGCCCAGGGCATCGGCCATCTCGGCGTTGTCCGTGCCCGCCCGGATGATGGCCCCCAGGCGGGTCTTCTCGATGAACAACCACAAGCCGCCGGACAACAGGGCGGTGACCACCAGGATGAACAGGCGGTATTTGGGGTAGTACATGAACCCCAGGTTCACCGCGCCCTGCAGCAGGTCCGGGATGTTGAAGGGCTCGCCCTCTGGGCCGAAGATGATCTTGATGGCGTCCTGGATGATGAACATGATGCCGAAGGTGAGCAGCAGGTTGTAGTAGTGGGGCAGCTTGTACAACTTGCTGATCAACAACTTTTCCAGGACCATGCCGATGGCGGCCACGATCAGGGGGCACAAGATCAGGCAGGCCAAAAAGTTCAGCTGCAAATGATTGGCGATGGTGTAGGCCGCGTAGGCGCCCAGCATGTACAGCGCCCCGTGGGCGAAGTTGACCACGCCCAGGGTGCCGAAGACCACGGTGAGCCCCAGGGAGAGCAACACGTAGATGCAGCCCAGCACCAGGCCGTTGAAAAATTGGCTGAACAGAAAAACCGGTTCCATGGTGTTTCCAGGCGGGGCGGGGCGTCAAAAGGCGCCCCGCCCCAGGCCGGTTGGAGTTACTTGTTTAGCTTGCAGCCGAACTGGCTGGGCTTGCCGAAGGCCTGCTCGGCGGGAAGGGAGCCGACGATCTCAAAGTAGTCGTCCTTGCCCTTGACCTGGTTGGGCTGCTTCACCTTGAGCAGATAGGCCTTGCCCACCTGCTGGTGATCCTCGGGGCGGATGTAGCCGGGGTTGGCGAACATGTCCTTGAAGGTGTGGCCTTCCAGGGCCTTGATCACCTTGTCGGGCTCCGCGCCGCCGGCCCGCTTGACCGCCAGGAGGTACTGGGTCACCGCGCTGTAGACCGCGGCGGCCATGAAGTGGGGGCGCTCGCCGGTCTTCTTGAGGTAGCGGTCCGCGAAATCCTTGGCGCCGGGGTTGTCCACGGTCCAGTTCCAGGGCGCGGCGGTGTAGTTGCCGGCGAAGGTGGCCACGCCGGCCCCGCGGATGCTGGGCTCGAACAGCAGGGCGTGCACGATCACCACCTTCTTCTTGAGGCCGTACTCGGCGGCGGCCTTGGTGGAGTTGACCGCGTCCTTGCCCACGTTCAGCAGGGCCAGCACCTCGGGCTTGGCGTTAATGGCCTTGAGGATGTAGGGGCTGTAGTCGGAGGTGTGCAGGGCCACCATGTCGTTGCCCACGATCTTGCCGCCCATGGACTCCACCGCTTCGCTGAAGTGCTTGAGCAGGTTGTGGCCCCAGGCGTAGTCGGAGGTGATGCAGTACCAGCGCTTGCCCAGGCTTTTGGCGCCCAGGATGCCCACGGTGGTGGCCATCATGTAGTCGTTGTAGTTCCACTTGAACACGTAGCGGTTGCAGGCCTTGCCGATAAGGTCGGTGGTGCCGGCGGAGGTGGAGATGAACAGCTTTTTGTGGAGCTTGGCCTGCTGGGCCACGGCCAGGGCTGCGGCGCTGTTGGGGCAGGCGATGATGACGTCAACATTCTCCTTCTCGTAGAGCTCCTTGGCTTTTTCGTTGGCCACGCCGGGGTTGTAGGCGTGGTCGCGAACCACCAGCTCCACCTTGGTCCCCTTGATGCCCTCGAAATCGGCAACCGCCATCTCGGCGGCCCACTTTTCGCCGTTTCCGATGACCGCCACCGGGCCCGACAGCACGCTGATGATGCCTACCTTGACGACTTTGGCGGCCTGCGCCGGTCCCGTGACCATGAGCAGAGCCGCGGCCAACATGACCACCACGACCAAACTTTTAGCTCGCATCTGACTTTTCCTTTCTTGCAACAAGCTTTTCCTTCGGACTGTTATGGACGGGATGCGCGCCCCAGGGCAGGCACCGTCCGGATTTTCATCCCAAGGGTGTGATTCAAACTCCCAAATATTTGTGCTGTATCTCGGTATCGCGCATGAATTCTTCATTGCTGCAAGTGTGCACGATTCTTCCGCCGTAAAGGATGTTGTGCCGCTCGGCTATCTGGCAGGCGAAGCGGGTGTTCTGCTCCACCAGGAGCACCGTGAGCCCGGAGGCTTTTATCTCCTTGAGGATGGTGCCTATGGTCTCCACCAGAAGGGGAGCCAGTCCCTCGGTTGGCTCGTCCAACAGCAGCAGGTCCATCTTGGCCCGGAGGATGCGGGCGATGGCCAGCATCTGCTGCTCCCCGCCGCTGAGCTGTGAGCCCTTGTGGGACACCCGTTCGTGCAGCCTGGGGAAGAAATGGAATATGCGCTCCAGGCTCCAGCCGGTTTCGCCCCGGCCCCAACTGGGGAACATCAGGTTTTCCGACACGGTGAGACTGGGGAAGATTCCCCTCTCCTCGGGCACGTAGCCCACGCCCAGCTTGGCGATGCGGTTGGGCGCCAGGCCGTTGATGGCCTGGCCGTTGAAGCTTATGCGGCCCGAGCGGGGCGTCAGCAATCCCATGATGGTGCGCAGGGTGGTGGTCTTGCCCGCCCCATTGCGTCCCAACAGGGTGACCAGTTCGCCCTTGGCTATCTCCAGGGAAACCCCGCTCAGCACCTGGCTCTCGTCGTAGGCCGCGTGCACGTCTTCCAGTTGGAGAAGCGTCATACTCCCCCCAGATAGGCTTCTTGCACCTTTTGATTGCCCTTGACCTCTTCCGGCGAGCCCTCGGCGATCACCTCGCCCTGGTTGAGCACGGTTATCACGTGGGAGATGGAGGTCACGATGTCTATGTTGTGATCAATGAGCACCACGGTCATGGACCCGGCCATGTCCTGGATCAGGCCCACGATGCGCTCGTGGTCGGCGGCTTGCAGCCCGGCCAGGGGCTCGTCCAACAAGACCACCTCTGGGTCGGTGGCCTGAGATATGCCTATGTCCAGCACCCGGCGGTCGCCGTAGGAAAGGTTTTTGCACAGTTGGCCGCGTTGTTCATAAAGGCCTATGCTGGCCAGCACCGCGTCGGCCTTGGCCGCCGCCTGCTTGAGGGACCTATAGTTCAATAGAAAATTGTAAGGGTGCTTTTGGGTGGCCTGGGCCGCGACCCGCACGTTTTCATGCACCGAGAGCTCGGGGAACACGCTGGTGATCTGAAAGGAGCGGGCCAGGCCCATCTTGGCGATGCGGAAGGGCGGCAGGCCGGTGATGTCCTTGCCCTGGTAGATTATCTCGCCGTGGGTGGCCTTCAGGAATCCGGTGAGCAGGTTGAAAAGGGTAGTCTTGCCCGCCCCGTTGGGCCCGATTATGGAATGGATGGCCCCACGCTCCACCTTCAGGTCCACCCCGTTGATGACCTGGAGGGCCCCAAACCATTTTTTGAGGCCTCTGGCCTCCAAGACTACCTGGCTATCCATCTTCAGCTTCCGCCGTATTCGGTTATTTTTTGGGCGGCAGGCCCAGGATTTCCCGGGCCTCTTCCGGGGAGGCGATTTCCCGGCCCAGTTCACGGGCCATTCTCACCGTCTTCTCCACCAGCTCGGCGTTGCTCTTGGCCAATACGCCGGGGCTCAGGTAGAGGTTGTCCTCGAAGCCCACGCGCACATGGCCTCCCATGATCATGGACAGCGCGGCCATGCGGAACTCGTTGAGGCCGACGGCGCACACCGACCAGGGAGAGCCTTGGGGTATGCAGTGAACCATGTGCAAAAGGTTCTCGGGCGTGGCCGGTATCTGCCCCAGTATGCCCAGCACGAACTGGAAGTACATGGGCGTTTCCATATGCCCCGTCTCGGCCAGGTGCACCGCGTTGTTGATCATGCCCACGTCGTAGCACTCAAGCTCCGGCTTCACGCCGCAGGCCCTCATGGTGTCGGCCATGTGCACCATGTCCGGGAAGGAGTGCACCATAACAAACTTGAGCATGTACTCTTTTTTGCTGGCGCTGTAAATGTCGATTACCGGGGAGCCCGCGTTGAACGAGGCCAAATCGGGAGCGGCCGCCGGGTTCTTGCACAACTCGGGCACCACGGCCAGGCGTCCCTCCACGCTCTCCAGGGGCAGCTTCTCGTAGAGGTGATCCCCGTCGCAGCGCCGCCCGGAGCCGCCGGTGCTCACGTTGACGATGATGTCGGTCTTCTCGCGGATGGGCAGGATGGCCTGCTCCAACCACTCGGCTTTTTGCTCGCCCCGGCCGGTCTCGGGGTTGCGGGCGTGGATGTGCACCACCGAGGCGCCGGCGTTGTACGCGTCCAGGGTCGCCTGGGCCTGCTCGGCGGGGGTTTTGGGCAGATTGGGGTTGCTCTCCGGGGAAGCGCCACCGGTGATGGCTGCCGTGATGATCAACTTGTCCACAGCGTGTTTCCTTTCAGTCTATATACCCGGTCCGGGATCACCCAGGCCAAAATGCGATTGAGGGGAATATGCAGGGTCAGGAGGAGCGCTCGCCCCCCGCGGAAATGACCAGCATTGCCTCGACCTCTTTGCCTCCCAGGGCGTAACCGTAGTGGGGCAGGCTGGCGTCGAAATAGACGCAATCGCCCGCATCCAGCAAAAATTCTTGATCGCCGATATGCAACTCAAGCTTGCCGCTCAATATCATCATCAACTCGTGGCCTTTATGCTGGAAAATATGAGTCTTTTCGGCGCGAGGCAAGATGTTGATGAAGTAGGGGTCCATAAGGCGCTTGGGAAACACCGGGGCAAGCGGCGAGTAGGAATAGCCGACCTCGATCCCGTGGCGATAGCTGGCTTGGCGCTCGGTTTTTTTTACCACGGTGACCATAGTCGTCGGTTCGGCGTTCGCAAAGATGTCGGCGACATGCACCCCCAGGGCCTCGGCTATGGAGGCCAGGGTGGAAACCGGGGGGGCGCTTTTGGAGTTTTCCAGTTTGGACAGATAGCCGCGGCTGAGGTTGGTCCTCTCGGCGACCGCCGCCAGGGTGAGGCCACGGTCTATGCGGAGGCTCTTTATGCGGGCCCCGATTTGTTCTTCTCTAAAAGTAGCCATGCTTGGCGCAACTCTACAATTAAAATCGCCGAGCAAAGGGGCGAACAAAGCCGTTTCACCCTTGGTTGACCCATGTTGCCCAAATGGAAAACACCTGTTTACTCTGGGAAAACCAAGGTACACTAACAGGATTGTGGGGGTCAACCCTTTTCACGCGGGGCCGCTTTACTCAGCCGTATTGCCCTCGGCATTTAATGCCACGGGCCAGGGAGCGGTGTGAACAGGGGAGTGTGGCTCGGTGATAAGAGGATCGGTTGGTCCAAGATAGGGCGGCAAGCCGTGTTTGGCCGGCGCGGCCGGGAGGGAGCTTTTTCGGTGGTATCAGCCCATCCGTGGGGCTGGTAAAACCGGCGGGGGGAAGTCCAGCGGCTTAGGCGGGGCTAAGTCTTGTCCAGGTTTTCCGACCCGAACAGCCAATCCAGGGCGACCTCGATGTGGTTGCGCACGGTGGATTCCAGTGCGTACAGGTCGGTGTTCTCATCCTTGAACATGTCATAGATCTTTTGGTGGACCCCCACGGCCATGTTGATGTTGAGCATTTGATAGCGGTAGGTGATCAGGTACCACAGGCGGTGCATTCTGAGGGTCTGGAGCAGATCAATCAGCAGTTGGTTGCCGGAAGCGTTGATGAAGATGGCGTGAAATTGCTTGTGCGCCACCACGTATCTTTCCCGCTCCCGGGCGCGGCCGGCGGACTTCATCTCCTCCAGGGAGGCGCCCATCTCTTCAAGTTCCTGGGGGGTCAATTTTTCGTAGGCTTCACGGGCGGCCAGGCCTTCCAAGGCGGCGCGAACCGGGAAATTCTCCTCGATATCCCTTCTGGTCAACTCCCGGACGTGGGTGCCTTTGCGGGGGACGATGACCACCAGGCCTTTTTTTTCCAATTCCCGGAAGGCTTCCCTGAGAGGCGAACGGCTGACCCCCAATTGCTTTTGCAACTCCGACTCGACCAATTGCTGGTTGGGGGCCAACGTTCCGTCCAAAATTAAGTCAGCCAGAAGATCGGCCACCTGCTTGGTAAGAACTTGGGGCTTGAAACCGCTGAGCTTGATTTTTTCCTGCAGGTCATCCATTCAGTTCTCCTTTGGGCTGGGTCGGCCAGAGTAGTGCTTGCAGTAGACGGCTCGCCAAGTTAAAACAAGCCAGCCCAACTGTTGGAAGTAAGCCTCATGCCCATCTACGAATATGAGCCGGTAAATCAGGAGCAAGGCTGCCCGCGCTGCCGCCACGGCTTCGAATTGATCCACCCCGCCGGCGAGCCCCCCTGCGCGGCTTGCCCGGATTGCGGTCGGCCGGTGCGCAAGATCATCTCCCGGGTGGGGGTGGTGATCAAACAGGCCGACGGGGAAAGCGGCAGGGTTATCGACAAAATACGCACCTACGAAAACGACGGGATGTGGTCTCATGCCGCCGAACTGGCCGACAGCCACGCGGCCAAATCCAAGGACTCCGGCCTCAAGGAACGGGCCATGGACAACTACAAGAAGGCTGGCATGGACCCAAGCTAGACTCGCCCTGGTTTTGCCTGCATGCCCTGCGCCAGGCCCCACCTTGCCCAACCTCCTGTAAGCGCCCCCAGTCGCTTGGCCCCTCATCGGCCGACCAGGTAGCATCCCGACAGCTCGCCGATGTGGGGAAGGTCTTCCAGCTTTGCCAGCAAGGCCAGGGACTTCTCGATCCGGGTCGGGCTGAGCACCCCGGTGCAGCAGTCCAGGTATTTGGCCCGAAACTCCTGGCTGCTCATGGGGTTCTGGGGGCTGCCCTTGGCCTTGTCCACCCGGGCGGAAAGGGTTTCGCCGCTTTTGAGGCTTATCTTCACCTCGGACGGGCCGAAATCGCCACTTTCGGCCTGCTCCACCACCTGTCGCTTGGTCAGATCGATGAGCTTTTGCACCGGCTCCCGCAGCACCGACTCGTCGCTGAAAGAGCCCAGGGTCAAGCGCCCGTCAACCAGGGCCAGGGACACCACCGCCTCCAGGCTGAACTTGGCTTGCAGGCCGGTGCTGGGCCTATGGTGGATGAGGATCTGGTCGGCCATGTCGTGAATGACGCCGGTGACGCTTTGGACCTGGTCGGCGTCAAAGCCCGGCCCGTGGGCCAACTCCAGGGCCGCGTCCGCCGGGGGATGGCTGAAGGCGCAGGAGGGGTGCTTTTTGATGAGCAGGCCCGGCGAGTCAATTTCATAGGGGCGGCCCAGGCGGTCCAGGATCGCCGCCGCGTCCACCGCATTGCCGGCCACGAACAAATGGAAAAAGCCCAAAGGCGCTTCGAAGACGGCCTGGTCTCCGGTGAAGCCGCTTTGGGCTAGCAGCGCGGCCAGCAGTCCGTTTTGCGCCGCCTTGCCCGCGTGGAAGGGCTTGGTCATGGTGCCGAAGTTTTGCTGCAGGCCCGAGGCCTGGGAGGCCCCC
Organism: Pseudomonadota bacterium; assembly: GCA_018902755.1. GTDB lineage: Bacteria > Desulfobacterota > Desulfarculia > Desulfarculales > Desulfarculaceae > Desulfoferula. Next base: position 93,337 of record JAHIQI010000053.1, on the reverse strand, counting down.
ATGGCCAGGGCGTGGCGCAGTTGCTCGTCGCTTAACCCCAGGAGCTTTGCCGCGGCGGCGGTGGCTCCGATGGTTCCCATGGTGCAGGTGGAGTGCCAACCCAGCCCGTAATGCACCGGGTTCATGCCGTAGGCCAGCTTGGTGGTTATCTCAACCCCCAGCACGTAGGCCTCCAGCAGGGCGGCCCCGTCGGCCTCGACCAGTTCGGCCGCGGCCAGGGCGGCGGGCAGCACCGGCACCGAGGGGTGGCCGTACATGGCCTGGTCCACGTCGTCGTAATCCAGGGCATGCCCGGCCAGGCCGTTGAGCAGCGCCGCGTTCAGGGAGCCTATGCGGCGATCACCACCGATGATGACGGCCTGGGGCTCTCCGCCCTGGGGCAGCAGCACCTGACGGGCGATGCGCGAGGCCGGTTCCTGGGCGCCCTTGGCCGCCACCCCCAGCAGATCCATGCATAACAGACGGGCCTTGGCGATCAACTCGCCGGGCATATCCTGAATGCGCGCCTTTTGGATGAACTGGACCAGTTCCTCGGTGAAGGCGCGTGGCGCATTTGCCTGCGGCATGGTCGGGCCTCTCTTCCTTACCGCGTCTCCCCCTAAGCTTCCTTGGGGGCGTCCATGGCGATGATGGATGTCTTGCCGTAGCCCCGGTCACCGGGCGGCAGGTCCATGACCTTGCTGGATGGCTCGTACTTCAGTTCGGGCAGGTCCGCTTCCAGGTCCGGCCAATAGGCCAGGGTGCGCACCAGCCAGTCGCGGTCGTTGCGCGCCGGGTAATCGTCGCGGGCGTGAGAGCCCCGGCTCTCGGTGCGCATCAGGGCGGCGTAGGCCACGCACAGGGCAAGGCGCAGGATGCCGGGCATCTTGAGCGCCAGGGCCAACTCCGGGTTGGCCCCCACGCCGTCGGAGCGCAGGCCGATCCTGAGGGCGCGGGCGTAGAGCCGGCGCAGGTTGTCCACCGCGGTTTGCAGCTTGTCGCCGTCGCGGAAGATGCCCACCCGCTGCATCATCTCCTGCTGCATGGCGGTGCGGATGGCGTAGACGTTTTCCTGGCCCTTGGAGCCGTCCACCAGGGCCTTGATGCGACGCGCGTCCTTGTCCACGGCTTGTTTGACGAGTTGGGTGGGGAAATTCACCTGGGCGCTTTGCAGGAAGGCGGCCATCTTCATGCCCACGTGGCGGCCCGCCACGATGGTTTCGGCCAGGGAGTTGCCCGCCAGGCGGTTGAAGCCGTGCAGATCCCAGCAGGCCGACTCCCCGGCCAGGAAAAGGTTCTCCAGGCCGTAGGCCGCGCCGTCGGAGTTGGTGCGCATGCCGCCCATGGAGTAGTGCTGGGCCGGGCGCACCGGGATGAGCTCACGGGTGCAGTCGATGCCAAGGAAGTTGTGGCACAGCTCGTAGACCTCGCGCAGCTTGGTGCGGATGGCCTCCTCGCCCAGGTGGCGGATGTCCAGCCAAACGTGGTCGCCGTAGGGGGAGGGCACCCCCTTGCCCTGGGCGATGTGATAGGTCATCCAGCGAGCCACCACGTCCCGAGAGGCAAGCTCGGCCTTCTTGGGCTCGTAGTCGGGCATGAAGCGGTGCTGGTCCACGTCCAGCAGGGTGCCGCCCTCGCCCCGGCAGCCTTCAGTTACCAGGATGTTGGTGGGCACGATGCCCGTGGGGTGGAACTGCACCGCTTCGGGGTTTCCGAAAGGCACCAGGCCGGTGTCCAGAGCGATGATGTGGCCGCCGCCCTCGTTGATGATGTTGCTGGTGGTCTCGGGGTAGAGCCTGCCATAGCCGCCGGTGGCGATGAGGGTGGCCTTGGCCAGGTAGGCCCGCATCCTGCCGGTCTTGAGGTCGCGCACCACGCAGCCCAGGCTCTTGACCCCGTCGTGGATCAGGCTGGTGGCCTCCACCCGGTCGTGGATGGTGATGCCCAGTTCCAGGACCTTGTTGTCCATGGCGTAGAGCAGGGTGTGCCCGGTGCCGTCGGCGGTGTAGCAGGCCCGCCACTTGGAGGTGCCGCCGAAGTTGCGCGCCGCGATCAGGCCGTGGTGCTCGGGCTTTTCCTCTTTTTCATAGGACACGCCGCCCTGAAAATAGGTGGTCTTGCCTGCCACCACCCGGTTCCAGGGCACTCCCCAATAGGCGGCCTCGCGGGCGGCGATGGGCGCGGTGTCGCAGAAGATGCGGGCTACCTCCTGGTCGCAGCCCCAGTCCGATCCCTTTACCGTGTCCTCGAAATGCAGCTCCGGGCTGTCGCCCTCGCTCATGGCGGTGTTGCCCATGGCGGCCTGCATGCCGCCTTCCGCCGCGCAGGAATGGGAGCGTCGGGGGGGCACCAGGCTCAGCAGGATGGTGTCGAATCCTTGGGATGCCACCTCTATGGCCGCCCGTTCGCCGGCCAGGCCCGCGCCCACGCAGAGAAGATCAGTGTAGTAAGTTTCGAATTCCATGGGGCGTCCTCCCTAAAGACCCGCGACAGGCTGAAATTTCCACCACCTTTTTGTTTCCATCAATATTTTTTGCTTATGGAGATGGCGTCCTTCGCGCACCCCTCCAGACACTGGTCGCAAAGGATGCATTCGTCCTCGTTGCCCTGAACTATGGAGGGGATGCCGTGCTCCCCCTCGAATATTCTCACGGGGCACACCTTGACGCACTCGCCGCAATCATCAATGCCCACGCAACGGTCTTCTGAAATTTCTACAGCTATGAACAGTCCCATTGCCTGTATCGCCTTTCCCGCCGACGCTTGCCTGGAGGAACTTATTTTGTTGATTCCGCTTTGCCCTGGTCTTTAGGCTCGCCGCCTCACAGCACATCCCTGAGGATGGTCACGATATCGGAGAAGGCGTGGGCCACCTTGATGCCCGAGCTTTCCAGCACCTTGATCTTTGATTTGGTGCTGCCCTTCTCGCCCTCCACGATGGTGGCCGCGTGGCCGAAGCGCATGCCGGGCATATCGTCCACGAAGCGCCCGGCGATGAAGGCGACGATGGGCATGCTCACCTGGTTGTCCATGACCCATTGGGCCAGCTTTTCCTCTATGACCCCGCCCGGCTCACTGAAGATGACCATGGCTTCGGTGTCCGGGTCCTGATTGAAGCGCTCGGCCAGGTCCAGGAAGTTGGAGCCCACCACCGGGTCGCCGCCCACGCTGATGCAGGTGCTCTGGCCGATGCCGTTGGTGGTGAGAAGGTTGGCTATCTCGGTGGTCATGCCGCCGGAGCGCGAGGCGATGCCCACCTTGCCCGGCATGTAGGCCTTTTTCACGTCCTCCACCGGCCCCCCGGCCATGCCCAGCTTGACCATTCCCGGTGAAATCAGGCCCAGGGTGTTGGGCCCGATGACCGTGGCCTGTTTCTGGCGGGCCAACTCCAAAAGCTCCACCGTGTCCCGGCGGGGCACCCGCTCGGTGACGATGACCAACAGCTTGATGCCGTTCATCAGCGATTCCAGGGCGGCCTCCTTGACCATCAGCGGAGGCACCGAGATGATCGCCGCGTCCGCCGCCTCGTGGGCCATGGCCTGGGCCACGGTGTCGAATACCGGCACCGAGTAAACGCTCTGGCCCTTCTTGCCCGGCGTGACCCCGGAGACGACCTTGGTGCCGTATTCCTGCATGTCCTTGGTGAAAGAGGCGGCTTCTCGGCCGGTGATGCCCTGCACCATTACCTTCGTGTCGCTGTTCGCTAAAATCGCCATTGCATCTACTCTCTAGTTGCTCATCAATTAACCGAGGCTGACGACACGGCTCTGCCGGCCGCCTGGTCGATGGAGACAGTGCGGTCGCAATAGGGCACGCCATATTTGTCCAAGAGCCTGAAGCCCTCTTGTTCCCAAGCGCCGGGAACCCGGAACACCGCCACCGTCCGGGCGGGGTCCAGGCCGCTCTCCAGGATTCCCTTGATAACCCCCCGGGCCACCAGGTCCACCCTGGTGTTGCTGACCACGTTCATGATCACCGCGATCTTCTTCACGCCCGGCTTGGACAGGATGTGCTTGGTCAACTCGGTGACCTTGAACACCGAGGGGTTGCCGCCGATCTCGCAGTAGTTGGCCGGTTGCCCGCCGTGCTGGCGCACTGCGTCAAAGGCGGTGAGCGAGGCCCCGCCGCCGCCGATGATCAGGCCCAGGTTGCCGGGGAACTCGATGACCCGCCCGGCCACGCCGCGGTGATCCATGCTGTCGATCTCCTGGGCCCGGCGCTCGAAGTCGCTGACCTCGCGGCCCCCGGAGAAGCGCCCCTGCTCTTTTTCGATGGGCGCCACCTCGGGCTGGCGGGGCAGGGCGTCGTCGTCCACGTCCAGGTGGCAGTCCAGGGCCACCAGGCGGCCGTCGGTGCTAAGGCCCAGGGGGTTGATCTCGGCCAGGGTGGCGTCGTAGTCCAGGAACACGTCGGCCAGGCGCGCGAACAGTCGGCCCAACTGAATGAGCAGCTTGCCGGTGACGCCCGCCCGGGCCACCAACTCCCTGCCCATGAAGGAGGGGAAGCGCCTCAGCGGCGAAAAGTGCATCTGCACCACCGCGCCGGGGTCTTCTTTAGCCAGCGCCTCTATGTCCACCCCGCCTTGGGGGGAAAAGATGGCCACCGGCAGCTTGGCCGCGGTGTCGTAGGTGATGGCCAGGTAAAACTCCTGGCGCAGTACTATGGGCTGTTCGATTAGTATCTTGGTGGCGGTGTAGTCGCGGATGGGCGTGGCCAGCAGATGCTCGAAATGCTTTTGCATCTCCTGGGTGGTTTGGGCGGTCAAGATGCCCCCCGCCTTGCCGCGCCCGCCCATGGGTATCTGTGCCTTCAGCACCGCCGGGGGAGAGAAGGTGAGTTCCTGGCCCGCGGCGAACGCCTTCCCCTCAGGCACGGGGATGCCGCGCTTTTTCAGGATTTGTTTGGCTTCGTGCTCAAGAAGTCTCATGTTTTCCTCTAGCCTAATCGCGAGTAGGAGATGACTCGTGGTTGTCCAAAGCCGGTTGCTGCGGCAGGCGCTGCTACCGGGCATGCCTGGTGGATATGCCCCATGACCCGCCTAAAAAATTGCCAAAATATTGTTTCGAGCGTGCGGGTTTTGATCAATGGTGAACCTTCGTGGTGATGCACTACCTCGGCAAAGTCATAGCTACGGTATGTTGTCGACAGCCTACTAAGGCGGGTTTTTGTCTGTCAAGCGAGGAATCGGCGGCCAAAGTTGTAGACGCCCAGGCCTTGCAAAACCACCTACCCAGCCCCCTTGCTTTGGCGTAACTAGTTGAACATTAATTACGTTAAGGCGGTACGGGCAGATCGGCGAAGGCTTTTGGCTGGGATGCGCGGCGGTCCAATGGGTTGCCCAGAGTGAACAAGCGGCCATATTGGCACTTGGCGGGAAGCTGATGAATCCCCGCCGGGCGGCACCATGGCGGCACCGCCCGGCAGGGAGGTGATGTTACTTGGCCAGAGCCTCGGCCCTTATCTTGAGCCAGAACTCCTCGAAATTCTTTTCCTTGATCTTCTTGGCCGTCTTTTCCTCCAGGGCCTTTTCCCAGGCAGCTTGGAGCTTCTTTATATGGGCCACGCGCTCGTCGTTCCAGGCCTGGGCCTCGGCGGTCCACACGCCCTTTTCCTTGAGGTAGCGGATGGCGCCCTCATGGAAGGGAGCGTCCGCCGGGGGCACGCCGGAGTCCTTGATGGCCCACAGGGGCATGACCTTGTGAGCGCCCTTGTACAGGTCAAAGGTCTCGTCCATGGCCTTGGCCATGTTGTAGACCCACTCCGGGTCCTTGTCCGCGTACACCGTGATCTGGGGATAGCGGTAAGCGGGCAGCCAGATGGGCTTGTCCGGGGTTATGCCCGCGCCAATGGTCTCCTGGAAGGGGGTAAGGTAGGGGGCCATTTTGATCATGCGCTTCCATCCGTCCTTGTCGTCCGGAGGGAAGGGCAGCCAGTGCAGGCCCCGGGGCGAAGTCTCCAACTCGTACATGAGCGAGGCGCTGGTGATCACCACCGCGGCGTCGGTCTTGCCTTCGATCAGGCCCCGGCAGGCGGCGCCGTAGCTGGGGAACTCCACCTTTTTGACGTCGTTCCAGGTGAGCCCGCCAAAGGCCAGGAAGGCGGTCATCTTGACGTTGAGGGTGGGCGCGCCGGGGACGTAGGTGATGCGCTTGCCCTTGAGGTCCTTGACCAACTTGATGCCCGACTCCTTGGTGGTGGCCACGGCGATGGAAGAGGGATGGGCCAGGATCAGGCGGAGGTCCTGGGGGCCCCACTGCACGGCGGCGAAGTCGTAGAGGCCCTCAGCCGCGAAATACACCTCGCTGGCCAGGAAGCCGCAGGCCACCCGGTTGGCGGCCAGGGGCATCATGCGACCGATGGAGGTGCCCGAAGGCAGCAGCCGGATCCTGGTGTTGAACTTGCGGGAAAAGGCGTCGGCGATGGCCGAGGCCTGCATGTAGCCGGAAGCCCCCACATCGTAGCAGCTCCACACCATGGACTTGGGCAGTTTCGCCTCGGAAGCGCCCGCCCCCGGTGCGGCCACGAAGGCGGTCAACGCCGCCATCAGTGAAAGCAATAAAATCTTTTTCAACCTGGGTAATAACATATCCTCTGCCTCCTTATTATTGACAACACGACACGGGAAGCTGGCCATGATACCGGAACGATTCCAGCGCGGATATTCGCAGCGCCGTGCCTCCTATTGCGGGACCTTACAGGCCGATACCTTGAGTTCTTTCCAAAAAACCTCGGCGTTACGCCGGCGTCGGTTTAATGATTATTAATATGATTAAAATAAAAATTAGTAAAAAAATGGATTGTCTTCGGGTTCGGTTGCGGCAACTCTCCTGGTTCTATTGGGTGATTTTTGGGTACGGGCCCTCGTAGCCGAGCCCTTGGGATATTTGCAGGCCTACTTCGAAAAAAGCCGCCATGGAGGCGTTGAGTTTGCTCTTGTTGCCCCTGTCCTTGATGGGCACGGACAGACCGGCCGCGGCGGCGACCTTGCCCCGCCCGTCGATCAAGGGGATGCCGATGGAATAAAGGTCCAGGGAAAATTCCTGGTTGGAGATCGAATAGCCCCTTTTTCTGATCCGGGCGAATTCTTGGATGAGGGCCTTGGGGTCGGTGATGGTTTTGGGGGTCACCTTGGTCAGCACGATGCTGCCCAAGAAATCCTCCAGCTTGTCCTCGGGCAGGCTGGACAAAAGAACCTTCCCGGTAGCCGAGCAGTGGGGCGGAAGCTTGGAGCCGGTGTAGATGGCGTAGGGGAGATATCTGGCTCTTTCCTTGCGGTAAATCACCAATATCTCGTTGCCCTCGATCACGCTCAAGGTTACGCTGTATCCCAACTGGTCGGAAATTTTTTCCAGGTGGGACTGAGCCTGCTTGTAAAGGTTGTCCTTCTGCAAAAGCTGAAAGCTCAGGGACAAAACCTTGTTGCCCGGAACGTAGCGCTTACCTTCGATTCTCTTGAGGTAGCCCAAGCCCAGGAGGGTGTTGATGAGCCGCTGGGCGGTGGTCTTGGTGTGCCCCAGGTCGTTGGCGATTTCGGTGAGGGTGAGGGGCTCCGCCGAGCGGACCAATAGCTCCAAAAGGGCGAATCCCTTGACTACTGATTTTATATTTTGATCGTTACTCAATGCGGTACACCTTCACGTATTGCGTTAATACTATTATTTTGGCTCGATTGCTGTCAAGCCTGTATACGCACCGTAACCGGTAGGTTAGTTGCTTGGCGATGCGCCGTTGATCCGGCCCGCTCCGGGCAATTCCCGATAGAACCAGGGCAAAATGGTCTTGACTGGTTGTCGACAATCAACATATATTGGCGCCACGACATCATGAACAGCAACGCCTGTATTTAGACGAAAGGACGGACGATGGCGGAATTTCGTAAGCCCAAGTCCATGGTGGACCAGATATATATCAGTCTTTCCAATGCCATAACCTCCGGGTCCCTGGAGCCGGGCTGCCGCCTGGTGGAGCAAGAACTGCAAAAGGATTTCGGGGTTAGCCGCGCCCCCATCAGGGAGGCCATCCGCCTTTTGGAGGCGGACGGCCTGGTGGTGGTGGATGCGTACAAGAAAAAGCAGGTGCGCAACCTCACCCGCGAGGACCTGGTGGACAACATCCCGGTGCTGGCCTCTCTGGAGAGCCTGGCCGCCAGGTTGGCCGCCTCCAAGATCACCAAAAAGCAAATCGACGAGTTGGAGGGCATAAACCGCGAAATCCAGCAGGCGTTTTCTGATGGTGACTTCGCCAAGTGCGCCGAGTTGAACTTTGCCTTCCACCGGGTGTTCCTCCAGGTGGCTGACAACAAGGCCCTGCGCCGCGCGGTGCGCTCCATCGTGAAATCCACCCTCTGGCTTTGGCTGGCCAGCCAATACTACAAAAACAGCGCCACCATTCCCTCTTCCATAGAGGAGCATAAGCAAATCTTGGAAGCCTTCCGGCGCAAGGACGTGCGCCTGGTGGAAAGCATGGTCAGGGAGCACATCGAAAACGTGCTGGAGCGGTTCCTCAAACAGTCCAAGTTCGACACCGAGGGCGTCTATTTGTTCGGTGGGACCAAAGGGCACCCTCCCATCGCGGCGCCTGAAAATTAGGCGCGCCCCGCCTGTAGCAACATGGGACCTCACATAATTCAAGGAACAACGGTTTGAAGGCCTTCACCCCTCTCGCCCAGATCAAAGTCTTGGATCTGACCGCCCTGTTGCCCGGCCCCTATTGCACCATGCTCCTGGCCGCCATGGGGGCCACGGTGCTCAAGGTGGAGAACCCCAAAAACGGCGACCTGATGCGGGAGATGGCGCCGGGCACCTTTGAATACCTGAACGCTCAAAAACAGCTTCTGAGCCTGGACCTGAAGAGCGGCCGCGGCCGCGAGATATTCCTGTCCCTGGCCCGGGAGTGCGACGTGGTGGTGGAGGGCTTCCGCCCCGGCGTGGCCGCCCGCCTGGGAGTGGACTTCGCCTCCGTGGCCCAGGCCAACCGCTCCATCATCTACTGCTCCCTCTCGGGCTACGGCCAAAGCGGGCCTTATGCCGCGCTGCCGGCCCACGACATCAACCACATGGGCGTGGCCGGGCTGCTGGCCATTTCCGGGGAGCCCGCCTCGGGCAAGCCGGAATATCCCTACGGCCCGCAGTACTCAGACCTGGTGGGGGCGCTGTTCGGGGTGGGCGCCATCCTGGCCACCCTACTGGGGCGCGGCCAGGACTCCGAGGCCCGCTTTCTGGACATATCCCTCACCGAAAGCGCGGGCCTGCTGGTGATGCCCCGCTATCTGGACTTTCTGCAACGGGGCCGCCCACGCAAAGAAGAATTCATGAGGCGCGGGCCCTACGAGGTCTTTGAAACCCGCGACCACAAGTTTCTGACCCTGGGTATCGTGGAAGACCACTTCTGGGTCAACTTCTGCCAGGCGGCGGGCCTGCCCGAGCTGGCCCACGACCCGGAACTGCAAGGCTGGGACGCCCGCAACCGCGAGGCCGGGCGCATCCGGCCCCTGCTGGAGAGAGCCTTCAAGCAGCGAGATCTGGCCCAATGGCTGGAGCTGCTCAGAGCCGCCGACGTGCCCGCGGCCCCGGTGCACGGCATGGAGGACTGGGCCGCCGATCCCCAGCTATTGGCCCGCGGCTTCTTCCGCCCGGCCGCCGAAGGCGGGGATGCCATGGCCGCCATGCCCCGCCTGCCGCTTCCCGGCATGGGCGGCCCGGCCCAGGGCGCGGGCCGGGAGATGCCCCAGGGCCGCGACACCGAAAAATGGCTCCTGTCCCAGGGGATCAAGTCCCAGGAAATAGCTTCCCTGCGGGAGCAAAAGATTATTTGAAGCTCAGAGCGTACGGCGACCGCGCCTTGTTCTAGGAACACCAACAGCGCAGGGGGGCCCGAGAGAGGCGCTCACCGCAAAAGAAAAATTTCAGCTTATCCGGGAGCGCGGGGGGCAAGGGAAGGCCCCAGGCGCAACCCGCCAGATTCATGGGGTGACCATAATGCTCATAAATGTCGGCAGATTGATGAAACAAACCGCCCGCCGCTATTGGGACGCTCCGGCCCTGTACAACGTGGAGCGGGGGCGCGGGTTTACCTTTGGCCAACTGCACGAGTTGACCAACCGGATTTGCCACGTGCTGGAGGACAGGTTCGGCCTGGGCGAGGGCGACTGCTACGCCACCCTGCTGGAAAACGACAACATGGGCATCTTCCACTTGTGGATGGCCAAGGCCAAGCCCACCGCCCTGTGGCTGGGCATTCGCGACTCCAGGCAGGAGCACCTGCACCAGATCGATTGGGCCGGGGCCAAGGTGGTGTTCATGGAAGAGCCCCTGGTGGAGGAATACTACGACGACCTGCGAGGCCGGGGCTTGGAGATTGTGTCCATGGACCGGCCCGGCCGGGCGATGCCGGGGCTGCACCACTTCTGGGACCTGGTGGCCCAGGCCTCCAGCGAGGACCCGGACAACGAATTCGACTACGAGGACGCGGGCAAGCATCTGGCCTTCTTGCGCTTCACCGGCGGCACCACCGGCCAGCCCAAATGCACCATGTACAGCATCGCCAACATGTACAGCGCCGGTCTCAACCCCATCCACTACATTGAGCTGATTCCCTTTGCCCAACCCAAGACCCTGCTCTCCACTCCCATAACCCACGCCGCCGGGGCTGTGGTTCTGCCCAACCATTTCAAGGGAGGCGAACTGCTCACCCTGAACCGGGTGGACATCGACCTGATGTGCCGGACCGTAGCCGATCGCAAGGTGGACATGATCTACACCGTGCCCACGGTGCTTTACCGCATGCTGGACATGGGGCTCCCTGCCAAGTACGACCTGAGCAGCCTCCGGACCATCCGCTACGGCTCCTCGCCCATTTCCCCGGCCAAGCTGGAGGAGCTGATCAACCAGTTCGGCAAGGTCTTCATGCAGGGCTACGCCTCCACCGAGTGCTGGCCCCCGGCCACGGTGCTGGGCCGCGACGATCACGCCTTCGAGACCGAGGAGCAGCGGGCGGTGCTCAAGTCGGTGGGCTCGGCGGTGCCGGGCGTGGAGGTGATTATTTGCGACGAGAAGGGCCAAGAGGTGGAAACCGGCCAGGAGGGCGAGATCTGGATTCGCGGCGGCAACACCATCGCCGGCTATTACAAGGGCCCTGAGCAAACCAAGGCCAACTTCAGCGACAACGGCTTCTGGAAATCAGGCGACATCGGCTACATGGACCCCATGGGGCGCATCTACCTGGTGGACCGCAAGAAGGACATGATCATCACCGGCGGCTTCAACGTGTACGCCCAGGAGGTGGAGAACGTGCTCAACGCCCACCCGGCGGTGCAAAACTCGGCAGTGGTGGGCATGCCCGACGAATACTGGGGCGAGGCGGTGTGCGGGGTGGTGGTGCTCAAGCCGGACGCCAGCGCCGACCAGGAGGAAATTATCGCCTTTTGCAAGGAGAACCTCACCCGCTACAAGGTGCCCAAGCGCCTGGAGTTCGTGGCCGAGCTGCCGCTCAGCGCGGTGGGCAAGGTGCTGCGCCGCGAGGTGCGCAAGAAATACTGGGACCGGGGAGGGCGCAACATAAACTAGCCCGTGCTTGGGGGATCGGGCGCGTGGCTATATAACTATGCAAGGCCGCCATGGCCGCGATGAAAAATCAGGAACCTTTTGCCCGAAAGAAAATGAGTGCCTCAATGATTGAACAAGTAGCGCCAGATCTCTACCGCGTGCAGATACCCCTGCCGGGCAGCCCCCTGAAGTACCTCAACTCCTATTTCATCCTGGGGCAGCCGCGCAACCTCATCGTGGACACCGGGCTCAACCGGCCCGAGTGCCTGGAGGCCATGACCCAGGCCATCGCCGAGTTGGGCCTGGACCTGGACCGCACCGATTTTTTCATCACCCATCTGCACGCCGACCACTTCGCGCTGACCTCCAAGGTGGCCGGCAAGGGCAGCAGCATCTTTTTCAACCGGCCCGAGGCGGAGATCATCGAGGCGGGCACCGGCTGGGAGCCCATGATCAACTTCGGCGGGCTCAACGGATTCCCTCGAGATGAGTTGGTGGCCGCCCTGGAGAATCACCCCGGCTACAAGTACGCCTCCGAGTGGGTGCCCCATCTGAGCCTGATGAACGACGGCGACACCCTGTCGGTGGGCGACTACCATTTCACCTGCCTGGTGACCCCCGGCCACACCCTGGGCCACACCTGCCTGTGGGAAGAGGATCGTGGCATCTTGCTGGCCGGGGACCACATCTTGGGGGACATCACCCCCAACATCCAGTGCTGGAAGGACGACTACGACCCCCTGGCCAATTACCTGGACAGCCTGAAGCGGGTGGCACTGTTGCCGGTGCGCCTCACCCTGCCCGGCCACCGCAGCTTGGTGGCAGACTGTGGGCTGCGCATCCAGGAGTTGGCCGAGCATCACCACCACCGCCTGGCCGAGATAATGGGTATCCTGGACGGCGGCGCCTACAACGCCTACCAGACCGCCGCCCGCATGAGCTGGGACATCCGCTGCGACACCTGGGAAGAATTCCCGGTGGCCCAAAAATGGTTCGCCACCGGCGAGGCCATGGCCCACCTGCGCTACCTGGAGAACAAGGGGGACGTCGTGCGGAGCGAGCGCGACGGGGTCAGGGTATACGGGCTGCCCGGCTAGGACCGGGGTCCCTGGGAGGGCAGGGGGCTCAGGAACTTCTCCACCCGCCCCGACGACTTGAGTATGACCATCATCAAGGGCACTTGGATCACCGGGGCCACCGCCGCGGGCAGCACCGCCAGGGTGCCGCCGAACACGGTGGCCGCCACCCCGATGGTGATGGCGTGGGCCTTGGCGGTGACGCTGTAGCCCATGGCCATGGCGTCGCCGTAGTCCATGCCCGTCACCTTGGCGAAGCCCACCGACAGCAAGAACAGCACCGAGTACATGCTGGCGATGGCCGCGATCACCAGGAGCATCCACCAGTAGTTGGCCACGATCATCACCGCCTGGAAAGAGATGATGATGAACAGCATGGGCAGCATGGCGCAGGTGGAGAGCACCGGAAACAGCGGGGCCATCTCCTTGAACCGGGCCTGGCCCCAGCGCCGGATCATCAAGCGCCGGGTGAGCGCCCCGGCCAGCAGGGGGGCCACCACGATGACCCCCATGGCCCGGAAGATGACCAGCGGCTCGATGACCACGTAGGCCCCGGCCAGCACCCACATCCAAAAGGGCACCATGACCAGGGACAGGATCATGCTCACCGCCACGATGACCAGGGCCGAGCCCACCTTGCCCCGGGCGTAGCCGGTCCAGGCGGCAACCATGCCGCTGCCGGGGATGAGGGTCTTGAGGATGAACCCGGCGGTGAGGAAGGAATCCGTGCCGCTGAAAAACAGGCGGGCCCAGACCCATCCCAAGAGCGGTGTGACCAGGAAGTTCAGCGCCAGGGCGGCCAGCAGCATCTTGGGGTGTTTGAAGGCCTTGCCCACCTCCTCGATGCGCAGGTTGACCATCATGGGGTAGAGCATCAAGAACACCAGGAAGGGGACCAGGTATTCCAGCACGGAAACCGCGGGGAAGAAATATCCCACGGTGAGCGCGATGACGATATCCAGGCCCACCCACAGGGACAGATACTTGCTGATGACGCTCGCGAAAAAACCCATTTAGGTCGCCCTTGGATAAAGAGGTTGCCGTGATGAGGGGATTTACTACACCCGTCGGCCGACGCCGTAAACTTAATAGCGCAATTTTAGGGCGGACAAGTAGGCCGTAGAAGTGCTATTGGCCGGGGCGTGGAAAATCGCTGGATGAGTGAGACGGGGGCAAGGCCCAGGGGCTTTGGATGAGGTGCCGGAATTCCGACTTCGGAGGGTAGACTCGCTAAAAATTCTGTAATTCTTTTAACGGCCTTTCATCCGTAATAGGGTCATGGCCTTGGATATAAAGTGTCGCTTTTACTGGAGTGTCCAATAAGGTTCCACGGCTCATATAAATATCATTGGTTATGAAGTAGTTGACAGTAATGACTACCTTTGGATCGCCTGGATAAATAACATCCTCAGGATAATCAGACTGGGAAGCAACCCGGAAAAATGCAGTTTCCCGTGTGCTTCTGTCGGATATATAAAGACGATGGCACTCAGGATTTTTCAAAACACGGGAAGGCATTACGAGCTCTACATAGTGCTGGCCAAGCACTACCTTGCTTTTATTTATTAAACGGACTTCTAGTAAATAATCATGCCGTTCCAGCGTAATGCTGACTTTCCTGTGAAAAAGTTCGATATTTGCTGGTGTCACGGGCAATTCCATTTGGGTCTTGCCCTTGACCGCCTTCAATGCTTTTCCTTCTGCCGATTCTTTCCATCGATTTAATAGTTCGACGGTAAAAAATAATTCATCATTGTCAATTAGCTTAGCGCAATTTTGGCAAAGCCAGATACCGTTTTGTGCCGATTGCCGTTCCGTTGGAGACAGTTGAAAGTTATATCGCGGTCCCCCTGACGAGGCGGCTGTAATATGGGCCGCAACTCCAATATTAATGATAGCGGACGAGGTAGAACGCGGTCCTGTAGTAGGCTGTTGGCAGCTTGGATTTGAGCACCGCATTCCAACTCTTTTTGCAAGGATATCCCTAACAGAGCCTGGAAAATCATCCCGTGCCATCCGCTTTAACTCTCCTCCTGAATCGATCCCGCTTCCTCTTCCACCTGATCTTTTATACCACACCCAAATCCCAGTAATAACCTCGCATGCTTACCTCTTCTTGACACCCGCCGCCCACGGGGCTACCTTAAGAAATGCCTAGGCCACCTATCCCGAGAGGAGGGGATAACACATGATAGCCATTGAACAAATAGTCGCACGCGAAATTCTGGATTCTCGCGGCAATCCCACCGTGGAATGCGACGTCATATTAGAAGACGGCTCCATGGGCACCGCCGCGGTCCCCAGCGGAGCCTCCACCGGCGAGCACGAGGCCCTGGAGCTCAGGGACGGCGACAAAAGCCGCTACCTGGGCAAGGGTGTGCGCAAGGCGGTCCTCAACGTGGAGGACATCATCGCGCCGGAGCTGATCGGCCAGGACGGCCTGGACCAGGTGCTCATCGACTCCATCATGATCGACCTGGACGGCACCCCCAACAAGTCCAAGCTGGGGGCCAACGCCATCCTGGGCGTGTCCATGGCCACCGCCCGGGCGGCGGCCGAGGCCCTCTTGATCCCCCTGTACCGCTACCTGGGCGGCGCCTATGCCCGGCTGCTGCCCATGCCCATGATGAACATATTGAACGGCGGCTCCCACGCCCCCAACAACGTGGACATCCAGGAGTTCATGATCGTGCCCGTGGGCGCGGACAGCTTCGGCGAGGCCCTGCGCATGGGCGCGGAGGTGTTCCACAACCTCAAGAAGGTGCTCACCGGCATGAACCTGGTGACCAGCGTGGGCGACGAGGGCGGCTTCGCCCCCAACCTGGAGGGCAACGAAGAGGCGCTCAAGGTGATCATCCAGGCCATCGAGACGGCGGGCTACACCCCCGGCGAGGACGTGGCCCTGGCCCTGGACTGCGCGGCCAGCGAGTTCTTCGCGGACGGCAAGTACGTGTTCAAGAAATCCGACGGCCGGGTGATGACCGCCGAGCAGTTGGTGGAGCTTTATGCCGGCTGGGTGGACAAGTACCCCATCGTCAGCATCGAGGATGGCCTGGCCGAGGACGACTGGACCGGTTGGACCGGCATGAACCAGCGCCTGGGCCAGCAGATCCAGATCGTGGGCGACGACCTGTTCGTGACCAACCCCGAGCGCCTGGCCCAGGGCATCGAGCAGGACTGCGCCAACAGCATCCTGATCAAGCTGAACCAGATCGGCTCGGTCACCGAGACCCTGGCCTGCATCGACCTGGCCAAGCGCAACGGCTACACCCAGGTGGTGAGCCACCGCTCCGGCGAGACCGAGGACACCTTCATCGCCGACCTGGCCGTGGCCATGGGCACCGGGCAGATAAAGACCGGCTCCCTGTGCCGCAGCGAGCGCATCTGCAAGTACAACCGCCTGCTGCGCATCGAGGGCGAGTTGGAAGACACCGCCCGCTTGGCCAAGCCTTTCTAAACAGTTCCGCCGCGGCGGGAGGCCAAACGCGCCTCCCGCCGCTCACCCCTTCCCGGGAGAAGCGCCATAAGCGACGCCGCCTTCAGCCCTGACTCGGCCCTGGAGCGCCTGCCCTTTTACGCCCGTTTTTACAGCCGCCGCGTGCAGCCCGCCCTGGAGCGGGCCAAGGGCAAGGCCACCCCGGTGATCGAGCAGTTCTTGGCCGAGACCCAGACCTGGGAGCCGGAGCGGCTGGAGGCCTGGCGCTGGGGCGAGCTGAACAAGCTTCTCAGCTGGGCCGTGGTGCAGGTGCCTTTTTACCGCCGCTGGTTCCAGGAAAAGGGCGTCACCCCCCAGGAGATCGCCGCCGCCCGGGACCTGGGCCCCCTGCCCATAATCACTAAGCAGATGATCCAGGCCGCGCCCGAGGACTTTCGGGCCGCCGCCCCGCCCGAGGGCAGCTACGCCAAGAGCACCGGCGGCACCCTGGGCCAACCCTTGCATTTCCTGGTCAACCCCATGTCCGACCAGTGGCGCATGGCCGTAAGCCGCCGGGGCTACGCCTGGGCGGGCTGCGTGCCCGGCCGCAAGCAGGTGCACCTGTGGAGCGGCGACCTGGCTCCCCTGAGCTGGAAGGCGGGCCTCAAGAGGGGCCTGCACCGCCTGCTGCAAAGCCAGCGCTTCGTGGACTACTACCGCATGCTGGGGCCCAAGGAGGTGCGGGCGGCCATGGAGGCCATCGACAGCTTTGGCCCGGACTGCCTGGTGGCCTATCCCTCCGGGGCGGAGACCCTGGCCCGCCAGGCCCTGGAAATGGGCTGGCGTCCCCGCAAGCCCCTGGTCAGCGTGCTCACCGGAGCCGAGCGCCTGCTGCCCCACCAGCGGCAGCTTATCGAACAGGGGCTGGGCTGCCCCGCCTTCGAGACCTACGGCAGCCGCGAGTTCATGCTCATGGCCTCCGAGTGCCCGGCCCACCAGGGCCTGCACGTTTCGGC
Source organism: Pseudomonadota bacterium (assembly GCA_018902755.1). Classification (GTDB taxonomy): domain Bacteria; phylum Desulfobacterota; class Desulfarculia; order Desulfarculales; family Desulfarculaceae; genus Desulfoferula. Next base: position 76,308 of record JAHIQI010000053.1, on the reverse strand, counting down.
CGAGAACGTGATCCTGGAGGTGGACGCGCCCCGGGGCCAGGTGGGCGAGCTTCTGGTCACCGATTTGCACAACTACGCCCAGCCCTTTATCCGCTACCGGGGGGGCGACCTGGCCTCCTGGCTGGAGGGGCCTTGCCCCTGCGGGCGCAGCCTGCCCCGCCTGGCCGGAGTGGAAGGCCGGGTCATGGACGCCATCCGCACCCCGGACGGCGGGCGGCTCACCGGGCTTTTCTTCCCCCACCTGCTCAAGGACTATCCGGCCATCGCCCAATACCAGATCGTGCAGCCTTCCCTGGATTCCCTGGTTGTGCGCCTGGTGCTGCGTGAAGCGTTGACCGCGGAGCAGGAGCAGGCTATTTTGTCTGCGGTGCAAAAGGCTCTGCCGGGGGTGCGCCCACGTATCGAACCGGTGGAGGAGATCGAAACCACCCCCAGCGGCAAAGTGCGTATCACCATCGGTTTGGGGAATACCTAAAAAAAGAGGCCGCCTTGTCAAAACAAATCAAGCCTGCCCTTTGTCTGGGTGCGCTCCTGACGACGCTGTGCCTGGCCCTGGCCGCCCCTGCTTGGGCCATAAACCCCACCCCTCCCTGGGTGATCTATGAGCAGGGTCAGGACAAGCCCGAGCCTCGCTGGCTGGCCTTGCCTTACGCCTTTTACAGCGACACATTCGATTTTGCCGGGGGCGTCGCCGGAGGCGGGCAGGGCTATTACCAGGACCAGATGGTCTTTTTCGCCGCGGGCCTGGGCAGCAGCAACGGCACCGGCGCGGGCTACTTCTACCTGGTGGACGTGCAGACGCCCTGGGTGCCTCGCCTGTTCATGACCGTGGACTTCTCGGCGGGCTACTACACCAAGCAGCGGGCCTATGCCCAGGGCAACCCGGCATACCGGGGAGAGCAGGCCGGGTCCAACGACTCCAGCAAGGACGACTATCTGGTGGGCAAGGGCTGGGAGACCTGGGTGGACGTGCTGGGCAAATACGTGCTGCCCATCGGGGCGGGGCGCACCAGGCCCATACAGCGCTACACGCTCAAAAACGGCCTGTTGGTGGACGGGGCCAGCGGCGGCCAAGTATGGAACCCCCTGGACACCGGCGTGTCCCAGCTTCGCATGCGCTTTTTCCAGCGCGCCCAATCCATAGACGGCGACTCGGGCGATTACTCCTTCCGCACCAACGGCTTGGAGTTGGGCCTTATCTACGACAACCGGGATTATCCCGGCAACCCCACCGGCGGCAGCTATCAGAGCTTCACCATCGCCCACGACTTCGGCTGGTTCGACAGCTCCGGCTCCTGGAACAACCTGGAGTTGGACCTGCGCAAGTACTTCTCCCTGGGCCAGGACGGCTGGTTCAAGCAGCGGGTGCTTGCCTTTAATTTGTGGACCGCCTACAGCGAGTCCTGGAATGTGGACCGGGTGGGCGACGAGGTGGCGATCCACGACCGCACCCCGCCGTATTTCGGGTCCACCCTGGGCGGCTTCTACCGCATGCGCGGCTACCCCTACACCCGTTTCGCGGACAAGGCGGCCATCTACTACGGCGGAGAGCTGCGCCTGACCGCCCGCGCCAACCCCCTGGGGGAGATAAGTTGGCTGAAATTCGCGGATATCGATTGGATGCAACTGGTGGTTTTTGGTGAGCTGGGCCGGGTGTCCGATGATTATAAGGTAGATGCGTTCGTGCAGGACCTCAAATGGGATGTGGGCCTTGGTTTCAGGTTCATGGCCCAAAAGGCAGTGCTCAGGCTGGACATCGCCACCAGCGACGAGGGCATGGCCGCCTGGGCCATGGTGGGACATCCCTTTTAGAAGAGGCAAGCGGCCCGTAAAGCTTGACAAAACACCAGTGGTAACGATAGCCTCTGGCCAGAGAAAACCCCCGCGCGGGAGGGACATGTGAGATCCATCGCGGCCTTCGTCGCCTACATGATGTTGCTGGCAAGCCTGGCCCTGGGGGCCGGTTGCTCCACCATATCCACCGCCGACGCACCCACCCCCGCCCCGGGCCCGGTGGTCAAGGCCGGCCTAAAGGCGGTCATGCCCCCGGTGATCGACAAGCGTTCCTGGCCCAGCGAGGACACCGGCACCCCCGACCCCAACATTCGCATTTTCGCGCCAGGCATCACCGGCCAGCTCCGTCAAGGGCTGGTTAAGAGTGGGCTTTTCGCATCCCTGCCCGCCCCGGACCAACCGGCGGCAGCGGGCATTAACGACCAGCTAACCATCACCATCGGCGAGTTCAGCCTCAACACCCTGGGCAACAACCCCTGGTCCGCGGGCTCCTACATCCTGGACGGCCTGATCCTGCCGGTGTTCGGCGTGGTCACCGTGGCCACCAAGGGCGAGGTGGACACCGGGGCCTACCTGCTGCCGGGCACCAGGGTGGGCACCACCTTGAGCGCCGAGGTGGCCTGGGGTGAAAAGGGCACCAAGAAGCCTATCCTCAGCAAGGGCTACCGGGTCATGGTGGAACTGGGCGCGGTCAGCCAACGCGAGATCATGGCCTACATGGGAGGCACCAGCTCCGATGATGGGGTCAAGATCGGCAAGGTGGAGGGCATGAAGGCCCTGCAAGAGCTGACCGTGCAGATCAGCCGGGACCCCAGCTGGCTCTACCTTAATTCTTACGTGCGCCTGGCCCGGGCCCGCGAAGTAATCGAAAACTCCATCGACCCCGTGGCCCGCATGCAGGCGGCCCAGGGGCTCCTGGGCCTTCTGGCCCCCTTGCCCTACACTCCGGATGAGGCCAAGATTTTGCGCGACGGCATGGTCAGCGCGGACCTGAGGGCCTCCCAGGCCAACGATCTTAGGGCCCAATACCTGGGCCTGGCCGAGGCAAATAGCCTGCCCGCCGCACAGAAGCTGGGCGAGGCCCAGGCCGAGAAGCTGTTCAACGACCCCGCCGTGGAAAGGGCCATGGCCCAGGGCGAGGTGGTGCAGCAGGCCCTGGGGCTGATCCTCAGCTCCATGGCCCCGGTGACCCCCAAGGCCAAGGCCGAGGCGGCTCCGCCCAAGACCATGGTGGAGATTCCCACCCTGACCAGGCCCACCATGCCCGATCCGGAGCAAAATTTCCCGGGCGAGAAGAAGAAAGCCAAGCCTGCCCCGGCGGCCGCCGAGCCCAAGGACGCGCCCAAGCCGCTGCCCCTCACCGCCCAGGCCCAGGCCATGCAGGAGCGGATGATCGGCCAGCTGGCCGACGCCCTCAAAGGCCATCCCCGCCTGCAAGGGGTGTTTGTGCAACAGGCCGACAGCGCGGTGGGCCCCCTGTGGCCGGTGGCCAAGAAGGTGCTCATCAAGCTGGATTCGCCCCAGGCCAAGAACTACCTGGCCAAGCGGAAGGCCTCTTAGCGGGGGGCGTCAGGGAAGCGCATTCGTGAAAGTCATCGCCCCTTATTATGATATCCTGTTCCTGCCCGAGCGGGAGCAGGTGCTGGCCTTGGTGGAAGCCGCCGGGCGCACCTGTTACAAGTCCGAGCACCTCATCAGCAGCGACTCGGCCCCGGAGTTCGTGAGGCGCATCGTGGCCTCGGGCCACCACAGCGTCATCGAGCACGCCAACCTTTCGGTGCGCTTCGTGTGCGACCGGGGGGTGACCCACGAACTGGTGCGCCACCGCCTGGCCGCCTTCAGCCAGGAATCCACCCGCTACGCCAACTATGCCCAAGATCGTTTCGGCAGCCAGATCACGGTGATCAAGCCCATGTTCTGGCCCGAAAGCAGCGAGGCCTACCGCCTCTGGGAGGCGGCCATGGCCTCGGCCGAGAAGGCCTACCTGGAACTGCTGGCCGGGGGGGCCAAGCCCCAGGAGGCCCGGGCGGTGCTGCCCAACAGCCTCAAGACCGAGATCGTGATGACCGCCAACCTGCGGGAATGGCGCCACGTTTTGGGACTGCGCAGCTCCAAGGCGGCCCATCCCCAGATTCGCCAGATCATGCTGCCCCTCATGGGTGAGCTGGCCGAGCGCTTGCCCGAGTTTTTCGCCGACCTGGCCGAGAAGTACGCCGAGGACATCGCCGCCTTTGCTTCGGGACCGGCGGCGCTGGGAAGCCCGGAAGCGGCCTGAGCCACGGGCGCGGCCCCAAAAAAGAACCGGAGGCTCGAGCCTCCGGTTTTGCATTTTATTATGGTCGGTCTAGCGGTGGATGCGGATGGCGCTGCCCATGTCGCGCACCATCAAGGGCCGGCTGCCGTCGCTCAGAGCCGAGAGGCCCCAAAATCCCATGGTCAGAGCGGTGACCATCAGCCCCAGCCCCAGCCACAACACCACGCCCCGTGGCACCCGCCCGAAGAGCAGGGCGCGGGCGGCATTGCGGCAACGCTCAACCCCGCGGCACTCTTCCTCGATGGGCAGTTTGCATTGGGGGCCTTCTTTGCCGTAATAACGCATGGAACTCTAATGGCCTCGCTGGGTAGGCATGGGTGAAAATCTGGTACGACTTCTAGGCACGAAGTATAACCCAGTCCCTTGCTGGGGACAACAAATAGCGGTGAAGGTAGAAAAAAACTTTGGCGCTGCTCAGCGCTCCCATAGAGTGCACATGGTCTGCCCGGCATAAATCGTCTTAAGGTGAGTTAGCCCGGCTGGTTGGAAGTAGGGGCCATAGACCAGGAGATGCCCCCGCCAGTTGTCCGGAAGCATTTTGACCAGCCAATCCAGGGGTTTGTCGGGGTAGACGAACAACAGGTCATAGGGGGCGAGATCCACCTGGCGGCAGTCGGCGCACAGGAATTCGACCCGCTCCAGACCCAGGCCCTGGGCCATATCTTGGCTGGCCTCCACCAGGCCGGGATCGGCCTCGATGCCCGTGGCCGGCAAAAACAGCGAGGCGATGAGCACCGCCCGGCCGTCACCGCTGCCCAGGTCGGCGAAGCGGCGGTAGATCCCCAGGTCCAGTTGGCCCAGCAGTTCGTAGACCTCCTCGCTCTTGGAGCAGGCCCACATGCCCGCGGGGGTCATCTTGTAGGGCTCGTCCAGGCCGGCGTGAAACTCGGCCAGGGCCGCGAGGATTCCGGCCAGGCCCTTGTCCGGGGTGTCGCTCAAAACATCAACCGGTGGTGCTCCACCTTGATGCAGGCGTTTTGCACCACCAGGATGCCCTCGCCCCGCGCCAGGTCGGCCGCTTTTTGGCTCTGCACGTCAAGCTGCAACCACAGGGCCTTGGGTTTGATCTTCACCGCTGCCTCGGCGATCTCGGGCACCGCGTCGCTGCGGCGAAACACGTCCACGATGTCTACCGGGCCTGGCACCGAGGCCAGGTCCGGGTAGGCCTTTTGACCCAGGATCTCGTCGGCCAAGGGGTTCACCGGGATAATCTCGTAACCGTGGTCCTGCAGGTAGCGGGCCACCCGGTAGCTGTCCCGCTCGGGCTTGTCGGACAGGCCCACCACAGCGATGCGCTTGGCCCTGCCCAGCAGGTCCTTGACCTCTTGATCGCCGGGATTGTCGGGCATGGTTCTAAGGGACATGGGCACCTCCATATGGCCGATTATTCTAGCATGGGCCCACCGGCCCGGCCAGAACGCCGCTCCAGGCGCGAGGCGATGAGGCCCCAGCGCAGGAGCAGCAAGCGCAACTCCCTAGGCCCGGCTCCGGCGACCAGGGCCGGAAGCAAAGCCCCGGCCTCGGGCGGGGCGCGGCGCACCAGGCTGAGCAGGCGCAGGGCCTCCAAGCCGCAGGCGGGCAAAGGGGGAAGGGGGCAGGCGTCGCAGTCGGGCGGGCCTTCGCCGTTGGCTTCCTGCTGGGCGCAGGCCGCGCAATCCACGCCGGGATAGTCGGCCCGATGCTCCAGGTGGCGGGCCAGAAGCTCCATCTCCGCCTCTTCCCGTGGGGTGAGCCAGGGGGCCTGCATGGCGGCCAGCAGGGGCTCCAGGGCGCTCACCGGCAGGGCGGCCAGCGCTGCGGGACCGGGCGCGAGGGCCTCGCCTTGGGCCGTGGCCACTCCCTGCCAGCGTATCGCGCCCATGCCCAGCAGCTCCAGGCACAACGAGGCCGGGCCGGGGGCGGCCTCCCGGCGGGGAGCCCATTGCCAGGGCTCCAGGGGCCGCAGCCAGGTCCGGGCCGGGCCCAAGCTCACTTCACGGTATGTGGTCTTGTCCGCATCCATGGCCGCAAGCATAGACTTCGGCCCGGCAGGCGGCCAGGAAGGCGTTTCGTTGAATCGTGGCCGGAGAGGGGTTTAGGAGGGGCGAAGGTCCTTGATCACCAGTTCCAGGTGGGGGCCCCGGAAGGTGGAGATGCGGGGGATGAAGGCCGCCGACAGGCTAGTGCCCTTGTCTATCCAAGGCTCCTGGCAGTTGAAGGCGATGGCCGGAATGCGTGCGCCGTCCTGGGCCACCTCCATCTTGAGGTGGTTTTCCCCCACCACCCGGCAGGAGGCCACCTCCAGGCCGTGGGCGCAGAGCATGGGCTCTGGGTTGGACTGGCCGAAGGGGGCTAGGCATTTCAGGTGTTCCAGCATCTGCGGCCCGAGCTGGCTCAGGCTTACCTGGGCGTCGATGTCCAGGGCCTGGCCTGTATCCGGCGGCAACTGCCGCGCCGCCTCCTGGGCCAGGGACCGGGCCAGTTGCTCCAAACTTTCGCTGGGCATGGTTGCCCCGGCTGCCAGGGCGTGGCCGCCGTAATGGGTCAAAAGCTCGGCGTGGGCGGCCAGGGCCCGCTGCAAATGGAAGCCCTCCCGGGAGCGGCCCGAGCCCACCGCCGTGCCGTTTTGAACCGAAAAAAGCATGGTGGGCCGACCGGTGCGCTCCAGGAGCCGCCCGGCCACGATGCCCAACACTCCCTGGTGCCAGCCCTCGCCGCCCAGCACCAGGCAGGCGGCTTCTTGCAAGGCCGCATCGCCCCCGATTCGTTCCAGCACTTGCTCGAAGATGGCCGCCTCCACCTGGCGGCGGTCGCCGTTGAGCCGGTCCAGGTCCTGGGCGCGCCCCATGGCTTCGGCCTCATCGAGTGCAAGCAAAAGCTCCAGGGCCGGGTCCGGGCTGTCCAGGCGCCCGGCGGCGTTGATGCGCGGGGCCAGGTAGAAGCCCAGGTCCATGGTGTCCAACACCCCGCTGCGCCCAGCCACCTTGGCCAGGGCGGCCAGGCCGGGGCGCAGGCCCTGGGTCATCACTTTGAGCCCCTCGGCCACCAGCACCCGGTTGGCTTCCACCAGGGGCACCACGTCGGCGCAGGTGCCCAGGGCTACCAGGTCCAGGCTGTGGCGCAGGTTGGGTTCGGGCCGGTTCTGGAACCAGCCCGCCTCGCGCAGGGCGGCCCTCAGCCCGGCGGCCAGGTAAAAGGCCACACCCACCCCGGCCAGGTGGGCCGACATGCCGCAGGCCTCCTGCTTGGGGTTCACCACCGCCGCGGCGGGCACCAGGGGTCCGGGGGGCAGCAGGTGATGGTCGGTGACCACCACCGGCAGGCCCAGGCGGGTGGCCTCGTTGACCCCCTCATGATCGCTGATGCCGCAGTCGGCGGTGACGATGACCTGGGCTCCGGCCTGGGCCAGGCGCTGGGCTCGCTGGGGCTTGAAGCCGTAGCCGTCCATTACCCTATGGGGCAAATCCCACACCACCGGCGCGCCGCAGGCCTCAAGAAACTCCACCAGCAGGGCGGTGGCGGTCACCCCATCGGCGTCGTAGTCGCCGGCCACCCCGATCACCGCGCCGGAGCGCACCGCCGGCACCAGCACCTCCATGGCCTGGGGAAGGCCCAGCATCTCCTCGGGCATTGGGAGTTGCTCCAGGCCTGGGCAGAGAAAGCGCCGGGCCTGCTCCGGGTCGTGCAGGCCCCGGTGGCACAGTATCTGGGCGGCCAGGGGCGGCAGGCCCAGGGCCTGGGACAGGGCCTGGGCCGCTTCCGGGGTGGGCTCCTTGAGCCGCCAGGTCAGTTGTGGGGGTGAAGGTACCATGCAGGCACTATATATGGTAGTGCCTCTTGAATCAAGTTACATCATGTAGTGTGTGGTAGGCCGCTGACAATGTTGGGTTTTTGGCAGGCGCCCATCCAGATGGGGACGCCGGGCGGAGAGTGGCATCCTTTAACTCCCCGCCTGGCCAAGTTTTATGGACAATGCGGTCCTACGCATCTATCCTGTGGTCACACTTGGGCTGGCCAAAGCTTTTAGCTTGGGCCCAGGTGCAACGAGTCCTGTTCAACGGAGAGTCTGCCCATTGCCCTCCAGCTGCAAACCGCACCGAACTCCTGCCTTGCCGCCCGAAAGAGTCGCGCAATAATGTGCGGCATCGCGGGCATATATGGGCGCGGGCGTTTCTCGGGGCAATCCGAGATGCACGCATCCCTAGACCGCATGGCCGACGTGCTGGAGCACCGAGGGCCCGACTCCCGAGGCGTTTGGCTGGACTGGGAGGCCGGGGTGGGCCTGGGGCACCGCCGCCTGGCCATCCGCGACCTTTCGCCTTCCGGCGCCCAGCCCATGATCTCATCCTGCGGCCGCTACGTCATCGCCTACAACGGTGAGGTCTACTCCCACCTGGAGATGAAAAACCAGCTGGCCGCCCACGGCCAGATCCCCCAGGGCACATCGGACACCGAGGTGGTCCTGGAAAGCTGCGCCCAGTGGGGAGTGGAGGCGGCGCTGGGCCGCATGATCGGCATGTTCGCCTTCGCCATCTTCGATCGAGAGGATCGGGTGCTCTACCTGGCGCGCGACCGCCTGGGTATCAAGCCCCTGTATTGGGGGCTGGTGGGCGGGCGGCTGATTTTCGGATCGGAACTCAAGGCCCTGCGCCAGGTCCCCGGCTGGGAGCCCCGACTGGACCGCCATGCCTTGGCTGCCTTCATGCGCCACAACTACATCCCCGCCCCCCACACCATCTACCAGGATGTGCACAAGCTGGAGCCGGGCTGCCTGCTGGCCGTGGGCCCGGACCTGAAGCCCCGGCGGAGCCGTTACTGGGATTGCCGGAGCGTGGCCATCGGCGGGGTGGCTGCCCAACGCCAGGCCGGGGAGGAGGAGTTGCTGGCCGAGTTGGACGCGCTTTTGTCCGATGCGGTGGGGCGGCGCATGGTTTCGGACGTACCCTTGGGGGCGCTGCTGTCCGGGGGCATCGATTCGTCATTGGTCACCTGCCTCATGGCCGAGCAGAGCGACGGGGGCATCAACACCTTCAGCATCGGTTTTGACGAGAGCGGCTACGACGAGGCCCCCTACGCCCGCGCGATAGCCGAGCGCCTGGGCACCATCCACACCGAGCTATACGTGGAGCCCAGCCACGCCCTGGATTTGGTGGATGGCCTGGCCACCTGGTACGATGAACCCTTTGCAGATTCTTCGCAGATTCCCACTATCATGGTCTGCGCTCTGACCAAACAGCACGTGACCGTGGTGCTCTCCGGCGATGGCGGCGACGAGCTGTTCGCGGGATACCCCCGCTACGACACCGTGCTGTCCGCCTTTCAAAAGGCCAGCCGGGTGCCTCGGCCGGTCAGAAGCCTTTTCGCCAAGGGGGTGGGCTGCCTTTCGCCCCACGCCTGGGACGCCCTGGCCGCCCTGGTGCCCGGCAAACGTTTGCCTGATAACTTCGGCACCAAGCTACACAAGCTGGCAGCCGGGCTGTCTGACCCGGAGATGATGGCCCTGTACCGCCAGATACTCAGCCATTGGCACCAGCCTGACCAGACCGTGCTGGGAGCCAGGGAGCACAAGGGTGTCTTATGGGACGAGGCCCTGCACCGGAAGCTGCCCGATCTTTTGGACTGCATGCAGTTTCTGGACACGGTTACCTATTTGCCCGACGACATCCTCACCAAGGTGGACCGGGCCAGCATGCGGGTGGCCCTTGAGGTGCGAGTGCCCCTGTTGGACCACCGGGTGGTGGAGATGGCCTGGCAACTGCCCCGGCACATGAAGATGCGGGGGAGGCAGACCAAGTGGGCCCTGCGCCAGTTGTTGTACAAGCGCCTGCCCCGCGAGTTGATAGAGCGGCCCAAGATGGGCTTCGGGGTGCCCATAGACCAATGGCTGCGCGGACCCCTGTTGCCCTGGGCCCGGGAGTTGTTGGACCATGAGCGATTGCGCTCCCAGGGGCTGTTCAACCCCGAGCCCATAAACGAGCGGTGGCAGGCCCACCAGGCTGGAGCCAACTGGGCCTATCCCCTGTGGAATGTGCTCATGGCCCAAGCCTGGCTGGAGGCCAACCCGGAGGTGGTTTTTTGAGACGGCGTCCGCGACCCCGGGGGGCGATGGGTGGCAGTTGTTATAATGGCGTCACACCGTAGGATGGCTGCGGAGGGTATTTTGCTGAACGGAAATTGGCTGGAATGATATTCAACCGCACGGAGCTGGTGGGCGAGATGGTACGGCGCGAATTCCGCGACCGTCACGTGGGCCAGGTGCTGGGTGTGGTGTGGGTTTTCGGGCATCCTCTGCTGCTGATGCTCATCTACACCTTTTTGTTCGTCTACGTGTTTCCCACCCGTTACGGCGGCGGCGCGGGCGCGCCTCAGGACTATTCGGTGAACATTCTGGCGGGCATCGTCTGCTGGCTGGCCTTTCAGGACGTATTGTCGCGCTCCAGCTCCACCTTCATCACCCACGCCAACCTGGTCAAACAGATCGTTTTTCCCATAGAGGTGCTGCCCATAAAGACGGCTCTGGCCGGGGCCATCCCCTATGCGGCGGGCCTGTTGTTCGTTTTGGCCAGCGCTCTTTGGCGCGGCTCCCTCAACTGGATGGTCCTGACCCTGCCCCTGGTGGTCTTCTGCCAAATAGTGGCCATGATCGGCCTGGCCTTCCTGTTGGCCTCGGTGGGCGTGTTCCTGCGGGACGTAAGGGAGTTTATTCAGGTTTTTTGCACGGTGAACCTTTTCGCCCAGCCCATCCTGTTCAATCCCTACGCCACTCCCCCGTGGTTGCAGTACATCTTCCAGGCCAATCCTTTCAGCTATTTCGTGTGGTGCTGGCAGGACGCCCTGTTCTTCGGAAGCTTCCATCATCCCATGGCCTGGGTGGTAATGCCCTTGCTCAGCGGAGCCGTCCTTTGGCTGGGCTGGTTCGCCTTCAGCAAGACTCGGCGCTTTTATGGAGACGTACTCTAATGAGCGCTTTGGCCATAAAGGCGAAGAGCCTCAGCAAGGTCTACAAGATCTACCCACGCCCCATGGGGGCCTTTTGGGAGACCTTGACCGGCCGCCAGACCCACTTGGACAAGCACGCCCTGAGCAACGTGGACCTGGAACTGGCCCGGGGAGAAATTATCGGCATCCTGGGGCGCAACGGCGCGGGCAAGAGCACCCTGCTCAAGCTCATCGCCGGGGTGGTGGAGCGCACCAGCGGCGAGCTTGAGGTCAACGGCAGGCTCACCGCCATTCTGGAACTGGGCACCGGCTTCCACCCCGAGTACACCGGCCGAGACAACGTGATAATGGGCGGCATGTGCCTGGGCATGAGCCGCAAGGAGGTGATGGGCAAGATGGAGGCCATCGTCGCCTTTAGCGAGTTGGGCCCCTACATAGACCACCCCTTCAAAACCTACTCCACCGGCATGCAGGCCCGACTCACCTTCAGCACGGCCATCAGCGTGGACCCGGACATAATGCTCATCGACGAGGCCCTGGCCGTGGGCGACGCCCGTTTTCAGATGAAGTGCTTCAAGCGCATCAAGGAACTTCGGGACAACAAGACCACCATCTTGCTGGTGACCCACGACACCAACACCGTCACCATGTTTTGCGACCGGGCCATAATTTTGGAAGACGGAGAGGTATACCGCCAGGGCAGCCCCAGGGGGATCTGCAACATCTACCACAAGCTGCTGTTCGGCGAGGCCAAGAAGCCCGGCGGAAAGGTCCCAGCGCCTACCGGCTCGGCCGAACAGGGAAACGGCTCGGAGCCATTACAAGCTCAAGGCGAAGCGGCGGGGAGCGAGACCCAGCCTCCGGCCGCCCCGCTCCAGCCCGGTGCCCAGGGCCAGGCCGCTCCGGGATTCGTGCGCTACGGCAATGCGGTGGGCTCGGTTTTGGACTGGGGTGTGGTGGACGCCTCCGGCAGGCCCCGGAAGGTGTACGACACCGGGGAATATTGTCGCTTCCACATGACCTTCCAGAGCGGCCAAGACGTCGAGGATCTCTCCTTTGGAGTGGCCATCAAGGACCGGCGGGGCACGGTGCTCTGGGGGCTCACCAACCTCAGCCAGAGGATGGGGGTGATCGGCGCGCGCCGGGGCGAGCTGCTCCAGGTCGCGGTGGACTGCAACCTTTGGCTCTCGGAGGGGGAATATTTCGTCACCCTGGGCGCGGCCCATTGGGACACCGGCGACAAGATCGATTTTCTGGAAGAGGCGGTGCAGATAAAAGTGCTGGGGCCGGGGGACATTTTCACCACCTCGGTGGTCAACCTTGAGGCGCGCATGGCGGTTTTTTCGCCTCGCAAAGATGAATGCGATAATGGCACGGTTTAGCGATCTTATAAATCGGCTTAAGGGTGGCCGGGGGCAACAATCATCTCCCGAGCCGTCCACCCCCGAGCAACTGGCCCCGGAGTTGGTCCGGGAGTTGGAGAGCTTGGAGCCGGGAATAACCGCCAAGCTGATGACCATCCTGGGTCAGGGGCATGGGCCCACTCCTGTGGAAGAGAGGCGCTATCAACTGGCCGAGGCTTTGACCACGGCGGTGTACCCAAAATATAAGTTTTGCGAATTCGGCCGCCTCTTCCTGGAGGATGAGGAGTTCCTGGCCTATTACCGCAAAATCATGGACCCAAACAATTGGCATTCCCTGGACCGCAAGTACACCCTGAACCAGCTTTTGAAACTTGTGCTGCACCTGGAGGGCGATCTGGCCGAGTGCGGGGTGTACAAGGGGGCCTCGGCCCAGCTCATGTGCCGCGCCGCGCAGCCCCTGGGCAAAACGGTGCACCTGTTCGATTCCTTTCAGGGGCTGCCCGCTCCCGAAGATGCCGACGGCTCCTACTGGGAGCAGGGGCGCTTCGTGTCCACCACGGAAGACGTCGCCTCCACCCTGGAAGGCCTGGACAATTACCGCGTCTATCCAGGGTGGATTCCCGAGCGCTTCCACCAAGTGGCCGGGGACAATTTTTGCTTCGTACATGTAGACGTGGATTTGGCCCAGCCCACCCTGGACTCCATCAAATTTTTTTATCCCCGCCTGAGTGTCGGGGGCGTCATGCTTTTCGATGACCACGGCTTCAAGTCCTGCCCCGGCGCGCGGCAGGTGACTGAGGATCTCTTCGCGGGAAAAACGGAGGAACTTATTTTGCTCTCCACGGGACAGGCCATGGTGATGAAGCGGTGTTTGGACGGAAAGAAAAAATCCCCCGGAATCGACGGTGGCAAAACCGGCCAAACAGCAGGGAGCAAACTCCTTTGACACCGCATGATCCAATCATTGATGTAGGCAGGTTGCCCCCCCAACAGGCCAGGGATTTGTTGGAATTGCTCCATGCCCGCTTGGCGGGAGAGCCGGCCCAGCCTAGACCCCTGGCCTGGACCCCGGAGTCGGTGCGGCGCTTTTGGGACGGACAGGCCCAGACCCAATCCATGGCCCAGGGTTTCGCCGCCTTGGGGGGGGAGAGTTTCGTTTCCGCCGTTGCCCATCTTATTTCCAGCCAAGACCGTATCCTTGACTTTGGGGCGGGCGACGGCCAGTTGGTGGAAATCCTCTGCCGCCGGGGATACCAGGCAGCGGCTTTTGAGCCCTCCGCCCAGCGCACCGCCACCCTCACTAAAAAGTTGGCCGGGTTGGATGGCTTCCTGGGGGTGCTGGGGCCCGACAGCGGGCAAACCTTTGACGTGGTTTTACTCACCGAGGTAATCGAGCACGTGCTGGAGCCGGAGTTGGACGGCTTTTTGTACGGACTGGGGGCGATGCTCAAACCGGGTGGCTTGCTCATAGTCACGGCTCCCAATAGTGAAAACTTGGAACGAAGCCGGGTTTACTGCCCCGTGTGCGACGCCTCTTTTCATCGCTGGCAGCATGTGCGCTCCCTGGACCGGAACAGCCTGCCGGCCTTGCTGAGTAAGTACGGGTTTGACGAGGTGGCCACCCACTGCCTGGAGTTCAGCGAAAACCTGTTTTCCGTACAGGAAAGCGAGACGGGCGAGGGTGATAAAAAAGCCGATCCGCCTTCACACATCACGATGATCAGGGAAAACCGTCCGGTAACCATAGGCAGCGAAGCTAACCTGCTCTACATAGGCCGCAAGAAAAATGGCCTCTCCATGGCGGAACGGGTTTCGCTCCGGCGCGGGGAAGTCGGCGTCTTTTGCGCCCGGGTGTTGCGCAAGTTGCGCACCATGTGGCGATTGTCCGGCCGCTAGGCGGGCGTAACAACGAGGTAGCCTTTTGAAACAGACAAACTCGACCTGCCTGAAAATTTGGAAGTTGCGGTCCCGGACCGCCGCGAACCATTGGTGCTCGGATACCGCCGCATGATCCGGCGTTTGCAAGCATTGGCTCGGCATTTGCTGCCCGCCGCCATCCGCAGGCCTTTGGCCGACCGGGTGTACGGCCTGCTGACCCGGGCCATGAATTTAAGGCAAAACGTCCGCCTGCGTTTGCTGGCTTTGAGACTCCGGGCCGCCTCCCATCCGGGCCTGGGGCGGGTTGTAAAGTCGGCCCAGCGTTGGGTGCACGAGTTGACTCCGCGCCTGGTAATCAATTACGCCGGGCGGCTGGAAAATTTCGGCCAGGCCTTGCCCACGCCTGCCCGGCTGGGCCAAGGCCACAAGGGGGTGGCCATGATGATCGGCACCCTGGGTGGCGGCGGCTCCGAACGCCAGCTAGTGCTCACCGCCCAGGGATTGCAGGCGCGGGGAATGACCGGCCTGGCGGTGACGGTGGCCTCTCTGCAGGATGAAGCGGATCGCTTTTTTCTGCCGGATCTGACCCAGGCCGGGGTGCGGGCGGTTGCCTTTGACGACCTGGACCACACACAGGAATTGCCCGCCCACGCCGCTTCGGCCCTGGGCAAGCTTCCCCGCAAGATCACCAGCATGCGGGCCCACTTGCGCGTCTTGGCCCAACACCGGCCCGAGGTGGCTCACTTGTGGCTGGATGAGGTGAACGTCAAGGGCGGATTGGCCGCGGTGGCTCTGGGAGTGCCGCGCATCGTGCTGGGCATGCGCAGCGTGCCGCCCACCAATTTTTTGCTGTATCAGCCCTACATGCGCGACTGCTACCGCTGGCTGGCCCGGCAGCCCGGAGTGGTGATGATCAACAACAGCCAGGCCGGGGCCGAGGCCTACGAGCAGTGGCTGGAACTTCCCCAGGGGAGCATCACCATATTGCGAAACGGTTTTGTTTTCGAGGAGTCTCGCCTGCGCGCCAGCCGGGAGCAGCGGCCACACCTGCGCGAACGGCTGGGCATTCCCCCCGGCGCGCCGGTGGTGGGCAGCGCCATGCGCCTGTCCGAGGAAAAACGGCCCGGTCTGTGGCTGGAGTCCGCAGCCCATCTAACCGCCCTGCTGCCAGAGGCCCATTTCATCGTGGCCGGCGATGGCCCCATGTTTAAAGCCGTCCAGCGCAAGACGAAAAAGCTGGGTCTGGGCGGCAGGCTGCATTGGTTGGGACGCACCAAGGAGGTGTTTGCGGCCATGGCCGCCATGGACCTGTTC
This sequence comes from Pseudomonadota bacterium, assembly GCA_018902755.1. Lineage (GTDB taxonomy): Bacteria > Desulfobacterota > Desulfarculia > Desulfarculales > Desulfarculaceae > Desulfoferula. The sequence goes on along the minus strand of JAHIQI010000053.1, from coordinate 60,726 downwards.
CTGCTCACCTCCCGGGTGGAGGGCCTGCCCAACGTACTCGTGGAGGCCCAGTCCCTGGGAGTGCCGGTGGTGTCCACCAAGGCGGGGGGGGCACCGGAAACCATGCGGCATGGGGTTACCGGCTGGGTTCTGGAACGCGACGACCCGCGCTACATCGCCCAAGAGTTGAAACGCCTGTGGGATGACCAGGATTGGCGGCGGCGGGCCCAAACCGAAGGTCTGCCTTGGGTGCAGCGGCGCTTCGGACTGGAACGCATGATCGATGAGACTCTGGCGGTTTACCAACTTGATCGGCGGCAGATCGGCGGGGCGGCGACGCAAGAGGTCCGCTTCGATTCCCGTAGAGGGGGTATCTTATGAAGGGAAAGCCATGAGCGAGGCCACGCTACGCTTCGAGTTCGGTAAGAATTGGCTGGATTTTATCGAGAAGACCTTCAGCCAGGAAAAGGTGGAAGCCTCTAAAAAACACCTGCTGGAGTTCCTGGGCCTGCCGGATCTGACAGGCATGACGGTTTTGGATATCGGTTGCGGCAGCGGCCTGCACTCCTTGGCAGCCTATTTGGCCAAGGCCCGGGCCGTGTTGGGCTTTGACTATGATCCTCAGTCCGTGGCCGCAACCAACCTCCTGCGCCACAAACTCTCTGACCCAAAAAACTGGGCAGCGGAGCAGGGCTCGGTGTTGGACGATGATTACGTGACATCCTTGCCCCGCTTCGACCTGGTCTACTCCTGGGGGGTTTTGCACCACACCGGCGATGTATGGCGAGCCATCCGCAACGCCGCCGGGCGCGTGAAGCCGGGTGGGCTTTTCTATATCGCCCTTTACTCGGCCGACGTGCAGATCGACCCGCCGCCTGAATTCTGGCTGGATATCAAACGCAAGTACGTATCCTCTGGCCGCTGGACTCGCCGCCGCATGGAGCTTTGGTACGTCTGGCGCTTCATGATGGGTAAGGACCCGCGCAGACTGCCAACTATCTGCCGGCGATATCGCGAATACAAAAACCAACGCGGCATGAACCTTTTCACCGACATCCGCGATTGGTTGGGTGGATGGCCCATGCAGTTCGTCTACGATGCCGATGCCGTGGCGTTTTGCGAGGATCTGGGTTTTACTCTGGAAAAGATAGCCACCGGCGAGGCCAACACCGAGTTCCTTTTCCGGCGGCATAATGGCTAGGCACCCATGATTTAGGTGCTATTGTTGATCGGCTCTTTATAGTGGTTTGGAGTTTTCAATCTTGCCTCAAAACAAAGTTAGAGGGAACGATAGCAATACCGATCATGCCTTAGTTGAGCCACGTCCGCTTTGGTGGCCCACCCCGTTGAAAATTTTATTGGTAATGCTGATCTTCATGGCTATCCGGCAAATGCGCCCGCTGGAAACCTATTATCCAGTTATATGGCCGGATGGCTGGGGATATCTTTTGCCAGCTTTGCGCTGGATGAACGACGGAGCCCTGGAAACCATATACAGCCGGACCTTCGGCTACCCTCTGTTCCTGACCGTGGTATTGCAAGTCACCAAGTCGTTTTTAATGCTGGGGATAGTACAGAAGGCACTCAATGTGTTGGGTGGTCTACTTATACTTTCGGTGATGGCTGACATCATCCGCGTAAACAGCAGCGGCAAGATCAAGTTGGTGTCATCGTGGTTGTTCGTGTTGGGGTTCATATGGCTGTATCTGGGGAGCCCCACCATAGTTTGGTACGAGCATTTCATCCAACCCGAAGCCATCGCGCCTTTTATTATGGCTTTGTTCATCTATTTCTCTTGGCTGGCGGCGCGCAAACTGATCCGCGGCGAAAGCTTTATCCTGCCGGTGTTTTTGCTGGCCCTGATAAGCGTTGCCGCTTATTTCCACAAGCCCAATTGGGGCTTCGCGGTCATGTCTCCCATTATTCTTTTTCTGCTTCTCAAGGCCGCCTACAACGCCAAGCTGATTAACCCAGTGGCTGTCTACCTCTTGCTGTTGGCTTTGCTGTTCGCTCCGCTGTTGCTCTGGCAAAAGTATTTGTCGCGCCACGACCCGGCTGCGGTCACATTCACGCCCACGACGCTGTTCACCTGGCACCTTGGCGGCATCAAAGGGCTCTTGGAGGACGACCTGAAAGCGGAGCATCCGCCTTTTGACCGCGCCTTGATCAAGTCGGTCAACGATATGATAGAGCGGCAAAGCGAGATGGACCGCAGCCGTAAGATTTGGTACCCCTCCCTCGGCTACAATCCGGATGAGCTTTACTATTCGCCAAGCGGTTATGCTGCCGTAGCCCGGTTGAACAAGCTCACCCCCCAGGGGCAAAAAGCCTTTTTCATGCATTACTATTACCGCTACGTTCTCACTAGCCCGGGGACGTATTTGAACAAGATTTTGGGGCAACTGGCCATCTACTATCGTTGGAACCCACGTTTGTATAGGGTCGATGGTTATAATGAGTTCGGTGACGTCAAGGCGGTACTCCAGGCGGCTGGCGGCAATATAAGCCGCAACGAAGATGCTCTGCCCTTCCTGCGCGAATACCTTAAGGCGCTGCGCCAAAAGATCGATGGCCAAGCGATTTTCACCTTACAGGTGTCTCCGTTGAAAAAGGCCGTCTATGGGGCGCTACGGATAATTTATTATCCGCTTATGCTGGCGGTCCTGGGCGTTTATTGCCTGCTGGCTTATTTCAAGAGGAAGAAGGGGGTGGATATTTCTTCGGCGGGCTTGCTGCTGACCGTTATGTCCTTGACCTGTTTCGGAGCCGCATTTTTAGCCGACCTGACCGTGGCGGCGGTTCATTCCCTGGACGTGGGCAGGTACTTTGATTACCACTATACGTTAACTCTGGCCTCGCAGTGGCTGGCGCTGTCGGCGCTGGTCTGGTCGTTGACCGACTGGGTCAGGCTCAGGAAAATCCGTGGCCCAATCAACCCCGCTACCAACCAGGTGTCCGTGAACTAAGGTAATCGGCGATACCTCCATTCCCTCAAGCCCGGTCCGTCTTTTGACCAAAAAAGCTTGCCTGCCGTCCCGAGGTGCGTAAACTAAGGCCAACCAATCAGCGCTCAAAGCTTGGAAAGCTCATCGGCTTGGACGAAACGAGGGTATGGCCGAGCAAAATAAAATTCTGGTGTTCGGGGCCGGTGGCATGCTGGGGCGCGAACTGCTCGCCGCCGCGCCGCCTCCCGGCCTGGAGTTGGTCGGCCTGGCCCGCGCCCAGGTGGACATCACCGACGCCGAGCAGGTGGCTGGGGCAATGGCCCGGCACCGGCCCGGCCTGGTGATCAACGCGGCCGCCTTTTCCAACGTGGACGGGGCCGAGAGCCGGCCCAAGGCGGCTTTGGCGGTGAACGCCCAGGGGCCGGAGAACCTGGCCCAGGCCTGCCATGAGGCGGGCGCGCCCTTGATCCACATCTCCACGGACTACGTGTTCGGCGGCGGCGGCCAGACCAGGCCATACCTGGAGAGCGACCCGCCCCAGCCGGTGAACCAGTACGGCGCGTCCAAGCTTCAGGGCGAAGCATTGGTGCGCGCCGCCTGCCCTCGACATCTCATCGTGCGCACCTCCTGGCTATTCGGGGCCTTGGCCCGCAACTTCATCCACCTCATGCTGGAGCTGATGCGCTCCCGCCCGGCCATCAAGGTGGTGGACGACCAGGTGGGTTGCCCCACCCCGGCGGCGGACCTGGCCCGGGCCCTGCTCACCCTGGCGGCCATGGTGCTGGAGCAGGGCGAAGCGGCCTGGGGCACCTATCACCTGAGCGGCCCATTGGTCATCAACCGCCATGAGTTCGCCCAGATGATCTGGGCCGAGGCCCGCGAGTCCCTGGGCAAGGACTTGACCATCGAGCCGGTGGGCAGCGAGGTTTTCGCCGCCCCGGCCAAACGCCCGGCCTATTCGGCCTTGGATTGTACTAAGATAAAGCAACGTTTCGGCTTGGCTCTGGCCGACTGGCGTCCGGAGTTGGCCCGGATCGTGACGCTGTTGCAGGAATCGGAGAAGCAGCCCCGTGTATAAAGGCATTGTTTTGGCGGGCGGATCGGGCACCAGGCTCTATCCGGCCACCAGGTCGGTAAGCAAGCAGCTCCTGGTGGTCTACGACAAGCCAATGATCTACTACCCCATCGCCACGCTCATGCTGGCCGGCATAACCGAGATCCTGGTGATAACCACGCCAAAGGATCAGGAGGCCTACCGCGCCCTGCTGGGCGACGGCTCCCAGTGGGGCCTGAAGTTTTCCTACACTGCACAGCCCCGGCCCGAAGGTCTGGCCCAGGCCTTCACCCTGGGCCGCGAGTTCCTGGACGGTGCGCCCGCCGCACTCACCCTGGGCGACAACCTCTTCTTCGGGCACGGCTTCACCGGCCTGTTGCGCGAGGCCACCTCCCGCCAGGACCTGGCCACCGTGTTCCTGTATCAGGTCTCCGACCCCCAGCGCTACGGCGTGGCCGAGTTCGACGCACAGGACGACATCTGCCGGGTGGTGGAAAAGCCCGCCACCCCGCCTTCGCGCTGGGCGGTGACCGGCCTTTACTTCTTCGGCCCGGAGGTCACCGAGGTGGCCGCGGGGGTGGAAAAGTCGGCCAGGGGCGAACTGGAGATAACCGAGGTCATCAACCATTACATCAAGGCCAAGCGCATCCGGGGCATCAAGATGGGGCGGGGCTATGCCTGGCTGGACACCGGAACCCCGGAGGCCCTGTTGCAGGCCTCCCAGTTCGTGGGCACCATCGAGAGCCGCCAAGGGGTCAAGATCGCCTGCCTGGAGGAGATCGCCTACAACCTGGAACTGGTGGGGCGGGATGAACTGCGCCGGATGCTGCAGGACAAGCGGGACATCCCGTACTATAGATATGTCCTGGACCTGATCGAGGCGGGCGGCCCGGTGCCCCTTGTCTGACACCCTCAGCCCAACCGAGTTTATGAAGCAAGACGAGAAAAGATTGCTGATCACCGGCGGGGCGGGCTTCATCGGCTCGACCCTGGTGGAGATGCTTTTGGCCCGGCCCGAGGCGCGGGTGCTCAACCTGGACAAGGTCACCTACGCGGCCAACCCCGAGGCCCTGGAGCGTTTCGCCCTTGCGGACAACTACCGCTTCGCCAAGGGCGACATCTGCGACCGTCCCCTGGTGGAGCGCCTGCTGGCCGAGTTCAGGCCCCAGGGCATAATGCACCTGGCCGCCGAGTCCCACGTGGACCGCTCCATCGACAACGCGGCCGGTTTCCTGCAGACCAACATCATGGGCACCCACGTCCTGCTGGAGGCGGCCCTGGCCTATTGGCGCGGCCTGGAAGGGGCGGAGCGGGAGGCCTTCCGTTTCTTGCACGTGTCCACCGACGAGGTGTACGGCTCCCTGGGCCCTGAGGGCCTGTTCCGGGAGGACAGCCCCTATCTGCCCAACTCGCCCTATTCGGCCAGCAAGGCCTCCTCGGACCTGTTGGTCAGGGCCTGGCACCAGACCTACGGACTGCCCACGGTGGTCTGCCACGCTTCCAACAACTACGGTCCCCGCCAGTTCCCGGAAAAGCTCATCCCCCTGATGATCATCAAGGCCCAGGGGGGCCAAAACCTGCCGGTGTACGGCAAGGGCGACAACGTGCGCGACTGGATGCACGTGAGCGACCACGCCCGCGGCCTGCTCGCGGCCCTGGAGCGCGGCCAGGTGGGCCAGACCTACAACCTGGGCGGCGGGGTGGAGCTCAACAACCTGGAACTGGTGCGCCGCATCTGCCGCCTGCTGGACCAAGAGTTGGCCGGAAGCCGCCAGGAGCCCCACGAGGAGCTGATAAGCTTTGTGCCAGACCGGCCGGGCCACGACCAACGCTACGCCTTGGACATCGCCAAGGCCCGCCGGGACCTGGGTTGGACCCCCCAGGTGAAGTTCGACCAGGGCCTGGCCGACACGGTGCGCTGGTACCTGGACAACCGCGACTGGTGGGAGCGCATCCTGAAGGAAAGCTACGACGGGGTCAGGCTGGGCCTGGCTTGAGCCTCGGCGCGCTCATGCGCCGCATAAGGGAGAAAGCGGGAATGAATTTGTTGCACGGGGTCAAGGTGAAGCCCCTCAAGGTGATCCCCGACGGCCGGGGCCGCCTGGTGGAGATACTTCGGGCCGACGACGAGATGTTCCAGGGCTTCGGCCAGGTCTACATGACCACTACCAGGCCGGGCATCGTCAAGGCCTGGCATCTGCACAAAAAGCAGTACGACCAGGTGTTTTGCGCGGCGGGTATGATCCGCCTGGGCATCTACGACGACCGCGACGGCTCGCCCACCAAGGGCCAGGGCAACGAGTTTTTCATCGGGGTGCACAACCCCATGCTGGTGCAGATAGCGCCGGGTCTTTATCACGGTTGGAAGTGCATCAGCGTCGAGGAGGCCCTGATCATCAACACCGTGACCCATCCCTACGATTACGCCGATCCCGACGAGTTTCGCCGGGACGCCCACGACCCCTACATTCCCTGGGATTGGAGCGACCACGACGGCTAGCGCGGGGCTTCTTTCATAGTCTCCACGAGTTGTTTTGCCAGGCTGGGCCAGGCGATGCCCTGGGCCGCGTAGTCGCGGGCCCCGGCCGAGAGCCGGGCGTACAGCTGGGGGTCGCCCATGACCTTTGCCATGGTGTGGGCCAGGGAGGCCGCGTCGGGCGGGCCGGACAAAAGGCCGGTCTTACCGGGCAAGACCTGCTCCTGCAACCCTCCCACCTGGGTGGCCACCACCGGCAGGGCGTGGGCATAGGCCAGGGGCAAGACCCCGGACTGGCTGGCCGAGGTGTAGGGCGCCACCAGCAGGTCGCCTTCCTCGATGATCCGGGGCACCTCCCCCGCCTCCAGCCAGCGGTTGATCACCTTGGCCCCCAGTTCCCGTAAAGCCGCCTGGTTCTTGTCCCCCAAGCGCCCCTGCCCGGCCACGATCAGCTCCACCTCGGGGAAGTCCTGCCTCAACAGGCGAACCGCCTCCAGCAAAAGTCCCAGACCCTTGTAGGCCAGGATGCGCCCGAAAAACAGCAGGCGGAAGGGACGCCCCGTGGGCAGCACGCGGGCCTGGGCCTTGGGCTGCCCATAGAAAAAGGGGCCATGGGGTATCACCCTGAGACGCGCCGGGTCCAGGCCGTAGGCCTCCACCGCCTGGGCGCGCACGAACTCGCTCAGGGTGACCACCGCGTCGGCCCGGCGCACCTCGGCCCTGAGCATCTTGGCCCGCACCGGGGAGCGCTCGCCGGGGTGCAGCAGGGCGTCGTGCAGCACCATCAGGTAGCGCGCCCTGCTTTGGTGCACTTTGCGCAGCATGAACGGGTTCCAGATGTGGGTCATGGTGCCGCAGACCCAGTCGAAGCGCTCCCGGCGCAGGTAGGCCGAAAACTCCGAGCGCAGGGTGGGAAGTTTCACACTGGCCCACACCGCGCTGAGCGTGCCGGTGTAGGTGTCCGGCGACCATCCGCCCAACCCCAACCCCTGCGACTGTTCCCAAAGCTCCGATTGGCGCGACAGGGACAGCTGAACCTTGACCGAGGGCATTGCGGCCAAGGCCTTGGCCATCTCATAGGTGTACATGGGTCCGCCACCCTTGCGGCCCCAATGCCACAGCAGCAGCTTCATGATAGTCGTCCCTGGACAGGCGTCATGAGGGTAACCGTCCCCGGGCGGGTGAAAACAGGCCCTGCCATATCCCGGCGGCCGCCTGCCAGCGACCCTGGGCCGCCCGGCGGGCCAGGCGGGCCCCGGAGCTGATTACCACGGGCAGCCAGGGCAGGGGGGCGTGCTTGGTGAAAAAGCGCAACGAGCCGTTGGTGTAGAGCCGGTGCCAGGCCTCTTCGTTGTCCCCCAGGCCGGTGCTGGGATGGTGCTCCACCACCGAGTCCGGGGCCACGGCCAAGCGCCACCCGGCCCGGCGCAAGCGCCAGCTCAGGTCGGCGTCCTCCCAGTAGAGCGGGAACTCCGGGTCCAGCAGGCCCACCTGGTCCAGGGCCTCGGCGCGCAGCAGCAGGCTGGCCCCGCAAAGGTAGTCCGGGGCGCCGGTCTTGGGCGCTTGGGTGATGTGGCGGGCGCGGCCGGTGATGAGGCTGAGATTGCCTCCGCCCCAGGCCTGCACCCGGTCCTGGCCCGCCCAGCGCAGCAGCGAGCCCACCGCGCCCACTTGGGGATCATGGGCCAGGGCGCGGACCAGCGCCTCCAGGGCCTGGGGCTGGGCGGTGGCGTCGGGGTTGAGCAGCCACACCGCGTCGGCTCCCTCCTTGATAGCCAGCCGCATGCCCAGGTTGGCCCCCTGGGCGAAACCGCCGTTCACCGGCGAGGACAAAAACCTCGCCTGGGGAAAGCGGCTTTGTATCATCTGCGGGGATTGATCGCGTGAGGCGTTGTCCACCACCACGATTTCACTGGGGGCGTAGGTTTGGCTCATGAGGGAGGATAGGCAGTCCAGCACGTGCGGCAGACCGTTGTAATTAACCAGTACTACGTAAACCGGCCCCCACTGGTTTTCTTGCGATTGCTGCAAGCCTGAAGCCCTTATTGGTGGGATGATCCTGGGAGCGACCCTCCCGTCAATTCAGCGGTAGTGTTGCTGGGGCAAACTTATCCGTGGTCAAGCTGGCGAATTGCCCATATCATACCTTAGCTGTGCAAAGCTAACCATAGGCTACTATTGATATCCGCAACGGGTTGGAGCACCGAAGAATTTTATGAACCCTTCAGAACCAACACCGCCCCCCTCCATGAAAGCCGGTTTGGCCGGCCTGGGCGTTACTCGGGCTGTGGTGGCTTGGCTTTTCTTCCTCACCCTGGTGCTGGCCCTGTTCGAGGGCATGGGCCTGGGCATGCTCCTACCGGTGCTGGCCTATGTGCGCACCGGCGGCCTTCCCGGCGGCGGTGCCTCGACCCAGTTCGTGCAAGAGTACTTGGGCTGGCTGGGGGCCTGGGGCAAAAACTGGGAGTTGGCCGGGCTGCTGGTGATTACCCTGGGGGTGATCTGCCTGCGCTACGCGGTCAACTACCTGCGCGACGTGCGCCTGGCCCACCTGCGCCTTTCCATCACCCGGCGCTTGCGCAACCAAGTGGTGCGGGCCCTGGTGCGCGCCGACCTGGGCTATCTCATGTCGCGGCGCAGCGGCGAGCTGCAATCCAGCCTGACCATGGAGACCGACCGGGCGGGCGAGGCTGCCTCCTCCCAGATCGGCATCATCACCTCCCTGGCCCTCATCGTGGTGTACGTGCTGCTTCTGCTCCTGCTCTCCCCCTTGCTCACCGCCTGCACCGCCCCCATCCTGACCATGGTGGCCCTGGTGCTGCGTTGGCAGAGCAAGAAATCGGTGGCCCTGACCACCGCGGTGAGCGAGCAGAACCTGCGCCTGGGCGACCAGGCCTCCGAGGTGCTGGGCGGCATCCTGCGCATCAAGATGCGCAGCCAGGAAACCCAGGCCGAGGAGCTGCTCTCCTCCACGGCGGACCGCATCTTCCACGGCATGTTCAACCTGGAGCGCCTGCGCCTGGCGGTGGAAATTTCCATGCACCCGCTCATGGCCGCGGCCGGGCTCCTGGTCATACTCCTGGCGGTGATGGCCGCCGAGGTGGGTCTGGCGGTGATGGCGGTGTTCGTCTTCGTGCTGGTGCGCATGGCCCCCCAGGTTACCCAGTTCATCAACCTGTGGTCCCACCGCAACGCCTGCCTGGCCAGCCTGCGCCGGGTGCAGGCCTTGGTGGATCAGGCGAGCGAGCGCCGCGAACTAAGCGGCGGCGACCGGCAGGAGCCCGCCCCCCTCAAGGGCGTGGAGTTTCGGGACGTCTGGTTCCGCTACCCCGGCTCCCTGGAGGGCGGCTACGCCCTGGAGCAGATCGATTGCGCCATCCCGGCCCGCTCGCTCACCGCAGTGGTGGGGCGCTCCGGGGCGGGCAAGTCCACCCTGGCCAGCCTGCTTTCGGCCTACCATCTGCCCACTCAGGGCCAGATATTGCTGGACGGCCACCCCTTGGAAAGCTACCGCCTGTCGGCCTTACGCCAGGGAATGGCCTTTGTGGATCAGGAGCCCTTCTTCTTCAACGACACCATTCGCGAGAACCTCAACTTCGGCGTGGTGCCCCCCCTCACGGACACCGAACTGGAGCAGGCCCTCAAGGACAGCGGAAGCTGGGAGTTCGTCAGCCGCTTGGAGCAGGGGCTGGACACCCCGGTGGGGGAGCGGGGATCGCGCCTGTCCCAGGGGCAGAAGCAGCGCCTGGCCATCGCCCACGCCCTGGTGGTGAAGGCCAGGGTGCTCATCCTGGATGAGCCCACCAGCGCCCTGGACAAGACCTCGGAGCTGATAATCGCCCAGACCATCCGCGAGCTTGCCTCGCGCCTCATGGTCATCGTCATCGCCCACCGCCTGCAAACCGTGCGCTGGGCCGACCAGATTCTGCTCTTGGAGCAGGGGCGCCTGATCGCCCAGGGCAACCACGAATCCCTTCTGGCTGACTGTCCCCAGTACCGCGAATTTTTCGGCAAGAGCAAGTAGAGCGCCGGGGCTCAGCCCCGTTTGGGCAACAGGGCGCGCAGGCGCGCCCGCACCGCCCTGAGCAGGTGCTTGAGCGCCAGATGGCGGCCCAGGTAGCGGCGCAGGCGTATCTCCCAGCGGGGCATCTGGGCCGCCGCGCGAGGGAAACCGTCCAGCATGTTGAGTGGCGGCCGGGGCTCCAGGGAGTCCCAGTGGATAAGGCCGCGCATCACCGCGTCCCAGGCCATCACCAAGGCCATGGCCTGCGACAGATCGCCGTCGGTCTCGGGGTCCGAGCGCAGGGCCATCTGTTGGTGGGCCCGGGCCAGGTAGGCGGCGAAGTCAAAAGAGGCGGGGTCGCTGGGGTAGAGATCGGTGAGGGCGTAATCCAGCTGCCGGGTGATCAGCTGGCGCAGGTCGCGGTAATTGCGGTGATGGATGTGCGGCCCCCGGCTGGGGGGCACCTCCCACAGGTGGCCCGGCCCGGAGGTCACCAGGGGCAGGGTGTGATGGGCGTCGGGCCAGAGCACCATGCCCTTTTTGAACAGGCGTATCTGGTAGTCGGGGTGGCGTCCGCCGCCCACCATCACCTGATCGCCCAGGTAGTTGTAGCGGGGCAGGGCGAAGGCGTCGTAGCTGCCGCCCTTGTCGGCGATGAGGCTTTGCACCAGATCCGGCGCATCGCCCGATAGATACTCGTCGGAATCCAGCACCAGCACCCAATCCCCCGAGGCCTGGGCCGTGAAGCGGTTGCGCACCCCGTCGATGCGCGGGGCTATCTCCACCTGGTGCACCACCGCGCCATGGCGCTGGGCGATGGCCACGCTGTCGTCGCTGCTTTGCATGTCCACCACCATCAACTCGTCCACCCAGGCCAGGCTGGCCAGGGCCGCCTCCAGGGTGGCCGCCGAGTCGCGGGTGTGTACGACACCGGTGATCTTGGGCTTAGGCATGGCTCATCCGTCTATGGTGTAGCGTCCCTGCCAGCGGGACATGAAAAGGGCGCGGCTGGGGGAGTCCAGCTTGGCGCGTCCCGGGGTCATGGCTTCGAAGTGCAGCGACTCGCTGCCCTGGCAGCAGAAAATACGCTGCCCACTCTGCCGGGCCCGCAGGCAAAAATCTATGTCTTCCAGGCCGAAGGGATAGTCCTCGTCCAGCCCGCCCAGCTCCTGCCAAAGCTCACCCCTGATCAGCATACAGCCTCCGGTCACCGCCTGGAACTCCCGATCGATTCTGGGCATGAGGTGGCTGGGCTTGGTGCGCAGCAAATGGTAGGGCCCTTTTTTGCCGGGGCCGAACACCACGCCCGCGTGTTGCAGGCTGCCGTCCGGAAAGACCATCCTGGCCCCGCAAATGCCAACTTGGGGCATGCGCCCCAGCAAGCCCAGCATCTCGCCTATGGTCTCCGGTTGCACCAGCACGTCGTTGTTCTGCATAAGGTAGTGTTTGGCGGGCCAGCGACGGGCGGCCAGGTTGTTGGCCCGGGCAAAGCAATGATGCCCGTCCAGCCTGAGCAACTCGGCCCCTGCGGCGGCGATGCGCTTGGGGGGCAGGGGCGGGTGGCTGGCGTTGTCCACAACGGCCACGGTGCTTTGCTCCCGCACTCCGGCGGCCTCCAGGGATCGGCCCAAAGCGTCCAGGCACTGCTCCAACATGGGCAACATGCCCAGGGATGGGATGATCACGGTGAGCAGTTTGGGGCTCACGCGCCTTTCCTTTCAGCCTTGGCCATTCGCCAGCAACGCAGGCGATAGGCATAGTGCCCCAGGCGCGGCCGCCAGAATTTTCGGTAGCGGGCCACGGTGGGGGCCAGCATGCGCCGCAACTCGTCGTAGTTCACTCCGCGAAGAAGCTCCCGGCCCGGCCGTCGGCTCCCCGCCTGGGCGTGCTCCTGGTGGAGCATCAGCCCCCGGTCAATGGCCCAATTATACATCCGCGAACCGGGGATGGGGCTCAGGAAGGAGTGGGAGAAGTAGGTGGGGCCGATCTCCCGTATGGCCTCCAGCCCGGCCTGGTCGTCCTCGCGGTGCCATACGCCGTCCTCGCGGGGCGCCCCCAAGATCAGGTTGGCGAAAATCTCCAGGCCCAGGTCTTGGCAGATGGCCGCGGCCCGCCGGTTGATATCGCTGGAGGTGCCCTTGCCCAACCAGTCGAGCAACTCGTCGCTGAAGGATTCGAAACCGATGCTGATCACCTTGAGCCCTGCGTCGCGCATCTCGGCGATGACCTCGGGGTGGCGGCAAATCATGTCCGCCCGGCAGGCGGCCCACCAGCCCACCTTGCGCCGGGGATAGCCCGCCTGGTGCATGGCCCGGCAAAAGCGGCTTACCCACTGGGGATCGATGAGGAACTGGTCGTCTTGGAAGATGATGCCCCCAAAGCGGTAACGCTCCCACAACTCGGCCAGCTCGGCCATCACGTTGTCCACCGAACGGCGGCGCAGGAAGGGGATGCGCTTGCCGGGGTCATGGGGCGAAGGCCTGGTGTACAGGTTCTTTTCGCCGGGCCCGCAGCAAAAGCGGCATCCCCAGGGGCAGCCCCGCCCGGTGAGCAGGTCCACGATGGGCGGGCGCAGGCTCCAGATGGGATAGAGCAGGTTGCGGCGGTAGCCGGGCAAGAGCTCGCGCAGGGCAAAGGGCAGATCGTCCAGGTCCGGCGGCTCTCCCCAGCTTATGTCCGGGAAGGAGTCCGGGTCGGCGATAAGGGCGGGCAGGCTCACCTCGCCCTCGCCGCAGAGCACCTTGTGGGCCCCGGCCTCCAGGGCCTCCTGGGGGGACATGGTGAAATGGATGCCTCCGGCCAGGCGCAGGGCTTCCGGCGCGGCCTGGGCGGCCATGGCCAGGCAGCGGGCGGCTTCGGCCGCGTCCTGGGTGCGGGCGGTGACGCACACCACTTGGGCCCCGGCCTGGGCCATCTCCTGGCGCGCCTGCTCCCAGCCGGACATCAGGCGCAGGTCCAGCAGTGCAACCTGGTGCCCCGCTTGGCGCAGCACCGCGGCCAACTGGGCCAGGCCGTGGTGGGGCAGCAGGTCGTCCAGATCAAGGGGGTCTCGTCCCGAACCCCATCCCCGCGAACCCTGCTGCGGGTTTACCAGCAACACCCTGGCCACGGACTAGCTCAACTCCACGGGCGGATCGCGGTCTATGTTTAGACGGGCAGGTATTGGAAGGCTTGCCATATCACGTCCTTGATCACGTAGTAGTCCCAGGCCAGCATCAGAATCAGCAGCGACCAGGCGGCCGCGTTTCGCCAGCGCCTGGGAAGAAACATCAGCAGCCCCCCGGCCTGCAAGAAGGCTATGGCCCAACCGGCGGGAAAGATGAGGCGGCCCTGGGAGGCCATTACCCCGCTATTGTAGGAGAGAAAGGCGGCGAAGGCCAGCAACAGCCAGGCTGGGGCCAGCGACTGCACCAGACGCTCGCGCAGGTCCGGGCCGCGCCACATCTGCCGGGCCCAAAAGGCCAGGCCCAACCCGCCGGTAACGACCAGCAGGGCGTCCAGCACGCGGTAGGCTACGGGGTGCATGAGCAGGGCGAACTGGCCGTAGACCGCGTAATAGCTCCAGCGGAAGCCGGTGAACTCCTCCCGGAAGAAGTCCCAGGGATACATGGTGGCGGCGCGGGTGGCCACGTAAGGCCTCCACAGGTCACGGTTCAACAGCAGGGCGTCGCCGAACTCCAGGTGATTGCGCACCAGCCAGGGGGCCATCAGGGCCACGGCGCATCCGGCGGACAGCGCGGCCAAACCCAGGCAGCGCCCCCAGGAAAGGCCGTAGCCCCGGCCACCCAGGAACAGCGCTCCGGCGACCACCCCGGCCAGGCCCACCGCGTTCATCTTGCTGTAGGCGGCCAGGGCGCAAAGCGCGCCCAGCAAGGCGGCCTTGGCCAGGGTGGGGGGACTGGCCGCACGCAGGGTGCGGGCCAGCATCCACAACACCAGGGCGGCCAAGGCGCTGGCGGCCACGTCGTTGCTCACCGAGGCGCAGGTCTCCAGCCAGCGCGGGTTTAGGGCCCACAGGGCGGTGGCGGCCAGGGTCAGGGCCTTGTCTCCCCGGCTAAGCTCCCAGAAAAGGGCCATGCCCAACAGCACCGCCGCCAGTCCCCAGAGCAGGGAGGTGGCCCGCATGGCGTAGAGGGTGCGGGCTCCGGCGATTTGCCTTTCGCCTTGCAGGGGCTTGAATCGCCGATGGATGGTTTGGCCGGGAGGGGCGGGCTGGCAGCGGAAATCAGGATCGATGCGCGGAAAATCCAGCGGCCCCCGGTAGCCGGTGAGCCACACCGCCGGGGCCAGGCTCAGGTAATACAGCGGAGTCTGGAAAACCTCTTGGCGGGAGATGAGGCGGGCCTTGTGGGCCAAGGCGTGGTTGCGCTCCAGCTTGGCTTCCCAATACACCGCGTAGTTGAAATGGCGCAGCTCGTCCGGGTTTTCATAGGGCGGCATGAGCACGGCCATGGCCGCGCCGCCCAGCAAAAACAGGACGGGAACCAGGCACCACCAGAACGCTTCCCGCCTCAATCCTTGAGCCCCTTGAGCGGCCCCTCCAGCAAATGGGCCAGACGCCGTTTGAGCGCGTAGGGGTGGTAGTCAAAGGCGGTGGCCCTCGCCCTGAGGCGCATGAGCTCACGCCGGCCCGCCTGGCTGGGATGCATCATCTCCCCCAGGCGCTGTATAAGCCGTTCCGGCTCATCCACCAGGCAGTTGTACCCGTCACGCAAATATTCCATACCCCCCTTGACCGGCACCGAGGCCACCAGACAACCGGCGGCCATGGCCTCCAACGAGGGCAGACCGAAGTCCTCTCCCACCGAGGTGGCCAGGTAGACACCGGCCCTTTGCAAGCGGCGGCACACCTTGGGCTCGTCCAGGCCGTCCATGGGCCACCAGTTGAGCATATCCAAGGCGTGCGCCGCCTTGGTGGCGATGCCCAGTCCCCGGCGGGGCATGTAGGCGGCTTCATTGTCCAGCTTGACTTCTCCTTGGGCAAAGAAAGCCGCTGATACGCAGATGCCCACCATGACGGTTTGACGCCCATACTCTTGCCGGGCCAGGCGATCCGCGCTTTCCCAGCAGGTCAACAGATGAACCTCGGGGTGAGCGAAAATTTTTTCCATGTTGGTGACGCCCTGTACGTGGCAGGCCAAACGGGCTCCGGTGGCCTCCAGGGGGGCCAGATCCGGAGGCCAGGTCATGAAGGCCCAGTCCTGGGGCGTGATGCGCTCCAGGGCCTCACCGCGATCCACCACCGGCACCGAGCAGGCGAACCACTGGGGCGCCTCGCCGCCGGGGATAGCCACCACGCCGGGAGCGCCCAGGGAGATGAGGGCCTCCATGAACTGGAATCCCACCTTTACGCCCCCGGCGATGCCCGCGGTGGGCAGGAAATAGTAGATCACTTGAGCACCCCCTTGGCCCACATCCCCGGTAGGGTGATCAGCCCCAGCCCGACCGCGAAGAAATACCCGTAATGCTTGGCCGCGAATTTCAGGCGGCCCCGAGCCAGGAGCCAACGGCGGCGGGCGTTGGTCACCTTGGATCCCTGGGCGGTGAGGTGGGGCAGGGTATAGGGCAACTCCACCACCAAGCCCCCGGCCTGGTGCAGCTTGAGGCCCAGTTCCACGTCTTCCATGTACATGAAGTAGCTGGTGGCCAAGCCACCCAGGCTCAGGAAAAGCTCGCGCCGGATGAACAGGCAGGCCCCGTGGGCCCATTGCCAGGAGTCGTCGTGATAGCCGGGCAGGCGGGGCATCCAGGCCAGGGCCCGGGGGCAGGGCCAGCCCAGCACCATGAGGTCGTGGGCCAGCTTCAGGCGGCTGTAGCCGGGCTGGCGGCCTGGCACCGCCTGGCCGTGGTCGTCCAGGGCCGGGGCGGCGATGAGCTTTTCCCCGCTGCCCAGGGCGTCCAGGCCCAGGGAAAAAAGCTCCGGCGTGGCCAGGCAGTCCGGGTTGAGCAGGCAGACGCCTTGGCCCTGGGAGGCCCGCACCCCCTGGTTGACCGCCCGGGCGAAACCCAGGTTGCCGGGCATGGTCAGCAGCCGAACCCCACGGGCGCGCACCAACTCGGCGGTCTGGTCGCTGGAGGCGTTGTCCACCACCAGGGAGTGCTCGGCCCAAGGCCCCAGGCTCTCAAGGCAACTGTCTATCACCCCGGCGCTGTTGTAGGTCACGATGATGATGCTCAGGTTCACGTCTAGCCTAGTCCTTGCCGCCAAGCGGCGCGTATGCGCCGGAGCTGCCGCCAGCCGGGCCGCAGGCAGAAGTTGCTGAAATGGGCCACGTAGGCGTCCGGCCTGGGAAAGCCCTTGTCCCAGTGCTCGCAATGGTTCCACCGCCAGGATAACTCCCGGCAGGACTCCGGGTGCAGGTTGTTGGCGTAGTATTGAAAATAATCCTGGTCGGTGATTATGTGCTCACCCACCCGGTGGTCGCCCGGTCGCTGAGCCAGCATTTGCCGGGCCCAGGAGCAGAAGCGCTCCATCTCTTGCCGCTGGGCCAGGACCACGCCCGAGTTGTAAAAGCGATAATCCTCCAGGGCGGGCGCTTGGGCCTGGGGGTCCAGCCATACCAGGGAGTGCCTTTGGTAGTGTTGCAAAAAGTCGATCCGGCTCATGGTGGAGTTTAGAATGGTGGTCTGCTCCACCATGCCCAAGCCTCGTCCGTCCAGGGCTGTACGGATATCCTCGGCGGTGATGTCGCGCACCAAAACCGCGTCCGCGTCCAAGAGCATAACCAACTCGGATTCGGTGTTCGCCAGAAAGGCCTCCAGGGCTGAGAACTTGGCCAAAAAGCGCCGCGCCCTTACCTGTTGCTCCACCGGCCCCAGCTGGTGCACCTGCAGGCGTTTTCTCCGGAACATGCCGATTTTGTAAAGATGGTCGGTGACCAAAAATATCTGGAAATCGCTACGCCGCAAAACCGACAGCAATGCCTGGCGGCCGGCCAAATAGTAGGTAGGGTGCCCGTGTATCAACATGCACACCCCGACTTCGGCCTGGTTCATGGCATCGCCCTTGCCGCCCATGCGCGGCCGTTGTCGCCCGAGGTATCCCCCAACTGGCGGCAATTGCGGTCGGGCCGGTACTGGGCAGATAGTCCGTTTGCATACCGCTAGGGCATTATCAGCAGCCTTTAGTCGCTTTGTAAAGCCCGGCCTGCCGGAGCCGTACGGCGCCAAGGCAGTGGGAGGCGGCCCCAAGTCCTGGAAACGGCCTTTATCTGTCGTGATTGGCTTCCCGCTCCAGAATGTATTGCAGGATGGCCAGGGAGCAGGAGTAGGTGGACTCCAGGCCGGTGAGGCCCAGGGGCTTGCTGAGCAGGCTGGCCCGCAGGTTGTAGGGCGTGTCCGAGGTGTAGTGCAGGATGCCCAGGCTGAAGTTTGGCGGCAGTTCCAGGCGGCTCAGTCCGCTTTGGCCCGTCACATGGTGCATGAAATGGTCGGCCAGGGCGGCCAGGCAAGGACCGGCTTCCATCTCTATGCCGGTGAAGTCGGCCCGGTGCAGGCGGCGCACTGTGTCCCAGGAATGCAGGAAGGTGCCGTGCACGGTCAGGCTGCGCTGGTCGTCGAACACCGCCGCCTCGTGCACGTAGGGGGCCACGCGTCTGGTGTTCATGGCGTTGGGCAACTCGAACAGGCGCGCCGAATGCACGTCCCGCACCTGGGTGGGGATCATCACATCGCCCAAACGTCCGATCATGGCCGCGCTCTTGCCAAGCACGAACAGCCCGCGCCAGTGGGGCAGATAACGCCCGGCGCATCTAATGAGGTGGTAGGCCCCGAAGCCCAAGGGATAATCGGTGTTGAGAAGAACCGCTCGGCTGCGGGCCAAGGCCGCCGGGTCCGGGAGGCTCAGGCGCGGGTCCAGGCGCTGGGGGATAAGCTTACTTAGCTCCATTGCTTGGGTTTCGGCCAACAGAGGCGGCACCGGCCCGCTGCGCAACACTCCGGCCTCGCGCTCCATCTGCAATTTTTCACGGGCCAGGTCCGGCTCCCGGGCCAACAGCCCATCCTGGGCCATGTAAAGCAGGTTGCGCAGGGTGGCGGCCCTCTCGGCGGCCAGTCCCTGGTATGCCTTCTCCCATTGCCTTTCCAGGTGCTCATGACCAAAGGCGTCCAGGCGTGTTTCGTGGCGCAAGGCAAACCCTGAGACCAGATTGGCCAGGGAGTGATTGTTGCTGGTCACCAGGTACACGGGCCGCCCGGCTAGGTCCAGGCCGTCGAAAATCTTCAGCAGCCGCAGCCACCAGCGCTCGGCCGCCTTTTCAAAGTCGTCTGGTGCGATGGGCAGCATCAGCAGCTCAAGATCCTTGGGCGCGGAGGCGATGGCCGCCATTTTTTGGTCCCACCCGTCGCCCCAGAGCTGGGCCAGGGCCTCGTAGTCGGGGCGGCTGAGGCCAAGGGCCAGGCGCAGCTCCCGGCCCAGGGCCGAGGCCCTCGTGCTGCCGTCGGCCAGAGCCGGGCCCAGGGGGCTCTCGGCCAGGCGCTGGTGCAGCTTGTTCCACTCGATCTGATAAGCGCACAGACTGGGGATTAGGTCATCTATGTCCGACAGGCTGGTCACCAGCATAGCCAGGCGGTCTTGGCCGTCGAAAAAGGCTCGCCGCCGCCGCTTGTCCGCCGCCACCGCTTGCCAGGAAGACACCTCGCCCCAAGGGTGACCGGCAAAGGCGCTTGGCTGCACCGCCAGGGACACGGCGCGCACCTGGGGCATGCAACGGGGTAGGCGGGATGCGGCGTAGAGCAGAGCCGAGGTGCAGATTTGCCCCGGGTCATCCAGGTGGTGCAGGGAAGAGTCCATCTGGTGGTGGGCTGGCTCCAACTCGGCCAGGCGCATGGCGCAACCGTCCGGCCCTTGGAGGCGGTAGCATTCCAGGTACCGGTGCACCGCTTTCCCGCCGTCCAGGTCCAGGCGGTGCTCTTCCGGCGAAAAGAGCCCGGTCAGCCGCTTCAGCATGGCTCCACCCCCGGGGGATGTTCTGATGCCTGCGGCCTCAATGACCGAAACGCTCCAGATTGAACAGCAGGGCCAGGGCCAGCACGTCCAGCAGCAGCAAGGCCGGGGGGATCTGGCGATATTTGCCGGAGGCGGCCTTGAGAACGGTCCAGGACAGGCAGCCCCAGATGATGCCCTGGGTGATGGAGTGGGTCAGGGGCATGAGCACCATGGCCATGAAAAAGGGTATGGCGTCGTCGAAACGCTCCCAGCGCACGTAGATGAGCGGCTTGAGCATGAAGACCCCGGCCAATACCAGCACCGGCGCGGTGGCCAGGGGAGGAATCAGGGAGAGCAGGGGCGAGAGGAACAAAAAGGGCAGGAACAGCAACCCGGCCACCACGGCGGTGAGCCCGGTGCGCCCCCCGGCGCGCACCCCGGTGGAAGACTCTGTGAAGGCCGTGGCCGGGCTGGTGCCCAGAAGGCCCGCCGCGGTAAGGGCTCCGCCGCAGGCCAGAAGCCCTTTGCCCAGGCCCACGGGATTGCCGTGGTGGTCCACCAGATCCCCGACTTCGGCCACGCCCACGATGGTGGCCATGGAGTCGAACATGCAGCTGAAAAGGAACACGAAAATAAGGGGCCAATGGGCCATGGAAGCAGCGCCGATCAGGTCCAAGGACAGCAGCAGGGAAAAGTCCGGGGCCTGTAACCAGCCGCTCCAGGCCACGGCGGGCGGCGCGCCCAAGGCCCAGAGCCGCCCGATGGGCCAGGCCAGGGCGGTGGTGAGGCCCACACCCCACAAAAAGCTGGCCGGCACCTTGCGCACCACCAGCACCGAGGTGACCAGCAGCCCAGCCAGAAAAGTGAGGGCGCTGGGGTTGAAGGTCCCCATGGCCAGGCCCAGGGTTTCATGGGTGACGATCATGCCGCCGGAGCGCAGCCCCAGCAGGGCGATGAAAAGGCCGATGCCTCCGGCGATGCCCAGGCGCAGCATGCGCGGCACGCCGGTTATGATGCGGCGCTTGCGGTCAAAGGCCATCAGCAACAGGAATATCACCCCTGCCCAGAACACGCAGCCCAAGGCGGTGGCGTAGCTTACTTCCGCGCCCTTGGCCACGGCCAGGGCGAACAGGGAGTTGAGGCTCATGCCCGGAGCCACCACCAGGGGGTTGTTGGTGTACAGGCCCATCAAGATGCTGGAAAAGGCCGACACCAAAACCGTGGCGGTGAGGGAGGCCGCAAAGGGCATGCCCGCGGCCTGCAAGATGGCTGGGTTGACCACGATGATGTACATCACCGAGACAAAGGTGGTGGCTCCGGCCAACACCTCGCAGCGTAGGTCGGTCCCGTGGTTGCGCAGATCAAAAAAATCGGTCAAGAGTGCCCCTCGATGCCAAAAATTGCGGTCACGTGAATCTTGCAACAATAGGGGGCGCTTGTCCAGGGCGGTGACCGTAAAGGCAGGCTGCGGCCGGGGCGGCGCTCAAATATTGAGGGGGATCACAGGGACAGGTATTTGCTCTGAACTTCCTGGTTGGCGCTTATGTCCGCCGCGCTGGCGTTGAAGTGGATGGCTCCCTTGTCCAACAAGTAGCCCCAATCCGCCAGGCCCAGGCAAAATCTGGCGTTCTGCTCGGCCAGCAGGATGGTCACCCCCTCTTGCTCCTTCAGCCCCTTGATGAGGCCGAAAAGCACCTGGTTGACTATCTGGGGGGCCAGGCCCTCGCAGGGCTCGTCCAGTAACAGCAGGTCCGGGTTGGTCATCAGGGTGCGGGCGATGGTGAGCATCTGCTGCTCGCCGCCGCTCAGGTTTTGCCCCTTGTTGTCGCGCAGGCGGTCGAGCACCGGGAAGTAGTGATAGATCTTCTCCAGGGTCCAACGCTTCTGGCCGTCCGCCGAGTTCTTGGCGGCGATGGTCAGGTTGTCCAGCACCGATATGTCGGGAAAGATGCCCCGGTCCTCGGGCACGAAGCCTATGCCCTTGTGGGCTATCTCAAAGGGCTTTCTTTTTTGAATCTCTTCCCCCTTGAAGCGGATGGCGCCCCGCTTGGCGGGAGTGAGTCCCATGATGCTGCGCATGGTGGTGGTCTTGCCCGCGCCGTTGCGGCCCAGCAGAGCCACGATCTGCCCCTGGTTTACCTTCAGGGAGACGTCCTGCAGGATATGGCTTTTGCCATAGTAGGTGTCGATGTTGGCGACTTCCAGGATCAGCACACTTCGCCCCCTAGATAAATTTCCTTTACGTCCGGGTTGGCCTTGATCTCCTGGGGGGGGCCTTCGCACACTACCTGCCCGTAGTGCATGAAGGTGATCTTGTCGGCCAAGGAGAACACCACCTTCATGTCGTGCTCGGTGAGCAGCAGGGTCAGGCCCAGTTTGGTGACCAGATCCTTGATCAGGTGGATGGTGCTCTCGGTCTCGGTTGAGTTCATGCCCGCGGTGGGTTCGTCCAAGAGCAGCATGCGCGGCTCCTGGGCCACCACCAGGCTGATCTCCAGCTTGCGGCGGTCGCCGTGGGAGAGCTTGTCGGCGATCACCTCGGCCAGGGGGAGCAGGTTGAAGTTTTCCAGGATTTCGCTGACCCTCTGGTTGACCGGCCCAAGGCGGCTCACCGGCCAATAGAATATGCGGCTTTTGCGCATGCGCGAGAGCACCGCGATCCTGACGTTCTGGAAAACGCTGAGGTTGGGGAAATAGTTGGACACCTGAAAGGAGCGGCTCAGGCCCTTGCGCACGATCTGGGGAGGACGCATGCCCGATATTTCTTCGCCGGCGAAAACCACCTGGCCGCTGTCCGGCCGGATGCGCCCGGAGATCAGATTGAAGAGGGTGGTTTTGCCCGCGCCGTTGGCTCCTATGATGCAGCGCACCTCCCCCTCGTCGATGGACAATTCCAGCTCGCTGACCGCTTGCAGCTTGCCGAAGGACTTGCTGACCTTGCGCACCTCTAATAGGCTCATCTGGAATCATCCTTGCCGCGTTTCAAATGCTCGGAAACGAATCCCATGATGCCTCCGGGGAGGTACATGATCAGGAGCATCAACAACAGGCCGTACCAAAACATCCAGTATTCGGTGAAACCGGTTATCCATTCCTTGATGAACACGAAGATCACCGCCCCGGCGATAGGCCCGAAGAAAAAGTACATGCCGCCCAAGAGGGATATCATGAGCGGCTCCGCCGAGTGGGACCAGTGCAGCAATTCCGGGGTGACTATCCCCTGGAAGGGCGCGAACAGGGCCCCGGCCACCCCGCCGAAGGTGCCCGCGATCACGAAAGAGGCCAGGCGGTAATTGCGCACCTGAAGTCCCAGGAACTCGGTGCGCTCGGAGTTGTCGCGGATGGCTTGCAACACCTCGCCCAGGGGCGAGCGTATGATCAGGTACAGCAGGGCCAGGGACACCATGACCACGAACATAACGAAATGGTAGTAGGCATCCGCCCCGTTGATGTCGAAGAAAAGGAACGGCTTTTTGGGTATGCCCACGATGCCGTCGTCCCCGCCGGTGAGGCTGGTCCACTTGTAAACCACCACAAAGAATATTTGCGAGAAGGCCAGGGTGAGGATGGCGAAGTAGAAGCCGCGCAGGCGCATGCAGAAAAGCCCGATGATCAGGGCGGCCAGGGTGCTAATGCCCACGCTTAAAAAAAACGAGGCCGCGAAGGGCAGGCTGGTGCCTTTGATCAAAAGAGACACCGCGTAGGCGCTGGAGCCGAAGAAGGCCACCTGGCCGAATGACAACAGCCCGGTGAAACCCAGCAAAACGTTGGTGCTCACCGCGAAAAGGCTGACGATCAATATCTCGGTGATGAGGTAAATGTAGAAGGTTGGCAAAAACAACGGGGCGGCCCAAAGAACAACCAAGCTGACAAAAAACCAGATGATGGGGTTTTTAAAATTTTGGGGTTTCGGTGGCATGATCAGCAGCTTTATCCCGTTATTTTATTCTGAATAAACCTTCAGGCTTGGTCAGGAGGACCGCGATCACCAGGATGTAGGTGAAGGCCATGGCGAAGCTGGGGAAGAAGACCACCCCGAAGGTGTTGAGCTCCCCCACCAGGATGGAGGCGATGAAGGCGCCCTTCAGGCTGCCCACGCCTCCCACGATCACGATGGCGAATATGGTGATGATCACGGTCTCGCCCATGCCCACGCTGACCGCTTTGAGCGGACCGGCCAAGCCCCCCCCCAGCCCGGCCAGGACGGAGCCCAAAATAAAGACCAGGGTGAACAGCCTGGGTACGTTTATGCCCAGGGCGCTGAGCATCTCCTTGTTGGCCGTGCCCGCCTGCACCAGCTTGCCCAGCCTCGTCTTGTACAGCCCCAACCAAAGAAGATAGGCCACCACCAGGCCGCACGCGATGATGAAGATGGAATAGACCGGCATCTCCCGGTCCCCGGGCAGAGTGAAGGAGCCGTCCATCAGCTTGGGTATGGCGATGCTCAGAAAGTCGGTGCCCGCGAAATATTTGGTGGCGTCGTCGATCATCAGGATGAAGCTGAAGGTCATCAACAACTGCAGGGCGTGGGATCTTTCGTAAATTTTGCGCAGGGGGATGAATTCCAAGATCGCCCCGATGATGCCCACCGCCAGCACGGAGAATACGAGAGCCAGGCCGAAGGACAGCCCCGGCAGGCTGTGCAGGAAATAGTAGGTGAAGTAGGCTCCCAGCATGTACAGGGAGCCGTGGGCGAAGTTGGGTATGTTCAGCAGGCCGAAGATAATGGTGAGGCCCGACGCTATCAAAAACAGCAGCATGCTGTGGGATAGGCCGATGATCAGCTGATATATAAAGTAGGAAAATTCCATGCGTCTGTTCTATCTTCCGAAGTACAGATGCCTAATATTCGAGGGCAGCTTTTGCGCCCCCAGGGAAAAATCCCTGGGGGCGATTTGTCGATAATGGGAAGTTAGGGCTTGGCCATCTTGCAGCCGGTCTGGCTCAAGGGCATGGCGATCTCTTTGCCCGGCACCGTGAAGTAGGTCTTGGGGTCGTACACCCAGAAGGGATACTTGGGGTCGTGATGGAACTTGCCCAGCAGCACCACTTCGTCGATGCCGCTGTGGTCTTCGGGCCTAATCCATTTCTTGCCCTCGGGCACCTCGAACTCCAGACCCTCCAGGGCCGCGATCACCTTGGCGGTGTCGGTGGTCCCGGCCTTTTCTATGGCCAGCTTCAAGGCCACGACCGAAGCGAAGCACTCCGCGCCCACGTCCGCTCCGGGGTATCCGCCGAATTTCTTCTGGTACATGCTCACGTATTTGCGGTTGATCTCGGTGTCTCGATAGAAGGGGTAGTAGCGGGCCTCTCCCCAGAAGGGCACCATCTCGTTGCCTAGGCCGATGGCCGTGGCGAAGGAGGTGGTGTTATTGACAAAGGCCTTTACCTTGTCGAAGAAGCCAAAAGGCTTGGCCTGCTTGATAAAGTTGATCAGGTCGCCGGTCCACAGGGAGGTGAACACGCCTTCGGCCTTGGACTCCAACAGGGCGGTGATGTAGGGCTTGTAGTCCTGGCAGCCAAAGGGCGAGAAGGACTCCTTGACGATTTGCACCTGGTGCTTTTTCTCCTGCATGCCCTTTTTAAAGAAGTCCCATGACTCGTGGCCGAAAACATAGTCCGGGTTGATCCCGGCCCACTTCTTGATCCCCGGCTCGTTGGCCACCATGCAATAGGCGCTGGCCTTGGAGGCCATGCTCGTGGACTCGCCTATCCTGAAGACGTAGGGGCTGCAATTGGCGCCGGTGTACTTGTCGCTCATGGAGGTGGAGATGAATATTTTCTTGAACTCGTTGGCCAGGGGCACGCAGGCCAGGCCCACGCCGCTGGAGTTGGTGCCGAAGACAAAGTCCACCTTGTCTTCCAGGACGAGCTTCCTGAACTTGCGCACGCCCACGCTGGGCTTCACCTGATCGTCCTCCTGCACCAGCTCCAGCTTGCGGCCCATGATGCCGCCTGCCTGGTTGATGATGTCCTGGGCGATCTGGGCGCCGCGCATGCCGGGCACGCCCTGGCTGGCCATGATGCCCGAGGTGGTGTTGAGCTGACCGAACTTGATGGGCTTGTTGGCGGCCCTCAGCAAGGTGGGCACCCCGAAGGTGGCCGCGCCGGCAACCAGGGCGCCACTCCCCACCACTTTCACAAATTCCCTACGCGTGATTTGTTTCTTCGCCATCTTTCCCTCCCGTGGAAATAGGATCAGAATTTTCTGGCTTGACCGTGCTCACATCTTTTACTTGCTCAGGAGATAACTTTTTGTTTGATGATGTCAGGATCATGCAAAGCCAGGATTCTATCGGCACGGCTTCTGAGCCGTATCATGCTTTCGTAGGCGTCGCGGGCGTTCAAAAGGATGCCCGGCAACAGGGTGTGGTCGTCGCCCACCATGGGGTGCCCCGCCTGGGGATAAAAATTATCCTGGCAGGTGCACATGCCGGCGATGGCCACGGTTCCGCTTTTTGTCTCCACCAACACCGCCTGCCCGCCGGCCGCGTGACCGGGAACCGGCAAAAGGGTCAGACCGGGCTCGATCTCGTATTCGCCCTCGATCAGGCGCAGGTCGGCCCCTTCCCAAAGGGCCGGGCGGTAGATGCCCGCGAAGGGGGCGGGGTCCATGGCGAAGTCGTACTCGGCCTTCTGGACCAGCACCTCGGCGTTGACGCAACGCTTCAGGTTGCGGCAGTGGTCGAAATGCAGGTGGGTCTGCACCACGATGTCCACCTGCTCCGGGGTGATGCCCACCGAGGCCAGGGCCTGGTCGAAGGTTTGCAGGTGGTTGACTTTCAAATCCTTGAAACTGGGGTGGTAGGCGACGTAGTCCTGCGCCTCAATCCCGCTGTCGACGATTATGTTCCGGGAGGCGCCCCGGATGAACCACACCACGAAGGGGCGGATGATGCTCTGACCATAGTTGGTCATGTAGGTCATGTAGCCCTTTTCCGCCTCGTAGTAGCTCAGGGTCAAGGGCACGATTTCATAAGGCATGGCTGACTACTCGTCCGTTTATTCGTAGTTCTTTTCGAACAGAGGGGTCTTGCGGGTGGATTTCTCCAGACTGCCCGGCTCGGTCCAGATGATGACCGGCCGTATCTTTAGTTGATCGTGGGTGGCCCGTATGATCCGCTCGGCCAGGGCGTCCAGGTCGTCGTCGCTCACCGAGGCCGAACGCTCCAGCTTCAGCTTGAGCGGCGGCACCACCCGCGGCGGCTTGGTGTCCAAGACCACGCGCATCTCACCGGTAACCTCCGGGGTGAAGGTCTCCACGATCTGCTTGATGGCCGCGGGGTAGAGGTTGACCCCCTTGACCACCAGCATGTCGTCCGCCCGCCCGATGAGCTTGGCCCGGTGGCCGGGGAAGCCGCAATGGGGGCAGGGCTCGGTGTAAAGCTCGACGATGTCCCCGGTGGCGTACTTGACCAGGGGGGCGGCCTGACGCTTGAGCGAGGTGACCACCATTTCACCCACCGCGCCGTTCACGATGGGTATGGGCTTCTTGGTGTCCGGGTCCACCAGGTCATGGAAAGCGGTGCATAGGTCCGGGGCCACCGCGTGCATGCCCGGGTACTCGGGGGAGCCGCAGGTGATGGCGATGGCGTGGGCCGCCGGCGCCCAATAGTCGTACACTGGGCATCCGTAGGCCTGCTCCAGGCGCTGGCGCACCTCGGGAATGCTAACCCCCACCTCGCCGGTGACGAACACGCCCTTGAAGTGCAGATCGCCCACCTCCATGCCGATGATGCTTTTGGCCTTGCCGATCAGGTATTCCGAGAGCGACACGGTGGTGGCCATGAACCTGGGGCGGGTCTGGGCGGCGAAGCGCAGCATCAGTTCCGACCCCGCGCGGGCGTCCACGTCTATGGGCACCCCGCCCACGCTGCGCAGCCCGAACAGGGAGATGGTGGTGGCGTAGATGCCCAGGGCGAAGATGAACAGCACCCGGTCGCCGTACTCCAGGCCGTTCATCACGAAACGGTGGCCCAGGGCAGGGGCGAAGTTGGCGATGTCGTCCCTGGTCAGGGAGTAGGTGAAGGTGGGGACCCCGGTGGTGCCCGAGGTGGTGCCGGTCATGTAGATGTCCCGGGGGTCGGCGCACAGGTGGGTGCCGAAGGGATGGCCGAAACGCTCCAGAGACTCCAGGGAGTTTAGGCGCTCCTGCTCCTTGTTCATGAAGATGGGCAGCGCGTGCAGATCATCCATGGTCTTGATGTCACGGGGGGCCGCGCCGCACTCCTGGAATTTTTTGCGATAAAAGTCCGATTTTTCGTAACAATAGGCAAGCTGTGACCGGAGCCGTTGCTCCTGATATTCGCGAACGCCCTCGGAAGATAAGGAATCCAGATCTGGATTGGCAAAATATCTTGGCACGGTTATGTCCTTTCAAGCTCGCTTTAAGTTCTGCTAGGCCAAGAGCGACAATGTAATGCTGTGTGCTTAGTAGTATACAATCCGGTATATATTTTTTGGAGAAAGCAAGTCAATAGATTTTTTAGGGCAAGAGTAGGGGGATATTTGGCGGCCGCCTACGCTGTGTACTCTGGTTTTGTTGGATCAGGCGCATGGCAAATGCTTTCCGGTGCGGTTGGGAGGTAGCCCCTGGCCCTCCCCAAGGCTCGCCTTTAAAATGTCATACCAACCCATGGGATATCTGGTATAGAGGCAATTGCGCGGTAGCCAGGCGCGGGCCGGAGGGCAAGCGCGTGGCAATGCCCGCCTGGTGCGGTAGCATGAGTAGGCCACTGCCCACATTACGGCCAATAAGAGGTAACGATGACGCCTGAACAGCGGTACCTGGAGCTTTTAAAAAAGGCCCTGGCCTTTACCCTTTGGCCCGAGCCCCCCGTTCCCATCGAAACTTTCGACTATCACCGCTCCCCCATCGTGCGAAGGTTGCTTTCCCTGCTCTCCCGGCTTCTGGCTTTCCGGCGGCTTCACCTGGTGAAGGAGCGCTCCTATGGGCTCGAGGAAAGGGAAGAGGGAAGAATTTGGCCCATGTACGCCCAGACCATGGTCGGTCTGAAACGCCTGGACAACCTTCAGGACTGCGTGGAAACCGTGCTCAGGGAGGGCGTCGAGGGCGACCTAATCGAGACCGGGGTGTGGCGGGGCGGGTCCTGCATTTTCATGCGGGGCATCCTGGCCGTCTATGGCGACACGACCCGCAAGGTCTATGTGGCTGATTCCTTCGAAGGTCTGCCCGCGCCAGACCCAAGCAAGTATTCCGCCGACCGATCTGATCGGCTTCACCAGATTAAATACCTAGCGGTCTCCCAAGCCGAGGTGGAAGCCAACTTCGCCAACTACGGTTTGCTGGACGGGCAGGTGGTGTTCCTAAAGGGCTGGTTCAAGGACACCCTACCCCGGGCCGAGGTGCAAAAGCTGGCCGTTATGCGCCTGGACGGCGACATGTACGAGTCCACCATGGACGCCCTCGGCAACCTGTATCCCAAGTTGTCCCCTGGCGGGTTCTGCATCATCGACGATTACGCCCTGGCTGGCTGCCGCGCGGCGGTGGACGATTTCAGGGCTTCAGAGGGCATCAGCGAACAGATGCAGGCGGTGGACTGGACCGGAGTCTATTGGCGTAAGGGGTAGGGCGCTCCGAGTCAAAAACCCCGCCTCCCCCAGGCATTAACCGGCGATCAAAAAAAGCGGCGCTCCGCCCTGGTTTACCCAGGTTGAGCGCCGCCCGCCGTTTATGGCCTGTACAGTCGAGTGAGGAGCTAAGCCTCCAGCGGCTCTTGTAGCACCGGATGGCGCGCCGCGTTAACCTCGTCCAGGCGGCCCACCGGCGTGGTAATCGGTGCGGCGTGCAAGGCCTCGGGGTCGGCCGCCGCCTTGTCGGCGATTCGCCCCATGGCCGCCACCAAGGCGTCCAGGTTCTCCAGGGCCTCGGTCTCGGTGGGCTCGAGCATCATGGCTTCCTTGACCACCAGCGGGAAGTATATCGTGGGCGGGTGGAAGCCCTCGTCGATGAGCGCCTTGGCCACGTCCAGGGCGGAGACACCGTGCTGGGCCACCTTGTCCTCGGCGCTGAACACCACCTCGTGCATGCAAGGCCGGTCAAAGGCCACCTGCCACTTGTCGCCTAGCTTCACCCGCAGATAGTTGGCCGCCAGCACCGCGTCCTGGCTGACCTCCTTGAGCCCCTCGCCGCCCAGGGCCAGGATGTAGGCGAAGGCCTTGAGGCACACCCCGAAGTTGCCGTAGAAGGGGGCCACGTAGCCGATGGACTTGGGGTGGTCGTAGTCCAGGAACAGGGTGCCGTCGCCGCGCATGTCCACCCTGGAGATGGGCAGGTAGTCCTGCAGGCGCTCCACCACCCCCACCGGCCCGGCCCCCGGACCACCGCCGCCGTGGGGAGTGCCGAAGGTCTTGTGAAGGTTCAGGTGCACGATGTCGAAGCCCAGGTCGGCGGGCTTGGCGTAGCCCATGATGGCGTTTAGGTTGGCCCCGTCGTAATACATCAGGGCGTCGGCCCGGTGGGCCGCCTCGGCTATCTCGGCGATATATGGGTTGAACAGGCCCACGGTGTTGGGGTTGGTCATCATCACCCCGGCCACCTGGTCGTTCAGCATCTCCTTGAAGGCCGTGGGGTCCATGACCCCGTTCTTGGAGGGCACGGTCACCACCTGGTAGCCCGCAATGGCCGCCGAGGCGGGGTTGGTGCCGTGGGCCGAGTCGGGCACCAAGACCAGGGACTTCTGGTTGCCCTTGTCGTTGTGGTAGGCGGCCATGAGCATGATGCCGGTCAGCTCGCCGTGGGCCCCGGCCAGGGGCTGCATGGTGAAGGCGTCCATGCCGGTAATTTGCTTGAGAAGCTGCTCCAACTCGTAGATCACCCGGAGCGCCCCCTGGGCCAACAGGCCGCCTCGGC
This sequence comes from Pseudomonadota bacterium, assembly GCA_018902755.1. Lineage (GTDB taxonomy): Bacteria > Desulfobacterota > Desulfarculia > Desulfarculales > Desulfarculaceae > Desulfoferula. The sequence continues at coordinate 30,470 of JAHIQI010000053.1, read as the reverse complement.
GTAGCTGGGGCAGCAGGGGATGCAGCCCCGCGAAGCCGGGCAGGCGGGCGGCCACCTCGGTGAACTTGGGGTTGTACTTCATGGTGCACGAGCCCAGGGGATAGGTCCCCACGTCAACCCCGAAGTTGATGCGCGACAGCCGGGTGTAGTGGCGCACCAAGTCTATCTCCGCCACCTCGGGCAGCTCGGCGGGTTCGCTACGCCGCAGCTCCGGTGGAAGTTGGCTCATTTGGCAGAAGCGCTCGTCCACCCGGGAGCAGGGTAGGGAGGCGGCCCGGCGGCCGGGCCTGCTCATCTCGAATATGGTTTTCACAGCACCGCCTCCAATCCCTCGGCCAGATAGCCGATCTCCTCCTTGGAGCGCTTTTCGGTGACCGCCACCAGCAGGTTGTTGGACTGGTCTGGGTAGTAGCGTCCCAGGGGGAAGCCCGCCGCGATGCCCTTGTCGATCATGCGGCTCACCGCCACCCGGGCGTCGATGGGCAGGCGCACCCGGAACTCGTTGAACCAGGGGCCCTGGTCCACCGGCTCCACGCCGTCGATAGCGGTCAGGCGTTCGCGGGCGTAGGCCGCCTGGGTCATGTTCAGCTCGGCCAGCTCCACCAGCCCCTGCTTGCCCATTAGCCCCAGGAAGATCACCGCGGCCAGGGCGCACAGCGCCTCGTTGGAGCAGATGTTGCTGGTGGCCTTTTCGCGGCGGATGTGCTGCTCGCGGGTTTGCAGGGTCAGGCAATAGCCCGTGCGGCCCTGGCCGTCATGGGTGCGGCCCACTATGCGTCCAGGCATGGTGCGCAGCAGGGCCTCGCGCACGGCCATGAAGCCCAGGTAGGGGCCGCCGAAGGACAAGGGCAGGCCCAATGGCTGGCCCTCGCCCACCGCGATGTCCGCGCCCATCTGGGCCGGGGTCTTGGCCACGGCCAGAGCGATGGGGTTGCAGCCCAGGATGCCCAGGCCCTTCACCCCGTGCACCGCCTCGAAGTGCGGGGCATAGTCGTGCAGCACCCCGAAGAAGTCGGGGTTCTGCAAAATTAGCCCGGCGGTGTCCTGGTCCAGAAGCTTCTCCAGGGCGGCGGGATCGGAAACATCGGCCTCAATCAACTCCAGGTGCAGGTTGATGGTGTAGCTCCTGAGCATGATGCGGTAGATGGGGCTGACCGAGGTGCACACGATTAGCTTCTTGCGCTTGGTCTTGCGCACCGCCATCATGGCCGCCTCGTACAGGGCGGTGCCGCCGTCGTACAAGGAGGCGTTGGCCGCGTCCAGGCCGGTCAGGCGGCAGACGGCGCTCTGATACTCGAAGATGCTCTGCAAGATGCCCTGGGACATCTCGGCCTGATAGGGGGTGTAGGCGGTGTAGAACTCGCCCCGGCTGATCAGGGCGTCCACCGCGGCGGGGATATGGTGATCGTAGAAACCGCCTCCCAGGAAGCACACCAGGTTTTGAGCGTTGAGCCCGGCCAGCTTGGCCAGGTACTGGCTCACCTCCGGCTCGCTCATGCCCGGCGGCAGGTCCCAGGAGCGGGCCCTGAGCGGTTCGGGTATCACCGCGAACAGCTCGTCCACCGATCCCAGGCCCAGGGCCGCCAGCATGGCCGCCCGGTCCTCGGGGGTGTGGGGAGTGAAACGCATAGTCTTATTCTCCCTGGGCCATGAGCTGAACGTAGGCGGCGGCGTCCATGAGGTTGTCCAACTCGGCCTGATCGAATCCGCTTAGCTTCACCAGCCAGCCCGCGCCGTAGCAGTCCTGGTTGATCAGCTCGGGCGCGTCCTCCAGGGCGGAGTTGACCTCGGCCACCACCCCGCCGAGGGGAGCGTAGACGTCAGCCGCGGTCTTCACCGACTCCACCACGCACATCTCGCCCATCTGCTCCACCTCGGCCTCCACCTCGGGAAGCTCCACGTAGGTGATGTCGCCCAACTGGTCCTGGGCGAAATCGGTGAGCCCCACCACGGCCAGGTCCCCTTCCAGTTTCACCCACTCGTGCTCCTTGGTGTAGTAGATACCCTCGGGGGCTTTCTTCGCTTCGCTCACTTCGCACCTCCATCGAACTGGATCGGTTCCAGGTACCGGCCCTTGGGCCGGGTAAAGCTTTTCACCACCCTGCCGGGCAGGGCGCGCTTGCGGTAGTTAATTTCCACTTCCTGCCCCACCTGGGTGCCGCTGTCCAACAGGGCCAAGCCCAGGGGCCGGTTGTAGTGCTCCTGGCCGGGCGCATCGCCCGCGAACTGCCAGGCCGGGATCATGGTGCCGCTGGTCAGCTCGCCCAGGGGCTTGCCGCCGGCCATCACCTCGGAGCCCTCGCGCATCATGCCCTTGGCCAGGCCCGCCACCGCGAACACCCGCCGGGGCACCTCGCCGTATTGGCCCGAGGCCAAGGCTTGGGCCTGGGTTTCCAGGGCCGCGCGGCCCTGGAAATAGCCGCGCTCGGGATTCAGGTCCACGCCCATTTTGGCGGTGGGCATGGCCATGATGGGGCGCTCGGGGGTGTACTCGTGGCCGTACAAGGGCAGGCCCGCCTCCAGGCGCAGGGTGTCCCGCGCCCCCAGCCCCACCGGCACCACCCCCAGGGGCGCGCCGCTCGTGGCCAGCTTATCCCACACCGCCTCGGCCTCTTCCCAAGGCAGGAACAGCTCAAAGCTCAGCGGCTCGCCGGTGTAGCCGGTGCGCGAGAGGTACATCTCCACTGCGCCCATACGGTTGAAGCCGCCGTGGTTGCGCCCGGCGGGGGGCAAAGGCTCGGCCAGCAGCGATGCCAGCAGCTTTTCGCTGTCCGGCCCCTGCACCGCCAGCATGGCCAGGCGCGCGCTGTGGTCCTGAAGCTCCACACCGGTGCCCAGGTGCTCTTGCAGCCACCGGAGATCCTTGTCGTGATTGGAGGCGTTGACCACCAGCAGATATTGCTCGGGCTTTTGCTGGTAGAGGAAGGCATCGTCCAGGGGGCGGCCCGCCTGGTCGGAGATGAGGGTGTACTGGGCCCGGCCGGGGCTCAGCTTGCCGGGGTCGTTGGTGAGCATCGAGGCCAACCAGGCCTGGGCCTGGGGGCCGCGCACCGAAAAGCGGCCCATGTGGCTGATGTCGAAAAGTCCGCCGTGTTTGCGGGTGGCCAGGTGCTCGGCGATGACCCCATCGCCGTAGGACACCGGCAGCCGCCAACCGGCGAAGTCCACCAGCTTGCCGCCGTGGCCGGCGTGCCAGTCATGTATGGGAGTTTGGGCCGTCATGCAGAAGGTTCCTCCTTCGCCGCCAAGGGCGCCCATTTAGAGGTTCCTCCTGTTGCTGGGCCTGAGAGATTCGCCCCGTTGGGGCTTGCTCCTTCGGCGGACGGTAATACCGACTCTCTCCAGGAGTTGTATGCTCAGCGGTCCTTTTGCCTGAGAGTTTCGGCCCTTTGTTGGGCCTTGCACCTTCGGCGGCCCCGGGCCTCGTCGGCCCGGCGGCGCTCTCCCGCTGATCGATTCTTTTCAGCTACAGAATAACACCATCCTTCGGGCTCAAGGAAGACCGCAAATCTTTTGCCTTGGCCCGTTTCTCCGGCTTAGTGCTTGAACTCCTCGGGCACTTCCAAAACGCTCTTGCCGCCGCGGGTCTTGCGCCACAGGGACCAGCCCAAGGCGGCCACCGCCAAAATCAGCAGGCCCAGGGTGATGGGGCTCTGCACGAAGATCATGGGGCTGCCGTCGCTTAGGAGCAGGGCGGTGCGGGTGTTGCGCTCCAGGATGGGCCCCAGGATGAATGCCAGGATGAAGGGCGGGATGGACATGCCCATCTTGCGCATGATGTAGCCCACGAAGCCCAGGGCCAGGAAGATGCGCAGGTTGAATACGTTGAACTCCTCGGCGTAGACACCCACCACGCAGCAGACCACCACGCCGGGGAAGAACAGCGAGTAGTTCAGGTTCTTGAATATCTTCTGCACCACCGAGATGAAGGGGAGGGCCACCACGAAGGCGCCCAGGAAGTCGGTGACGATGAGCAGCACGAACAGGCCGTAGATGATCTCCGGGTGCTCCATCATCAGCATGGGGCCGGGGATCATGCCCTGGATCATGAACGCGCCGTACATCACCGCCGCGGCCACCGATCCGGGGATGCCCAGGGTGACCAGGGGGATCAGCGAGGAGGCGGCCACCGCGTTGTTGCCCGCCTCCGGGGCGGCGATGCCCCGGGGGTCGCCGTCGCCGAAACGGGCGTTCTTCTTGGCCGAGCGCCGCGCCTCGCCGTAACACACGAAGGCGGCGGTGGTGGCCCCGATGCCGGGCAGCGCGCCCAACAGCGAACCCACCAGGGAGGAGCGGATCAGGTCCTTGAGGCAGATTTTGAGGTCCAGCCAGCGCTGCTTCCAGGTGTAGGGGATGATTTTTGATACCGCTTCCGCTGCGTTGCCCAGGGTGAAGCCACCGACCTTTTCGGCCTGGATGAACACCTCGGACAGGGCCAGCAGGGCGATGATGGTCAGCACGAAGGGCACCCCGTTGTCCAGGTCTTCGATGCCGAAGACGTAGCGGCGCGAGGCGCTCATGTTGTCCAGGCCCACCGTGGCCAGCATCAGGCCCAGGGTGATGGAGATGAAGCCCTTCCAGATGTCCATGCGGCTGTCGCCCAGCAGGGTGATAACCGCGGTGAGCGAGAACAGGATCAGGGCGGCGATCTCCGAGGGGCCCAGGCGCAGGGCCACCTCGGCCAGGGGCGGGGCGGTGAACACCAGCAGGAAGTTGCTTACCGTGCCCCCGAACACCGAGGCCCACAGGGCTATCTCCAGGGAGCGCTTCTGCATGCCCTGCTTGAACATGGGATAGCTGTCCAGGGCCGTGGCCGCCGCCTCGGGGGTGCCGGGGATGTTGAACAGGGTGGCGGTGATGGAGCCCGCGTAGGCCCCGCCCTTGTAGATGCCCATCAACAGGGCGATGGCGAACAAGGGCTCCAGGGTGAAGGTGTAGGGCAAGATGAGCACCATGGCGGTGACCGCCATGACTCCTGGGATGGCCCCGGCGACTATGCCGATGGCGTAGCCGATGACGATGGCCAGGATGTTCCACAAAGATAGGGCAAAAATCGCCCCGTCCCAAAGATGACTGAAGATATCGCCCATGGTTTAACTCCGCCTGTCCGTCTCAGCCCAAAATCAGGTTGATTAGTTCCTCGGCCGGGCCCTCCGGCAACAAGGCGTTTAACCCTCGGAACACAAAGTAGATGATCAGGGGCATGGCCACGCTGAGGATCAGGGTCTTGCCCCAGCTCTTGGAGCCGAAGATGCGCGAGGCTATCATCAGGAAAGCAAAGGTGGAGATGATGAAGCCCAGTTGCTCCATGCTGAGCACCCACGCCCCGGTGACCACCAACATGGCCAGGGGCCGCACCATGAGCTTCTTGCCGCCGCCCGTCCCCTCGCTCTGGGCTTGGCGTTGTTTGCGCCAGGAGCGCACGCCCTCGCCCAGGTAGGCCAGGGAAAAGCACAGCAGCATGGTGTTGATAAGGGCGGGATAAACGGGCGAGGAGCCTTCGGCCACCACTTGGGTGGGTATCAGATAGAAGTAGTTGAGCATGCTGAAGCCGATTAGCACCGTGGCTATGGACAGCTCTGACCGCGCGTTCATGGGATCCCTCGTATGGCGGACCGGCCTGACATGGGCCGGTCCGCCGTTTTCGGATTTATTAAAAAGCTATCGGGGCGCGGCGGCGCCCGCGATGTCTTAGAACTTCTTCAGGCCGACCTCTTTGAGGACGCCGCCCCAGATGCCCCAGTACTGGTCGCAAAGCTCCCGGTACTTCTTGCCGTCCAGGAAGTCGATGCTGATATACAGCTCGTCCTTGGCCTTCTTCTGGACATCGGGCTGGGACAGGGCGTACTTGATGGCCTCCTCGATCTTCTTGCGCATGGCCTCGGGAGTGCCCTTGGGGAACACCGCGCCCAGGCAGGAGAACTGGGCGAAGTCGTAGCCCATCTCCTTGAGGGTCTTGGTGTCCGGGGTCAGGGGGATGCGGGTGGAGCTCATGATGGCCAGGGCCTTGAGCTTGCCGCCCTTAAAGGCCGACACCGAGGCGGTGGTGGAGGTGTTGCAGGCCACCACGTGACCACCCAGGACCGCGGCCACGGACTTGGGGTTGCCCTTGAAGGGGATGGGGGTCATCTTGACCTTCTCGTGATTGGCCAGCCAGGCCACGCCCAAGTGGTTGGTGGTGCCCAGGCCGGGGGTGCCGTAGCTCACCGCGCCCGGATTCTTGCGGGCGAAGTCGATCAACTCCTTGAGGCTGTTGTAGGGCGAGTCCTTCTTCACGTAAAGGATGTAGTCATAGTGCATGGGCGAGGCGATGTAGACCAGTTCCTTGGGGTCGTAGGTCAGCTTGCGCATCTGGGGAATGGTCACCAGGGTGGGCAGGTTGGCCCAGGAGAAGGTGTAGCCGTCGGGCTTGGCCTTGGACAGGGTGGAGATGGCCACCGCGCCGCCGGAGCCGGGCTTGTTCACCAGGATCAGGGGCTTGCCAAGGTATTTTTCCATGTAGGGCGCGATGGTGCGCACGAACACGTCGGTGGTTCCGCCGGCCGACAAGGGAATGTAGGCCGTTATGGGCTTCGTGGGATAGTCCTTGGCCAGCGCCGGCACGGCCACTAGGGCCAAGGCCAGACAGCAGGTCAAAACCGCCATCAACTTTTTCATTCTCTTTACCTCCCAGTACGTTTAATTGCCTTTGATCGAATCAAAGGTTTAGGTTCGTTAACGAAGCAAATAGGGGATGTCCACCCACAGGGCCTCCTGGGGGCATTCCACTTCGCAGGGCAGGCAGAACCAGCAGGTGCGGAACTTGCCGAAGGGGGCTCCGCAGCTATAGCAGCGGCCCGCCTCGGTCTTGGCCTGCTCGGCGCTCAGGCATTGCTCCACCTCGGAGAAGTCGCCCGCGCCGCTAAGGCGGTGCAGGGGAGCATCCACCCGCGCCGCGTCGGAGCCCCGGCTAATGTCGATCTCGTATTCGGTCTCCACCGGCCCGGGGTAAGCCCGGCCGTAGGTGAGGTGCTGGCCGGTGACTAGGCGGTGGGCGCTCTCGGCGGCCCGGCGGCCGGAGGCCATGGCCTGGACGATGGTGCTGGGGCCGCTTGTGACGTCACCCGCCAGGAACACGTTGGCCGCCGGGGCTTGCAGGGTCAGCGGGTCGCAGGAGCCGGGGCCGCCGGGCAGGGAGTCGTCGCGCTCCTGGCCGATGGCCACGATCACCGCGTCGGCCTCCAGGGTCTTGAGAGAGCATTCGTCGAAGCTGGGGGCGAAGTTGCCCTGCTCGTCCAATACGCCCAGGCAGCGCTTTAGCTCCAGGCCGCTCACCGCGCCGTCCTTGCTCAGGATGCGGGAGGGGCCCCAGGAGCCGTCCAACACCACGCCCTCGGCCTCGGCCAGGGCCACTGCCTCGACAGAGGCGGGCATGCCCTGGCGGTCCTCCAGGCTGACCACGGTGACCTCTTTGGCGCCCAGGCGAAGGGCGGTCTGGGCCGTGTCCAGGGCCACCTCGCCGCCGCCGACCACCACCACCCGGCCGCTCAGGCTGGGAGGGGTGTCGGTGCGCGCCGCCTTGAGCAGCTCCAGGGCGTGGCTGACGCCCTTGGCGTCCTCGCCCTCGATGCCAAGGCGCTTGGGCCTGGGACAGCCCAGGGCCAGCACCACCGCGTCGTAGTCGTTGCTCAGCTCTTCCAGGGTAAGGTCGCGGCCAAGGGAGGTTTCGCCTTGGAAGCGCGCGCCCAGGGACTTCAGCTTGCCCCACTCGGCGCTCAGCACCTCGGAGGGCAGGCGGTAGGCGGGCACGGCCCAGCGCAGCATGCCGCCGGGCTCGGGCTCGGAGTCGTAGACCGTAACCGCGTGGCCCTGCGCCAGCAGGTCCCAGGCGGCCAGCATGCCCGCCGGGCCTGAGCCCACCACGGCGATGTTTTTGCCGCTGTCCGGGGCCTTTTCCGGCAGGGAAGGAGCGGCCGCGTCGCTCAGGTAGCGCTTGAGGGCCCGGATGGCCACCGCCTCGCCGGTCTCTTTCTTGCGCTGGCAGTTAGTCTCGCACTGGGCGGAGCACAGGCGGCCCAGGATGCCGGGGAAGGGAAGCTTGCGCTCCACCATCTCCAGGCCGGCCTGGTCCTCGCCGCGCAGGATGAGCTGGACGTAGCCCTGGCAGTTGACCCCCAGGGGACAGGCCTGGCGGCAGGGGGCCAATTTCAGGCGCAGGTTGTCCAGGATGCAGGTGTCCACGCACACCCCGCAGGCGGTGCACTTGTCCTTGTTGACCTTGATGTTGTCCGAAAGGGCCTCGAGTAGATTGATACGCATGATTATCTCCCTAGGCCGGCATCTTCACGATGTCTTTGTGCTGAATCTTGACCTCGCCGTGACCCTCGCCCTTGCTGACCACGATGTGCTTGAGCCATTGGGCGTCGTTCTTTTCCGGGAAGTCGGTGCGGTAGTGCCAAGGCAGCCAGCGGCTCTCGGTGCGCTCCAGAGAGGCGGTGGCGCACATTGTGGCGCACTGGATGATGTTGGCCACCTCGTAGGTCTTGAACAGGTCGTGCATGTCCTTGACGTAGACCATCTCGTCCAACTCACGCCGGAAGCGGTCCATCCACCACAGCACCCGCTTGAGCTTATACTCGTTCTTGGGCGGAGTGAGGTAGTCGGTGATGATGCGCCGCACCTTGAACTCGAACTCTTCCACCGCGATGGGGTTCTTGCCCTGGGCCAGGCGCTTTTCCCGCCGGGCCAGGAAGGCCTCCACCTTGTCGGGGTTGAACTCGGTCAGGCCGTGCTCACGGGCGAACTCGCTGCCGCTCTCGGCGCAGATCTCGCCGTAGACGAAGGCCCCGGAGAGGTGGCCCCGGGCGCACAGGGAGGTGTCGCCCGCCGCGTAGAGGCCGGGCAGGCTGCTCTCGCCGCGCTCGTTGATGCGCACCCCGGTCATGCCGTGGCCGCCGCAGAGATAGACCTCGGTGGGCCACAGCTCGATCTCGCCGGTGCGGAAGTCGTTGTCGCGCCCGGCGTGGAAGCGCTCGCAGGCCGGGCGCTCGGTGGTGAACAGGATATCCTCGATCTCCTTGATCTTCTCCTCGGGCAGGTGGTCCATGCGGATGCGCAGGGGGCCCGAACGGTCGAAGAAGTCCTCCATGCACATGCTCTTTATGGAGGGGTGCTCCTTGTCGCGGCGCTGATCAAAGGCGTTTAGCAGATGGGCCCCGCGGGTCAGGGTGATGTAGAGCAGCGGGGCGTTGATGTCCTTGGTGATGTAGTAATACAGGGTGTACTCCAGGCCGCTCAGCTCGGCTCCGGCCCGGTAGGCCAGGCAGTAGCCGTCGCCGGTGTTGCCCGGAAAGTCGTATACCCCGTAGAGGTTGCCGTTGGCCGGCAGGCCGAAGCGGGCGGTGCCCCCGGCGCTCAAAATCACGCTGGGGGCGCGGATCACCATCACCTCGCCGGTGCGCACGTTCATGGCGATGACCCCGGCCACGCGGCCGTCCTCCACCAGGATCTCGGCGGCCATGGTGCGGTTGAACACCTTGGCCCCGCCGTTGACCAGGCGCTGGTGCAGGATGGACTTGAGCTCCGGCTCCTTCATGGTTACGCAGAAGCGGCCCTTGGGATGCACCTGGAGAATCTCGTACTGATCCTTGTCGTCGGTGGGGAAGCACACGCCCCAGTCGATGAGCTTTTTCATCAGCGGCCAGGAGCGCTCGGCCATGCGGTAGTTAACCGGCTCGTCCATGATGCCTTCGCAGGCGATGCGGTTGGACTCCACATACAGCTCCGGCGAGGCCACGCCGGGCACGGCCACGATGTTGAGCGCGTCCATGCCCCGGGCGATACAGCCGGAATATTTGGCGTCGCCCTTTTCCAGGACGATCACCTCCTGATCCGGAGCCACTTCCTTGGCCCGGATACCGGCCATTACTCCGGCGCTGCCGCCTCCCACCACCACCACGTCGGCGTTGATTACTGGATAGTCGTAAGCCATTTCTTCTCCCGAAAACTGACCGGCCCGCCCTACATCTCCCGGAACATCTTGGTGTCGTCGGTGATGCAGTAGCTGATCCGGTATTCGTATGGTTTTTCCTTGTAGGTGAAGGAAAGCATCTCGATCTTGAGGACCGGCATACCGACCTCGGCCTGAAGCAGGTCGGCGACCTCCTGATCGGCGGCCACCGCGCTGAAAAGCTCCTGGTTGAAAATGGTCGGAAGTCCGTATTTCTTCTCTATGCCCTCGTAGAGGGTCATTTTTTCCATAAGGGGGCCGATTATCTTGTCCAGGTCCTTGAACAGGCGCTGCGGCAGGTAGGAGACGTAGTACATGAGCGGGCCCTTGCGGTTGACGAACAGCCGCCGGACCTTCCACAGCTTGCCCGCGCCGCGCATCTTTAGCAGGCGGTTGGCCGGTTGGAAGCCGGGGGCCTCCTCCAGGCTGAGCACCTTGATCTTGAAGCGGGGGTCCGGGTCGCTGAAGTCCCGGCGCAGCCGGGTGTAGCGCACGCTCTCCAGGGGGATGGTGGTGCCGGCCACGAAGGTGCCCTTGCCCTGGATGCGCTTGAGATAGCCGTCGTTGACCAGGTTGGCCAAGGCCCGGTTCACCGTGCCCAGGCTCACCCCGAAGTCCTCGGCTATCTTGCGCTCGGGCGGTATGGCCTCGCCCGGAGCCCAGCGGCCGTTCTCGATGCCCCGGAGCAACTCCATCTGGAGCCGGTAATAGGCGGGCAGGGGGGCCTCGCCGCCCCGTTGATGCGCTTTACTTCTGGCCACTGGCTTCATCTCCCATGGGGCTGGGTGGAGGCGTCCGGTTCCGAGCCTATCAGGGTTGAAACCGCACCTCTTCGACATCCTAAGAATGCAACAATTGCCGCCCCGCCGCAATATTTATTTGGTTCTATAGATCAATTTACAATAAAACTAATTAATTCAATATAATGTATATTCATTTAAACGCATTATAGGGCGCAATTATGACGTGCAGGCCTTGAAACACGCCCCTTCGGGCGGCGGCCGGCGGTCGAGGATTCGGCTTCTAGGCGTCCAATACTTTGCGGACGGTTTTAAGTAGTTCGTTTTTGCTGAAGGGCTTGGACAACAGTGCGCTGGCCACCGCGGAGGTGGACTCGTTAAGGTCTGCGTCCCGGGAATAGCCGGTGGCCACGATGACCTTTAGCGCGGGTGCCAAGGAGTGCAACTCTCCCAGGCACTTGTGCCCGCCCATGCCGGGCATGCTCAGGTCCAAAATCACCAGGGCGATTTCATCGGCCCTGTCTTTATAGACCTCCAGGGCCTCTTCCCCGCTGTTGGCGGTGAGTGCCTTGTAGCCGGAGTTGGTGAGGTGCCGGGCGGCGATCTCCAGGATGCTCTGCTCGTCGTCCACCACCAGGATGGTTTCGTTGCCGCCCGTGGCGGGCTTGATAGCCGCTCGTTTCGGTTGATCCCCCGCTTGGGCCACCGGCGGCAGATATATGCTGAAGGTGGTTCCCTTGCCGGGCTCGCTGGAACAGCTGATGTGCCCGTTGTGGGAGCCGACGATGCCGAAGATGGTGGAAAGCCCCAAGCCGGTGCCCTTGCCCACTTCCTTGGTGGTGTAAAACGGCTCGAATACCCGGGACAACTCCTCCTCGGTCATGCCGACGCCGGTGTCGCTGACCGTTATGATCACATAGTCCCCGTCAATGGGCTGGGCGCAGGCCAGGCAGTCGACCCCTTCCACCCGTCGTTGGCTGGTGGCGATGGTCAGGGTGCCGCCATCGGGCATGGCATCCCTGGCATTGGTGCCCAGATTCATCAGGATTTGCTCTATCTGGTAGGGATTGCCCATGGCCGGGGCGAGACCATCGGACAAGTCCATCTGGATTTCGATCATTTTGGGCAGGGTCTGTTTCAGGAGATTGCCGGCGGATACCACCGCCTCATTGATATTGATGAGCTTGAGCAAATGTTCGGCGCGCCTGCTGAAGGTCAATATCTGCTGAACCAGCTTCTTGGCCCTGCTGGCGGCCTGCAATACGCCTTTAAGCTCGGCGCGATTGGATTGACCTTCTTCAGCTTCGGCCAGTGCGATCTCTGCGTAACCCATGATCGCGGCCAAGATATTATTGAAGTCGTGGGCGATGCCCCCTGCCAGCGTGCCCACGGCCTCCATTTTTTGGGATTGATGCAGTTGGGCCTCCAGACGCCTGCGCTCGGTGATGTCGCTGACGATGTGCACGGCGCCGGAGTACTGCCCGTTTTCGTCCAGGATGGGGTCCACCACCACCGCGAACCAGCTATCGCCAATGCGCAGTTCCATGGTTTCGCGATGCAGGCTTAACTTGGCCCGCTTAAGCGGACATTCGGGAATCGGTTCGGTGGTGCCGTGCACGATCTCCCAGCAATGCCGTCCGACCATCTGGTCATGGGTGAATTGAAAAATCTTCTCCGCCGTCTTGTTGGCGCGCAGCACCCGCTGTTGTTTATCGAATATCCATATGGCGTCGTTGGCCGAGTCAAAGGTGGTCTGCCACTGACGGGCCGTCTGGGCCAGTTTCTCCTCCGCCTGCTTACGGTCGGTGATGTCATAAATGTGAGCCAGAATATATTTAACCTCGCCCTGGCTGTCGCTTATGGCTGAATTGCTGACCGCGATCCATATCACCTGGCCGTTTTTATGGATATATCTCTTTTGAGCCCGCTTGACGGATAAATCGCCTGCCAAGAATTCGCGCCAGCGGTCCCGGCCACCCTGCCGGTCATCGGGATGGGTGAACCGATTGAAGGAGTTGCCTAGAATTTCGTCTTCGGAGTAGCCGAGCATTTCGCACAGCCTGGGATTTACTTTGAGGAAGCGTCGTTTCAAATCCAGCAGGGCCATGCCTTCCGGTGCGTTTTCAAAGGCAGCGCGGAATTCATTTTCGCTTCTCTGCAACGCTTCCTCGGCCTGTCTGCGGTGATTTTCGGCGCGTAGCGCGATGATGCCATAGGCTAGGGTCTGCGCTACTTTCTCCAGCAGTTCCAGCTCTACGTCATTGAATGCGTCGACTTCGGAAGCATAGATATTTAACGCACCTAACACTTGGTCGCCGGATATCAGGGGGATGGAGATGGATGATGCATAGCCCCGCTTTGTGGCCTCGTCGCGCCAAGGGGCGTAATCTTGATTTTTTAGGAGATCGCGGGCCACCACGGTGTGACCAGTTCGGATGGCTTTCCCGGTCGGCCCCTTACCCCTTTCGGTATCTGCCCAAGTTATTTGGGCCGACCTTGAATACCCTTCATCAAACCCCATTTGCGCCACCGGGCTGACCGACTTGGCTTCATCGTGTTCGGCGAAGCCCACCCAAGCCATTCGATAACCGCCGTCTCCCGTGATGATGCGGCAAAAATCCTGCAACACCTCTTTTTCCTCGCGGGCCAGAACAAGGATTTGACTGCACTGGCTTAGGGTGCGCAACGCGCGGTTTGTCCGGCGCAGTTCTTCATCGGCCAGCTTGCGTTCGGTGATGTCAAAGAAAACCGCCAGGAAATCCTCGCCGAGCACCGCGCCGGATATAACGATGATGCGCACCGTGCCGTCCTTGCAGGTCACCCGATACTCGTTGGGTTGGATATCGGTGTTATTTTTAACCGCCTGCTGGATGCCGGCGCTCCAGGTGTCGATCACCTCTTGCCGGTAGCCTGGATCGGGGTAGGCCTTTTGCCACCAGGCCTTCAGGGTGGGCACGTCTTCCTGGGTGTAGCCAAAGGTCTGAATGAAGCGATCGTTCAGATCCACCACCACGCCGTTTTTGTCAACAAAGCACATGGGGACCGCCGCGATCCTGAAGAGCTGCCGGAAGCGTTCCTCGCTGCTGCCCAAGGCTTTCTCGGCCGCCTTGCGCTGCTTGATTTCCTTGGTCAGCTTCCGGTTCCAAACCACCAGCCCTAGAAGGATAACCAAGAACACCGCCAGCACCTGCCAGAGCAGGGTGTAGTTGAACCCGTGCTCATAGCGTAGCGGCAGCCATTTCTGATAAATCTCGTCACGCTCCCTTTGGGAGATCGAGTCCAGGGCCTTTTGCAGTATGCCCACCAGAATGGGCCAGTCCTTGCGCACCGCCATGGATTGGGCGTTCAGGTAGGGGGTCTCGCCAGCTATCTTGACGTTGGCCACCTTCAACTTGGCCAGGTAGTAGCTGACTACCAGCATGTTGTCGATGAAGGCGAAGACCTCTCCCTGTTGCAGCAGATACAGGCCGTCCCTGGCGCTGCTTACCCTCACCAGCCGGATATTGGGAAAATCCTTGGGTATCCAATCGTTGACCGCATAGCCCGCCACCACGGCCACCTTCTTGCCCGCAAGCGCCCGCATGTTGGCCAGATAGGTGACATCCGACTGGGCGAAGATGGCGATGGGTATTTTCATGTAAGGCTTGGTGAAGGCCCAGAATTTGGTCCGCTCAGGAGTGACGGTCACGGAGGTGGTCATGTCGATTTCCCACCGCTTAAGCTTGGCGTAGGCCTCCTGCCAGCTTGGGATGGGCACCCACGTAAACTTAATTCCCAGGCGCTGCTGGATGAGCTTCAGGTAATCGGCAGCCATGCCGGAAGGCTTGCCTTGCTCATCGACGAACTCGATTGGCGGCCAGCCGGGGTCCTGGGCCACGCGGATGACCGGGTGGTCGCGCAGCCAGGCTTTTTCCTGCGGGGAGAGCGCGATGGTTTGGTCTTTTGCCGCCTCGTTTGCGCGGAGAGAATCGCCGAATCCCTCCTGGGATCGGCCGGATATGTTTGGCTGGGAAGTGAGGGCGTCGGCGGCGTCAGAGGGTTGTGCGCCAACCAGGAGGCCTCCGTACAAGCAGATGGCAACCGCCAGGAGCAGGATTTTAATCCCGGGGCGGAGCTTAGCAGCCCTCCCACCCACCCGACACCGCGTAGTGCGTGGCATCAACTCCTCCCTGGGCGGTCCTGAACATCGCGGCAAACCGCTTGTTTCGTCGGCCTTACACTCTTTAATAAGAGGATAGACCGTTGGACGAGCACAAGTCAAAGATATGATTAACCCTTATGATTGAGAGCCCTCTCCACTCAGCGACCGCCCACCTTGGCGACCTGCTCCACGCTAACCGTCACCGCCCCGAAGTTTTCCTCCACCAGTCCTTCCAGCAGATAGGGCCGCGACCAGTCCAGCATCATGGCGAAGCGGCGGTAGGCGGTCGGGAAGAAGGTCGTTTCCACCAGGCCGGTCTCGTCTTCGAAGCTGAGGAACTGCATGGGATCGTCGGTCTTGGTCCACACCGTCTTGCCGGTGATGAGCCACCCAGCCAGGCGCACCCGGCGGCCCACGTGGCGGGCCAGGTCGCGGGCTTTGATGATCTTCTTGCCGCGCAGGGATTCGGCGAAAAGCACCATGGGGTGGCAGCCGGGTAAGAAGCCCAGCACCGCGTACTGGCAGCGCAGGCGCTCCAACTGGTCGCCGGGCGGCAGGGGCGGGGCGCTTGCCGGAGGCGGGGCGGCGAACAGGTCCTGCTCCCGGGCGGCCTCCTCGCGCAGGCGGCGGCCCCGGGCCAAGCGCCAGAGCAGCTCGGCCGGGTCCGTGTTGGGGTGGGGCCCGCCAAAGGCCCCGGCGTGGATCAGGGCGCGGGCCTCGTCCTCGTCTGGCCGCACCCGGTGCAGGAAGTCGTCGAAGTCGGCGTAGGGCCGCCTCTCTCGCTCCGCGATAACTTTCCCCATGGTTTCGCGGCCCAGGCCCTTGACCGCCATGAGCCCCACCCGCATCCGGCCATTCCGCCCGCTCCAGCGCACCCGGCTGCGATTGACACAGGGCGGCAGCACTGTGAGCCCCAGGCGGCGGGCCTCGGACACATAGGCGAACGCCGAGTAAAAGCCGCCTTGGTTGGAGATTACTGCGGCCATGAACTCCGCCGGATAGTGGGCCTTCAGGTAGGCCGCCTGGAAGGACACCCTGGCGTAGCTGGCGCTGTGGGGCTTGCAAAAGGAGTAGCCCGCGAAGCTCATCATCATCGACCACACCTCGTCGATGCAGGCATGGCTCACCCTCCGCGCCAAGGCCCCGGCCACGAACTTCTCCCGGTAGTCGCCGAGCGCCCGGCCCTTGTCCTTCCAGGTCATCACCTTGCGCAGGCGGTCGCCCTCGGCGTGGCTGAATCCGGCCAGGGCCCCGGCCGCCTGGGACACCTGCTCCTGGTAGACCATGATGCCGTAGGTCTCCTCCAGGATCGGCGCCAGCAGGGGATGGATGTGTTGCCACGGCGCGCCGTGCAGGCGGTGCAGGTACTCCTGGATGTAGTCGTTGGCGGCCGGGCGGATGATGCTGGAGTGGATGACCAGATGCTCGTAGTCGCCCCGCCCCGCCTTTTCCTGCAATAGGCGGGTGGCCGGGCTTTCGATGTAAAAGCAGCCCATGGTAAGGCCCCGCGACACCAGGCCCTGGGTGGCCGGATCGTCCTCGGGCTGCCAGGTGGCTTCGTCAAAGGCGTGGCCGCCGGCGCGCAGGTCGGCCACCGCGTCACGGATCACCGCCAGGGAGCGGTTGCCCAAGAGGTCGATCTTGACCAGCCCCGCCTCCTCGGCCCCCTCCTTTTCCCATTGGATGATGGGCACCCCCTTGGGCGCTATCTCCAGGGGGGCGTGCCGGTTTATGGGGCCGGGGGTGATGACCACCCCGCCCACGTGCACGCTGATGTGGCGGGGGATGCCCACGATGGCCTGAGCTTGGGCCAGCACCTGGGGCCAGGGGGCGGGGCCAGGTCGGCCTTGGCCCCCGGCGGCAGGGCCTGCCGCTTGGGGTAGAAGCCGGTGTGCCCCTCCACCGGCCCCCGCAGCCAGGGCAGATGGCGCGTCACCCGCTTGATCTCCTGGGCAGGCAGGCCGTAAACTTTGGCCACCTCGCGGATGGCCATGCGCCCCTGGAAAAAGATATGGGTGGCCACCATGGCCGCACGTCCCTGGTACTGCCGGAGCACCGACTCGATCACCCCGTCGCGCTCGTCCCAGGCGAAGTCCACGTCGATGTCCGGCGGGTCCACCCGTTGGGGATTGATGAATCGCTCGAAGTAGAGATTGAACTTGATGGGGCAGACGTTGGTGATGCCCAGGCAGTAGGCCACCAACGAGGCCGCGCCCGAGCCCCGGCCGCAGATGCGCGGGCTGCGCCCCACGATGTCCTCCACCACCAGGAAGTAGGAGGAAAAGCCCTTGCCCGCGATGATGGCCAACTCGCGCTCCAGACGGGCGACCACCTCGCCGGGCAGGGGCGAGCCGTAGCGCCCGGCCGCGCCCGCGTAGGCCCGCGCCTTGAGCACCTCGTCGGCGCTACGCCCCTGCTCATCATCCCAGGGGGGCATGGTGATGCCCGGCGTGGGGATGAAGCTCAGGCGTTCGGCCAGGGCCGCTGCCCCGGCCATGGCCTCGGGCAGGGGGGCGAAGCGGCGGGCGTACTCACCCTGCTCAACCAGCACGGCGTCGGGCGGGGCCAGGTCGGTCGGGTCCAGGCGGGACAGGCTGGTGTTGCCCGCGATAGCCCGGAGCACCATGTGCCGCTCCAGGTCGCCTGGGGTCAGAAAGCAGGCGTCAGCAATAGCCACCATCGGAGCGCCCAGACGGCGGGCGGTGCGGCGCAGCTCCAGCGATGCCCCAGTCGGGCGGCGGGGCAGGGCCGCGCACGCGGGCACTCCCTGTTCGCGCCAAGCAGTCAGCAATGCGGCATGGTCGGTGAGCACCGCCAGGCCCCGGGCCTCTTCGGCCACCGCCCGGCCCAGTTCGAAGCCCTTCTCCGTGTGGCGGCGGGTGAGCAGGCGGCAGAGGCTGCTGAAACCAGCGGCCGACTCCACCAGGCACCAGGCTCGGCACACGCCGCCGGGTTGAGTGACCTCGGAGCCGGTGATGGGGCGCAGGCCGTTGTCTAGGCAGGCGCGGCGGAACTCCCACAGGCCGTAGAGGTTGTCCCTGTCGGCCATAGCCAGGCAGGCATAGCCCAACTCCTTGGCCCTGGCGCACAGAGCCTTGGGCGAGGCAATGCCCCGCATCAGGGAGTAATGGGAGCGCACCACCGGCAGCGCCATCAGGCCGCCTCCAGGCCGCGCCCCATCTTGATCTTGTCCGCGCCGTGGCGGCCACGAATCGCGTCCAGGGCGGCCAGCAGGGCCTCACCCCGAGCGGGGGTCTGGTCTTCGCCGACAAAGGGCAGCTCCATCTGGGCCGGGGGGAAGGCGAGGCCGGAGAAGCTCAGGCGTAGATGTCGTAGACGCACCCTCCTGGTCCAGGCGGAGGCCAGGCAGGCCCGGGCCAAGTCGAAGAGCACGAAGTCGTTGGCCGTGCCCGGCTGGTGGCTGCGCTGGCGGAAAACCCGCGCTCCGTCGCTGTAATCCAGGGCCAGCACCAGGCGGCGGGCCACCCGGCCCTGGCCGCGCAGGGCCGCGCCCGCCCGCTCCACCAGCCGCCACAACACCGCCTCCACCTCGGGGACCCGGTTGCTGTCCTCGCCCAACTCCCGCTCCAGGCGCAGCACCGGCGGCTTGTGGCCCAGGGGCAGCACCGGGCTGTCGTCTTGGCCGCGCAGGATGCCGTGCACCTGCCCGGCCCGCTGGCCGAACACCACGGCCAGGTGATCCGGGTTCCAGGCCAAGGCCTGATGCACCCGGTGCAGATGGTAGTCCCTGAGGGCCAGCAGGTCGCCCCGCTCCAGGCCGGGCAGCAAAAACAGGGGAAGGGGACGCAGAAAGTCTTCCTCGCGGCCGTGCTCCACGATGTGCTCCCCGCTGGGCTTGACCACCCGGGTGGCCACCTTGGCCACCAGCTTGTTGGCGGCCAGGCCCCAGATGGGGTCCAGGCCCAACTCGCCCCGCACCGCCCGCCGGATGCGCTGGGCCACGTCCTGGGGCGGTCCGAAGAGGCGGCTCGTGCCGGTGAGGTCCAGGAACAGGTGCCCGCTGTCCTCCTCGGCCTCCACCAGGGGCGAGTAGGGGGCCGCCCGCTGGAGCAGGGCGGCCATGGCCCGCTCGTAGCAATGGGGCCGGGGGGCGGCGATCTTGGCCTCGCGGCACAGTCGCTGGGCCCTGGCCAGGGGCATGTGCTTGCGCACCCCGGCCCGGAAGGCCTCCTCGCTCATGTCGAACACCCGGGCCCGCGCCGCGCCCTGCGGGGCCACGATCACCGGCCGGCCCCGCAGCGAGGCGTCCTCCAGGCGCTCCACGGCCACGGCGAAATCAGCCACGTTGATGTGAATGACCGCGCGGCGGCGGTCCCTTGACCATAATACGCTCGGCATGGGCGGCAGGCTCCGGCATGGGGTCGATCATCTAGCTTAGAGCGATGACCCCAGGATATCGTCGGAGAGGTCTATAGTCAACACATGTATAGTTTTGCCGTGATTCGAACAATAGCGTCGCGATTACAACCGCTACCGACCCCACCTCAATTTGAAGTATAAAAAATGGGACTGTACTAGATTAGAGTTTTATATATTCTTACATAGCCCCAACGTTTCGAGTTGTTGCTTGGGTGTTCCGTAATTAAACCTGAACTCCCACTTCGACGAGCCACCGAGTGTAGCTCAGCCGCCCCAGCTGTTGACCATCCCCCGAATATCCCAGCTGCCTCACATCACCGCGCCATCAGCGCGAACACACCCCATCCAAGGTATTCACGCGTGTAGGCGGCGTAGCGTTTTGGCTCCAAAGCCAGTTTGGCTCTAACCTCTTTCGCGAAGTCGTCGCTGGGATTCGCTGCGAGCCATCGGCGCATGGTGAGCCACTTGGCCGCTTCGTACCTATCCCAGCCTTCTTGGTCGGCCAGCACCATTTCCACAACGTCGTAGTCAAGCTCGCCGAAAGACGCGAGAAGTTCTGGAAGCATGAGAAAGTCGGAGATGGAATTGGCAAAGCATCCCTTGGCAACCTCTTGCGTCGGTGGTAACCGCAGCCAGTAGGGCTCGCCGATGAGGATGATTCCTTCGGAGCGGAGACTCTTCGCCAGAAGCTCGATGGTGCCGACGACTCCCCCACCGATCCATGTGGCACCGAGACAGGCGGCCACACCGACCTTTTCGTCGGCGACGTAGCCGACGGCGTCGCCGTGGATGAACTCGACTCGATCAGCGACCCCGAGGTCTTCAGCGCGGAGTTTCGCTTGCTGGCTGAACAACTGGCTCATGTCGATGCCGACGCCCATGATTCCGTAATCGCGTGCCCAGGTGCACAGCATCTCGCCCGAACCGCTGCCAAGGTCCAGCACACGAGTCCCCCATTCCAAGCGCAACGCTGCGCCGAGAGTGGCGAGCTTTTCTGGTGTTAACGGGTTATGGATGCGGTGAGCACTTTCAGTAATGTTGAAGATACGTGGGATGTCCAATGCACAAACTCCGTTTACTAAGTTGTGTAATAACTGGAAGATACTCTTAGTGCTTGTAGTGACCTGCCCCCGATCAATGTAACATTTCTTGAGTTAGGCCCTCTTTGTTTTTGAGGTTAAGAAGGCCAGGAAAGATAGCCTGGCTGCCCTTGGGCAAGACGGCCTCTGGAGCAGGCGGCGGACAAGATAGCTGGCCTGGTGGCCGAGGCCATGGCTCGGGAACCTGAAAGAAGGTCTTGCCTCTTACCAATGCAGAGAAACCACAAAAAAACGGTTAGGCTTAAATGCTGAGATTCACTTTCCTGGACCACCACTAAGCCACAACAACCGCTCATTATACTCATTTTGCTTAGGTCCCAGTGAACCGGCCGGATGGCCAAGTGTCTAGCCTGTTTGATGGAGCAACAAAGGTGCCAATCAAGCAGCCGAATCTCCTGCTGAACATTAAGATAGGAAATACAAGTACCACTGAGTGGGGCCGACTGTGGAGGTGACCCTGCTCTTAGCATCATCCACACCACCGGCCTGTCTTCCAAACTGCGCCTTGCGTCTCCACTCTTTAATCTTTAAGACTGGTTGGCCGCAAAGACAGGCTCTTGTGATAACATAACTAATTAGCGCGACTTACTGGCTGGCTGCCCTCCATTTCTGCCGAGAGGGGAATGCAAGCCGAAAGAAGCCGAAAATGAGCCAAAGCAACTTGCCCCTGTATTGGGCTCACCTAATTGCCTACCTGTTTGAGATGTTTGGGGTGGGTGCCTACCATGCCCGAACCATCAAGACCATGGAGCAGTTTCTGGTAGCGAACAGGGATGTCGGCTGCTGGCGAATAGTGGGCATCACCGCTGCCACCGCCTGCGGAGCCTCCTTAAATTTGCTTGGTGGGTCTGGGTTACAAAACCGACGTTTTCGGCATATTTTTCTGACAATTGCGGTGTGGGGCACCTCACTGGGGACTGTGGCGACCGAGGTGCCTTAATACACCATACCCATATTCGACCAATCGGGCGGTCCAGGGGCTGGCCACCTCCATGGGAGTCAAAATTCGTGAAAAATTTTGCGCGCACCTGCCTGCTGGTTTTGCTCTCAGCCCTGATGTTGGGAAGCTCTGCGGTTCTGGCCGGTGATGCCGATAAAACAAAGAAAATTCTTATACTTAATACGCATCAGACCTACACCCCGTGGGAAGAATTGGTAAGCCAATCATTTCGCGCCCAAATTGCATCCAGCAACTCCGGACCCTACCAAATTAGTGAAGAGTATCTGGACTTGGCGGCCTTCTCCGATAAAAACGAAAACGCCCTGGTGCGAGACCTGCTGAGAACAAAGTATGCCAACCAGTCCTTGGATTTAGTAATTGCCGTCAATGACGGAGCCTCCTTTCTCCTTACGCATTATGGTAACGAGTTGTTCCCTGGCGCTCCCTTGTTGATTTCTGGGGGAGGGCAGGAGATATACAAGCATCCACCTAAAAATCTGCGCATGACGAGCGTTTATTTCGAAGAGGATATTCTGGGATCTTTGAATTTAGCTTTGAAGCTTTTGCCAAAAACAAAAAATGTTTTTGTGGTGACGGGAAGCAGCCCTTTCGACCACACCTACCAAGACAAGGTGCGAAAGCAGTTGGGAGGGTTGGATTCCTCAATAACAGTAAGCTATCTGACGGATATGACGATAAATGATCTGCTAAAACGTGTTGCACATCTTCCTTCCGATTCATTGATTTATTACGTAATGATGGTGAGGGATTCTTCCGGAAAGATTTTCGTACCACGAATAGTTTGCAAGATGATCTCCAGCGCGGCCAATGCCCCTGTCATTGGTCTATATGACACTTTTATGGACTACGGCATCTTGGGAGGTAAACTGGCAAGCGCTGAGATGAATGGCATTACTATAGCCCAAGTTGCGCTGCGTATTCTATCCGGCGAAAACCCATCTGAAATACCCCCATCACAAGCACCCGATGTCAACGTGTTCGACTGGCGGCAGATGAAGCGATGGGGCTTGCTGAACCTCCCTTTGCCCAAGGGAAGCATAATTAAATTCAGGGAATACTCATTATGGGAGCTTTACTGGGGTTGGATATTGGCCGCCGCTGGCTTGCTGGCGTTGCAAGCAATGCTCATCGCCTTGTTGCTGGTTCAACGCAGGATCAGGGCGGCCAATGATGTCGAGCGCAAGCGGGCCGAAAAGGAACTGCGGCGAACCAACCGAGCCTTACATACCTTAAGCCGATGTAGTCAAGTCCTTGTTCGTGCCCGTGACGAAGAAGAGGTTTTGCAAAGCTTTTGCCGCATCATAGCAGAAGGCGGTTATCGGATGGCCTGGATTGGCTTGGCTGAACAAGACGAAGCCAAATCGGTTCGGCCTGTGGCCCAGATGGGGTTTGACGAAGGCTACCTGGATACTGCCGAAATCAATTGGGCGGAGACCTCTAGGGGTAGGGGCCCGACCGGTCGAGCCATTCGAACTGGTCACACCGTGGTAGCTCGCGACCTCTTGAGCAATCCCAATTACACCCCTTGGCGCGACCAAGCCATAAAGCGCGGCTATGCCTCATCCATATCACTTCCCATGAAAATTGATGCCCAAGTACTGGGGGCGCTGACCATCTATGCTTCCCAGCCAGATGCCTTCAATGATGTAGAAGTGGAATTGTTGGAGAAGGTGGCGCAGAGCCTGGCCTATGGAATCGTAGCGCTACGCTCGGAAGAAGCTCGCCGGCACGCTGAAGAGGAGATGCAGAAAAGCGAAGAGCAATTCCGCACCGCTTTTGAAAACGCACCAGAAGGGATGGCTCTGGTGGACCTTAAGCGGCGATTCCTTGAAGTCAATCCCAGGCTATGCGAGATGCTCGGCCACACCAAGGAAGAACTGCTAGGCAAGTCATTCAATCAGTTCACCCACCCCGATGATCAGCAGGCTGGCCGCGACCGCTGGGGGAAATTCGTAGCAGGCGATTTATCCGTTAAACGGGCTGAAAAGAGATATATCCACAAAAACGGCCAAGTGGTATGGGCCGTGGTAAGCAATTCGGCCATAAGTAACAGCCAGGGAGATGTCAAATATATTCTGGCCCACATTTATGACATCACCGACCGCAAGCGGGCCGAGGAAGAGCTTCGCCAGGCGAATGAAAGCCTTCTACTGAGCGAAAAAGACCTCAGAGAATCACAGCGAATTGCCCATGTGGGCAGTTGGCGTTTAGACATCGTGAGCAACGAGGTAGTTTGGTCGGAGGAACTATACAAAATGTATGGCTTCGACCCAGCACTCCCTCCTCCGCCTTACACCGAACACCAAAAGCTGTTTACTCCTGAGAGTTGGGGGAGGTTGTCCGCTGCCCTTTCCCAAACCGTAGAAACAGGAATACCGTATGAACTAGAGCTTGAAACTGTGCGGGATAATGGAAGCCGTGGATGGATGTGGGTGCGAGGCGAGACAGTACTTGATGCAAGAGGTGAGATTGTTGGGCTTTGTGGCGCGGCTCAGGATATCACAGACCGTAAGTTAATCGAGCAAGAACGGGTACTCCTGGAATCCCAGCTTCGCCAAGCCCTGAAGATGGAGGCCATGGGCACCTTGGCCGGCGGCATCGCCCATGACTTCAACAACATCTTGGCGGCTATCATGGGCTACTCTGAGTTGGCCTTGGGCAACACGCCCACCGGGTCTGAGAACCAGGACTACCTAGCCCAGATTCTGGCAGCCACTGCTAGGGCAAAAAAGCTGGTGCAGCAGATACTCATTTTCAGTCGCAAGTCCGAAGTGAAGATGAAGCCCATTGACCTGAACCATCAAGTAACCCAGGCTGTGGAACTGATCAAGCAAACCATACCTCGGATGGTCAATATAGAGCTTCTCCTGGCCGAAGGCCTCAGGCCAATCACTGGCGATTCGGGTCAGATTGAACAAATTGTCATGAACTTGGGCGTCAACGCCAGCGACGCCATGCCCGAGGGCGGCGATCTGGTGATCGAGACCGAAAACGTTTCTCTGGATGGAGAATATTGCCAGGAGCATTTAGAGGTTGAGCCGGGTGACTACGTTCGTCTGCAAATATCTGACACGGGCCATGGCATGACCAAGGAGGTGGCGCAACATATATTCGATCCCTTCTTCACCACCAAGGAGGTGGGCAAAGGAACCGGCCTGGGGCTGGCCACGGTCTACGGCATCGTGAGAGGCCACGGCGGTTTCATCAATTGCTACAGCGAACCTGGACAGGGGACCGCCTTCAATATTTATTTCCCCGCCCTGCAGGCGGAAGACACTCCGAAGACTTCGGGCCTGAAAGCCACAGTGGAGGCACCTGGCGGCAGTGAGACCATTCTGCTGGTTGATGATGAGGAGCCGTTGCGTGACTTGGGCCGCCTGATTTTGTCCAGAGAGGGCTATGAGGTCATAACCGCCGGCAGCGGCGAAGAGGCCCTGGAAATCTTCCGGCAGAAAGAAGGCGGTTTCGACCTGGTGATCTTGGACCTGAACATGCCCGGTATAGGCGGGCACAAATGCTTTCGGGAGATGCTGAAGCTAGATCCGCAGACAAAGGCCTTGGTGGCCAGTGGCTATTCCTTTAACAGCCAATTGAGGGACACCCTGGCCACGGGCGCGGCCGGGTATCTAGCCAAACCCTACCAACGGGTCAAGATGCTCCGGAAAATCAGGGAGGTGCTGGACAAAAAGTAGTGATTGCCTCCCCCAAGGCTCCATCTCCAAGGATGCAAACCTGGAAACCTCTCATCCCACTTGGACCCGGAACGGGTAGCACCTCACTAATAATATAAAATGATTGGGATGTTTTAAAATGAGTATTCTTTAGCCGAAATCGCGGTCTGAAGCCTTTTTCGGGTTCATCGGCGATCTATATTACTTTAACTCGGTGGCGGATGAGTCCAGCATATTTGCCTGTCTGTAGCTTCCCGCTGCTCCTGCTTGGGCAGCGTGGCCACCTTGGCTGCGGCATCGATCCTTACTTCGCCCCTGGACGCAGCGGCCCGAAGCTCGGGGACGCCCTGGGCCTCGATCATCTCCACCTTGCGGATGGTGTCCCTGGACAATCCGGCGATTTTCGAGGGTTCCTTTCGGTGCGGATGGCCAACGCTTTTCCTGAATTCTGACAAAGCGTTTTACCGGGGGCCGTATGCCCGTGGGACTGATTATCCTTGGCCCGCCCCGCTATCAGTGGCCTGAGTTGCTCGACCAGCTGCGCCCGCTGGTACGGGGTCAAATTTCTATGTCCCAACCGGTTGCGGATGATCCAGGCCTTCGCAGACGAGCAATCTCGTGTTTTCGCAGCAGCGCACCCGGCTGTGGCGCTCCTGCCGATCAACATGACGGAGGCGGTTTCACAGATGGCAAAGAACGCGCGTCGGCACGGAAGATTAATCGTGAAGGCCCATATTGCATAAGGCCGAAGAGAATCAGCACGGGGGCCACAAAAGAGGCTGAAATCGTGCCCAGTGCTTACACCATGCTTACATGGCAAAAACAAGTCGGCACTCCCAAGGGAATGCCGACCGCGATAACCTAGTGATTTTATTTGGTGCCGAAGGTGAGACTCGAACTCACAAGGCCACAAGGACCGGGGGATTTTGAGTCCCCTGCGTCTACCAATTCCGCCACTCCGGCGCACAGGCCAATTTATAGGCCCCAGACGGGCTCAGGTCAAGAGCAAGAGTAAGGGTTTTCGCCATTAGGGCCCGGTTTTCCCCCAAAATATCTTGTGAGTACGCCTGGGGTGGGATATAAAAAAATTTTCCAGGGTCCCAATCTTCCAGCCGGGAGCAATAGGCAGATGGACCTAAGCCAGGCGAAGGTGCTTTTCGACGCCGAGCAGATGGCCGGCCAACTCGAGACCATGGCCCGGGCCATAGCCGGCGGTGAGGACCAGGCTGGCGATCTGTGCCTGGTGGGCATACGCACCGGCGGAGCCCATTTGGCCCAGAGGCTGGGCGCCCTGGTGGGACGCCTCCTGGGGGCGCAGCCGGACACCGGAATCATGGACATCACTTTGTACCGCGACGACTGGACCCGCCAGCACCGGCGGCCCAAGGTGGGAACCACGAACATCGCCTTTGACATAGAAGATCGCCGGGTGGTCCTGGTGGACGATGTGCTCTACACCGGACGGACGGTGAGGGCCGCCTTGGACGAATTGATGGACTTCGGCCGGGCCCGCCGGGTCGAGTTGGCGGTGCTGATAGACCGGGGTGGGCGCGAATTGCCCATACAACCGGATTTTGTCGGCGCGTCGCTCAAGGGTGGCGAGGGCCAGGTGATCGAAGTACTGCTCACCGAGGAGGGATATCCCTCGGACCGGGTAGTCAGCTTACCCCGCTGAATTCTTGGCAATCCGCTTATAGTCCAGTGAATATATATGAAAAATAGGCAATTAATTTATGCATGAGGTCTCATTCATGGGTTTTAAATAAAGAGAAAACTTGACACGTTTTGGAAAATGTGTGTTAAAGATATAACCTTGTGAATCGCACAACAAACTCCCCTTTGTGTATGTAATATCGGTGTTTTTTCATCGAAAGTCACTCTGATAAGGATAGGTTAGACCAATGGCAAAAGCCAAGCAAGTCACCGGGGCGGTTATGGTGGTGGGCGGCGGCATTGCAGGCATGCAGTCCGCTCTCGACCTGGCCAACTCCGGGTATTACGTCTATTTGGTGGAGAAAAGCCCGGCCATTGGTGGGGTCATGTCCCAGTTGGACAAGACCTTCCCCACCAATGACTGTGCAATGTGAATTATCTCGCCTAAACTGGTCGAGGTCGGCCGGCATATCAATATCGAGTTACTGACCCTCAGCGAGGTTCAGGATATTCAAGGCGAAGAGGGCGACTTTACGGTTACGGTCGCCTCCCATCCCCGCTATGTGGACCTGGACAAGTGCATCGCCTGTGGCGCTTGCTCCGATAAATGTCCCAAACGCATTCCCAACGAGTACAACGAGGGCCTTGACAAGCGCAAGGCGGCCTACGTCCGCTACGCCCAGGCGGTCCCGCTGAAGTACGGAATCGACGCCGAGAACTGCATTTACTTCCAAAAGGGCAAGTGCAAGGCTTGCCAGAAGTTCTGCCCCACCGGCGCGGTGAACTACGATCAGCAGGAAGAGGTGCGCGACATCAAGGTTGGCTCGGTGATTATCAGCGCCGGGTTCAAGCCTTTTGATCCCACCCCCTACGTGCAGTACTCCTACGCCAACTTCCCCAACGTGGTCACCGCGTTGGAGTTCGAGCGCATCCTGGCCGCTTCCGGCCCCTGGATGGGCCACCTGGTGCGGCCCAGCGACGAGGCCGAGCCCAAGAAGATCGCCTGGATCCAGTGCGTGGGCAGCCGCGAGGTGAACACCTGCGACCACCCCTACTGCTCGGCGGTGTGCTGCATGTACGCCATCAAGGAAGCGGTGATCGCCAAGGAGCACTCCCACACCGATCTGGACGCCGCCATCTTCTTCATGGACATGCGCACCTTCGGCAAGGACTTCGAGCGCTACTACGAAGGAGCCCAGGAAGACGGCGTGCGCTTCATCCGCAGCCGCATCCACTCCATCAGCGAGCTCGAGGACCGCTCCCTGCAGATCGAGTACGCCACGGAAGACGGTCAGGCCCGGATGGAGACCTTCGACATGGTGGTGCTCTCCCAGGGTCTGGAGACCGCTCCGGAGACCATCGAACTGTGCCAGAAGCTGGACATCAACCTCAGCCCCGGCAAGTTCATCTCCACCAGTTGCTTCGAGCCGGTGACCACCAGCCGCCCCGGCGTGTACGTCTGCGGCGCCTTGGCCGGTCCCAAGGACATCCCCCTGTCGGTGATGGAGGCCTCGGCGGCCGCCTGCGCCGCGGCGGGCAAGCTCAGCAGCGCCCGGGGCAGCCTGGCCCAGGAGCAGGAGTTCCCCGAGGAGCGCCCCGTGGCCGGTGACATCCCCAGGGTGGGCGTATTCGTCTGCTCCTGCGGCATCAACATCGCCGGGGTGGTGGATGTGGAGGCGGTGGCCGAATACGCCAAGACGCTGCCCTACGTCACCTACGTGCGCAACAACCTGTTCTCCTGCTCCCAGGACACCCAGGACAAGATGGCCGAGGTGATCGCCGAGGAGGGGCTGAACCGGGTGGTGGTGGCGGCCTGCACCCCCCGCACCCACGAGCCCCTGTTCCAGGAGACCTTGGTCAACGCCGGGCTGAACAAGTACCTGTTCGAGATGGCCAACATCCGCAACCAGGACTCCTGGGTGCACTCCGGCGACCCGGCTGCGGCCACCGAAAAGGCCAAAGACCTGATTCGCATGGCCGTGGCCAAGGCGGCCCTGCTCGCCCCCCTGCAAGAGGTCCAGCTGGAGGTCACTCCCGGCGCCTTGATCATCGGCGGCGGCGTGTCGGGCATGAACGCGGCGCTGAACCTGGCGGCCCAGGGTTACACCAGCCACCTGGTGGAGCGCGACAACGCCCTGGGCGGCAACGCCCGCAGCCTGAGGGTCACCGCTCAGAACCAGCCCATCGCTCCCTACCTGGACGAGCTCCGGGAGAGGATCGAGGCCGAGCCTTTGATCACGGTGCACCTGAACACCACCCTTAAAGAGGGTGAAGGCTTCGTGGGCAACTTCAAGACCACCCTGGCCGGCGACTCCGGCGAGGAGGTGGTGGAGCACGGCGTCACCCTTATCTGCACCGGGGCCGGCGAGTACAAGCCCAATGAGTACCTCTACGGCCAGGATCCCCGGGTGATGACCCACCTGGAGATCGACCAGGCGGTGCTGGGCGGCGAGTTGGACCTGAGCGAGGTCAACAAGGCGGTGTTCATCCAGTGCGTGGGTTCCCGCGACCCGGAGCGCCCCTATTGCTCCAAGGTCTGCTGCACCCACTCGGTGGAGAGCGCCCTGGCCATCAAGGAGGCCAACCCCGAGGCCCAGGTGGTGATCCTGTACCGGGACATCCGCACCTTTGGCGAGCGGGAGCTTCTGTACAAGGAAGCCCGCAGCAAGGGCGTGTTGTTCGTGCGCTACGACCTGGAGCACAAGCCTGAGGTCAAGGCCACCGACGACGGCCTGCTGGTCACGGTGCGCGACCATGTCCTGGACCGCGACCTCTTGATCGAAGCGGACCTGATTGGCCTGGCCACGGCCATCGTGAGCAACAGGTCCAACGACCTGGCCCAGATGTTCAAGATCCCCATGGACTCGGACGGCTGGTTCCTGGAGGCGCACCAAAAACTGCGCCCCGTGGACTTCGCCACCGACGGCGTGTTCATGGCCGGTCTGGCCCACTACCCCAAGCCTCTGGAAGAGGCGGTGGCCCAGGCCCAGGCGGCGGTGGCCCGCGCGGTCACGGTCTTGAGTTCCAAGGAAATGATGCTGCCGGGCACGGTGGCCTTCATCGACCAACGCAAATGCGTGGGCTGCGGGGTTTGCTGGACGGTGTGTCCCTACCAGGCCATCACCCAGGACGACAAGGGCCTGGCCGTGGTCAACGAGGCCCTGTGCAAGGGCTGTGGCACCTGCGTGGCATCCTGCCGCTCCGGCGCGCCGAACTTGAGAGGCTTCACCAATCAGGGCGTCATGGCCCAGATCATGGCTCTGTAAGAAATAGGACGGTACGGTCCCATGAGTGAGAATGAACAGTTCCAACCGCGGATAGCGGCATTCCTGTGCAACTGGTGCTCCTACGGCGCGGCCGATTTGGCGGGCGTCAGCCGGTTGCAGTACCCCCCCAACATTCACGTGATCCGCATTCCCTGCACCGGGCGGATGAGCCCCAAGTTCATCCTGCAGGCCTTCAGACAGGGAGTGGACGGGGTCTGGGTCTCCGGCTGACATCCGGGCGACTGCCACTATATAGCTGGCAATATGTTCGCCCGACGGCGGTTCGCCGTTTTGAAAAATCTCCTGGAGTACGTTGGCATCGAACCCGGCCGCTTGCACTTCAGCTGGATTTCCTCGGCCGAGGCCACCAAGTTCCAGGATACGGTCATCAAGGTCACGGACGCAGTCAAAGAGCTTGGCCCGGCCCAGCGCATGGTCAAAGACATCCGGAGGGTGGCCTGATGGAGTCTCTAGTCACAAAAATCCGTGAGGCGGCCAAGAAGCTTCTTGCCGAGGGCACGGTCGATTGCGTGATCGGCTACGCTCAGGGCACGGTTCCCATGCGGGACT